>NZ_JBEXIL010000027.1:0-89979 GCF_040608555.1 Micromonospora sp. NPDC005172
GCACTCGATCCATACCCGTCTACCGACCGAATCACCCTCATCGATCGGACCGGCTGTGCGACACACCCGCCCAACCCACAAACCAAACGCGCTCTAACTGGTGGGCGATGGTGGTATCGAACCAGCGACCTCTTCGGTGTGGAACAGGACGCCGCACCTACTCTGACCTGGGAGAACGTGGCGCCGCAGGCCGGGGTGGGTGCAGTTCGGGGCTGTTCGATGCCATTGGACGCAGTTCAAAGCTGTTCAGGGCACCCCGCTGCTCCCAGCCTGCTCCCCAGACCGGGCTCGCACCGGGCCGCCGACCGCTCGTGAGGCTGCCTGCCCAGCGCTACGCTTGGCACGCTCCCTCAGCCGCATCGGTCGATCGGGAACGCACGCCCACGATCACCGCGCCTTGTCAGCGGCAGATGAGCGCATGCGCGGGGCAGCTCGGGTAAGCCCTTTCGGATTGCGAAGCCGGTCGGGCCAGGACAATGGTCAGGGGCGAATCACCAGATTGTTGGACGCGTGGCTCGCACGGTGGCGCGCGCTTAGCCGAGTTCGTGGACCGTGCCCAGCGGTGCCGCGAAGACCGTGGCGTCGACCACGGCACGGGCACACCTTGATGTTCAACCTGTTGTCAGGTCGGCGATGCGGTAGCCGACGCCGGTCTTGGTGGTGATGATCTGCGGGTCGCCGAGCTTGCGGCGGAGGCGGCCGATCGTGACCGTGACGGTGTTGGTGAACGGGTCGGCGTTTTCGTCCCAGACCTGCTCCAGCAGCGACTCGGAGCTCAGGAACGCGGGCGCCGCCCGCAGCAGCACCTCCAGCAAGGCGAACTCCTTGACCGACAGGTCCAGCCGGCGGCCGTCGCGGGTGGCGGTGCGCCGAGCCGGGTCGAGCTCGAGGCCGGCCACCCGCAGCGTCCTCGGCTGCGCCGACGGGCGGCGGCGGGCCAGGGCGCGGATCCGCAGCACCAACTCGGGAAAGTGGAACGGCTTGGCCAGGTAGTCGTCGGCACCGAGCGTCAGGCCGGTGACCCGGTCGCCAGGCGCGCCGGCCGCGGTCAGCATCAGGACCATCGGGCGGTCGTCCCGTTGGGTGATCATCTGGCAGAGGGTGTCGCCGTGCAGGCCCGGCAGGTCGCGGTCGAGCACCACCACCTCGTACGGCGCGAGGTCCAGTTTCTCGGCGGCCGCCAGGCCGTCCAGCGCGACGTCGACGGCCATCCCCTGGTCGCGCAGGCCCTCCGCGACCACCTCGGCGAGCGCCCGCGCGTCCTCGACCACCAGCACCCTCATGCTGCCCCGTCGTCCCGGCGCGCTGACGGCATCAGCGGTAGCCGGATCGCCACGTGCAGGCCGCCCTCGGGCCGGGCGCGCAGCACCAGCGTGCCGCCGTGCGCCGCCGCGATGGCTGCCACGATCGACAGGCCCAGTCCGGCACCGCCGCCTGCGGTCCGCTCCACGCCGAGCCGCTGGAACGGCTGGCCGAGCCGAGCGACCTGCTCCGGGTCGAGGGGCGGGTCGCCGGTCTCGACGGACAGCAGCGCGGTGCCGGTCTCGGGCGCGGCGACCACCCGGATCCAACCGTCCGGCACGTTGTGGATGACCGCATTGTCGATCACGTTACCGGTCATCTGGGTGAGCAGCGTCGCGTTGCCGTCGGTCCAGGTGTCCCGCCGCACGTCGGCGTGGACCGTCAGCCGCTTGGCCTCGATGTCGGCGGCGCGGGCGGACACCGCCTCCGCGACCAGCGCACCCAGGGAGACCGGCGCACGGTCGGTGAGCGCGCTGTGCTGGGCGCGGGCCAGGGTGAGGAAGCCGCCGAGCAGCTCCTCGATCCGGCTCAACTCGGTGCGCAGCCGGTCGGCGAGCGCGACCGTCTGCGGCGGCACCGGCCCGGGCTTCGCGAGCGCGACGTCCAGCGACGCGCGCATCGTGGCCAGCGGGGTTCGCAGCTCGTGGGAGGCGTTGGCGACGAACCGGCGCTGCGCCGCGAACGCCTGCTCCAGGCGTTCGAGCAGCTCGTCGATGGTGTCGGCGAGCGCCTTGACCTCGTCGTCCGGGCCGGCGGCGGCGAGCCGCTCGTGCAGGTTGTCGGCGGTGATCCGACGGGTGGCGGCGGTGATCGTGCGCAGCGGACGCAGCACCCGCCCGGCGACCGACCGCCCCAGCAGCACCGAGGCCGCCCCCATCACGGTCAGCGCGATCGCCGAGCCCCCCAGCAGCTGCCGGGCCTGGTCCTGGTGCACGGCCTCCAGCCGGGCCTCCAGCTCGGCGATCCGCGCGGCGGAGGCGGCCGGCTGTCGTTGCTGTTGCTGTCCGGGAGCGACCGCGGTGCTGCTGCGGGCGATCGTGATTACGCCGGTTAGGCCGAGCAGCGCGACGCCGGAGAGCATGAACAGCGCCACGTACATGATCGTGAACCGCAGTCGAGCCGTCCGCATCCCGTTCCCCCCGCCGCGCCGCCGACCGGCACGTGACCAGCATGCCGGCCCGGACCTAACAAGGGAGTGACGGTACGCGTTCGGCCGCTGTTATGGCGTGCTCGGTAGAACCGGGCCATGGAATCCAGCATCGAGGTCTCAGACCTGCGCAAACGGTACGGGCGCACCGTCGCCCTGGACGGCATGTCCTTCACGGTACGACCGGGGCACGTCACTGGCTTCGTCGGCCCGAACGGCGCCGGCAAGTCCACCACCATGCGGGTGGTCCTCGGCCTCGCGGCCCCGGACGGCGGCACCGCGCTCGTCGGCGGCGTGCCCTACCGGACGCTGCGCCGGCCTCTGACGCACGTGGGGGCGCTGCTCGACGCCGGGGCGCTGCAACCGAGCCGCTCCGCCCGCAACCACCTGCTCTGGCTGGCCCATTCGCAGGGCCTCGCCACCCGGCGGGTCGACGAGGTGTTGGAGCAGGCTGGGCTGGGCGAGGTCCGCCGCCGGCGGGCCGGCGGCTTCTCGCTGGGCATGCGGCAGCGGCTCGGGATCGCCGCCGCGCTGCTCGGCGATCCGCCGATACTGATGCTGGACGAGCCGTTCAACGGCCTCGATCCGGAGGGAATCGTGTGGATGCGCGGGCTGCTGGGGACCCTCGCCGCCCAGGACCGGGCCGTGCTGGTCTCCAGCCACCTGATGAGCGAACTCCAGCACATCGCCGCGCACGTGGTGATTGTCGGCCGGGGCAAGGTCCTCGCCGACACCACCATGTCCGAACTGCTGGCGGCGTCACCGGGGGAAGGCGCGGGCTCGCTGGAGGATGCCTACTTCGCGCTGACCCGCGACGCGGTCGAGTTCCGCGGGGAGGCGGCCCGATGAGCGACTTCGGAAGGCTCGTGCGGGCCGAATGGACCAAGTTCCGAACGGTCCGCGGCTGGGTGCTCGGCACCGTGGCCGCGGCCTTGGTGACCGTACTGCTGGGGCTGTTCGTCGCGTCGAACAGCCACTCGGTCTGTTCGAAGGGGACTGTCGACGTCGAATGCCCGACCTCCCCGGTCGGCCCGGACGGCCAGCCGGTGCGGGACAAGTTCTACTTCGTGCACCAGCCGCTGGCTGGGGACGGCGCCATCACGGTACGGGTGACGTCGATGACCGGCCTGATCACCTACCCGCCGCCGGATCACGACGAGATCGTCCCGGGCCTGGTGGAGTGGGCGAAGGCCGGTGTCATTGTCAAGGACGGCACCGCCGAGGGATCCCGCTACGTGGCCCTCATGGTCACCGCGAAGCACGGTGTCCGGATGCAGCACGACTTCGTCCACGACACCGCGGGCAAGCCGGGCGCCGTATCCGCCGACGCCCCGCGCTGGCTGCGGCTGACCCGCGTGGGTGACACCCTCACCGGGGAGGAGTCGGCCGACGGCGCCTCCTGGACCAGCGTCGGCACCGCTCAGCTGGCGGGCACTGTCGAGATCGGGCTTTTCGTCACCTCGCCCAGCGACCTCACCGTGCACGGCGGTGTCGGAGGTGGGGGTTTCCAGGCCCGACTGGCCAAGGCGACCGCCACCTTCGACAACGTCGGATTGACCGGCACCGCGCCGGGTGGCGACTGGCTCCGCGACGACATCGGGGTCGAGCCGAACCCGGACGGCACCCTGCACCATCCGGGCAGCGTCGAGGAGGCGGGTGGCGTCATGACGGTGTCCGGCAACGGCGACATCGCACCACTCACCGGCGAGTCCGGGCCCGCTATTCAGCTTGCCCTGATCGGACTGGTCATCGGTCTGATCGTGGTGATCGTGGTGGCCGCCCTCTTCATCACGACGGAACTCAGGCGGGGCGTGATCGGAGTGACGCTGCTGGCGAGCCCGCGACGGGGCCGCGTCCTGGCGGCGAAGGCTGTCGTGCTCGGCGCTGTTACCTTCGTCGCCGGAACGGCCGCCGCCGCGCTGGTCATCCCGCTTGCCTGGGCTGCGCTGCGGTCGAACGGCTTCCGACAGCCGGGGGTGCCGCTGCCGACCATCGCGCGGGTGGCCCTCGAGGCAGGTCTGCTGGTCGCCGGCGCGGCACTGCTCGCCCTGGGGCTCGGGGCGCTGCTCCGGCGCGGGCTGGCCGCGGTCGGCATCGCGGTGGCGGTCGTGGTGCTGCCGTACCTGGCGGCGGTAGTCGGCGGCCTGCCGACCGCAGCGTCGGAATGGCTGCTGCGGCTGACTCCGGCTGCGGCCTTCGCGATCCAACAGGTCACTCCCGAGTACGCGCACGTGCTGGCGAGCTATACGCCCGGGTCCGGCTACTACCCGCTGCCGGGATGGGGCGGCCTCGCGGTCATGGCCGGGTACGCCGCGCTGGCCCTCGGCCTGGCGTCCGCGCGACTGCGCCGGAGCGACGCGTGAACCGGGTGCTGCACGCCGAGTGGACGAAGGTGCGGACCGAGCCGACAGCCCGCTGGCTGCTGCCGACCATCGTGGTGGCGACGGTGCTGGTGAGCCTGCTCGCGATTGCCGCGGCGAGCTGCGAAGGGGGCGGATGCGGCCTCGATCCGGTCGCGCTGAGCCTGGCCGGGGTGCAGCTCGGCCAGGCCGTCGTCGTGATGCTGGCCGTGCTGGCGATCGACGGCGAGCAGGGCACGGGCCTGCTCCGCACGACGTTCACCGCCGCGCCCCGCCGGATGGTGGTCCTGGCGGCGAAGGCGGTCCTGACCGGCGGCCTGACCCTGGCCGCCGGGACCGTTGCCGTGCTCGGCTGCGTGGCCGCCGGCCGGGCGATCCTGCCCGGCAACGGCAACGGCAACGGCAACGGCAACGGCAACGCCGCGCCGTCGCTGGCCGACGGTCCCACGCTGCGGGCGGTCGTCGGGTCGGTGCTCTACCTGGTGTTGATCGGGCTGCTCGCGCTCGGCGTCGCCGCCGCGATCCGGGACTCGGCGGCCGCGATGGGGGCGGTGCTGGCCCTGCTCTACGCCGTGCCGCTCGTCGCGGCGGCGATCAACGACCCGGAACTCCAACGGACGCTGCGCCGGTTCGCGCCGATGACGGCGGGCCTCGCCGTCCAGGCCACCACCGACCTGGATGACCTCCCGATCGGTCCCTGGGCGGGCCTCGCCGTCCTGGCCGCCTGGTCCGGCGCGTCCCTCCTGCTCGGCGCTCTCCTCCTCCACCACCGCGACCCCTGACCCGCCCTCCCGCATCCGTCGGGCCTCGCCGACCAGTGCCCTGTCGGACTCAGTTTGGGCGCCCTGGCCGCGGTCGGCACGCCGACGCAGCGCAGGATGGCCACCGCGTTCCTTCGCGCACGGAGTCCGCACAGCAGCAACGCCGTTTAGCGGAGCGGTGTTCGCTCCAGGTCTGCTGATCGAAACCTGCGACACCTCGCACGTTCAGCTTGGTAGACCATCCGACCGCCGGCGTTTCCGCGTGGAATGTGGCCTGCCGCCCTCGCGGAGCCGGGTGGCCTCGCGCAGCGCCACTTCGCGGCCGGTACGGGCGAAGTCGGTTAGCAGGCGCAGTTGGTCGTCGGTGAACCCGGCGATGCGCTCGGTCAGGTACGCGGCCATCGGCTGGTAGAGCGCGGACAGTTCGTCGGTCCGGTCGGGCCTGGCGTGCACGGTGATCCGGCGGCGGTCGGGCGGATCATGCTCGCGGCGGACCAGGCGCTGCGCCTCCATCCGGTCGAGCATCTTGCTCACCGCGCCGGTGGTCATGCCCATCCGTTCGGCGAGCTGGGTGGGTGTGACGGCAAGACCCGCGCTGACGCGCTACGCACCCTCGACGCGCACACAGTCGTCCGCGACGCCGGATTTCCCGTACCCCGCGGCGTCATGTGGCTCGGCAACGGCAGATGCCTTGGCGAAGGACACACCGGCACTCCGCTGCCCGACGGGACACTCCCCATCGTCATCGGCCGCTACGACCTGTACGCCGCGCTGCGTCAGGAGGCCCTCCGCCGTGGCGTGCCCATCCACCACGGCAAGCGCCTGGCCCACATCGGACAACGCGGTGACCGGGTCGCCGCAGTTTTCAGCGACGGCACGGAAGCTGTCGGCGACCTGCTCATCGGCGCCGACGGCATCGGCTCGACGACCCGGCACTTTGTCGACCCGCACGCACCACAACCCCGATACGTCGGGCTCGTCGGCACGGGCGGGATCACCCGCATGGCCACACCGCAGTCCGATCCCGGTGTGATGAATATGGTCTTCGGCAGGCGGGCGTTCTTCGCCTCCATGGCCAGTCCGGACGGCAGCGTCTGGTGGTTCGCCAATCTGCCCCGGGCCGACGAACCCACCGCAGCCGACCTTGCCGCGACTTCCGGCGCGCAGTGGCAACAGCGATTGCTGCAAGTCTTGGCCGGGGACAGGTCGCCGGCCGCGCAGCTCATCCGCGCGACACCGCCGGACTACACGTGGTTTCCCATGCACGACATGGATGCCCCGAAGCGGTGGCACCGCGGACGCGCAGTCCTGATCGGTGACGCCGCACACGTGAGCTCACCCAGCTCCGGCCAAGGCGCGTCGATGGCCTTCGAGGACGCCGTGCAACTGGCCCGCTCCGCTGTCTGCGAGACCGAGATGATCCGCCTGCGGCGTTCCACGCGTACCAACGGTTGCGCGCCGACCGGGTCAGCAAGGTGCTGGCGGGAGCCAAGCAGGTCAACCGCAGCAAGGCGGCCACCGGCGTGAGTCGAGTCCTGCGCGACGTGACGTTCCCCCTGTTCGTGAGGAAATTCAGCACCCCTGAGGCGTTTGCCTGGCTGTACGACCACCGCATCGACTTCGACCGACCGATAGACGATCAGCAGCGTCCATAAGGTGAAGCCCGTTACCGACTCATACGGTAACGGGCTTCTGACCTGCACAAACTGAGAGTGGGCGATGCTGGTATCGAACCAGCGACCTCTTCGGTGTGAACGAAGCGCTCTCCCACTGAGCTAATCGCCCTCAGCGCCGTTGACTCTACCCGATCGTGGAACGAGACCAAAAATCCGGGGTCAGCGCGCCGCGAGGTGCTGCCTCGCCTCGGCCACCACGTCGATGCCGAGGCTGAGCTTGAGGGAGAGCCAGACCACCGCGCCGACGAAGACCAGGCCGACGGCACCGAGGACGAGTCGCAGCGGCAGTGACTGTCGTGTCACCCAGCGCGTCCAGCCGTGGACGTGTCGGCGGGTGAAGCCGAGCAGTCGGCGGGCCCAGTGGAATTCGACGGCCCAGATGCCGAGGCCGGCGATGACCAGCAGCCAGCCGGGGCCGGGTAGCGGGATGAGGGCGATGCCGATGGTGACCACCAGCGCGCCGGCGACCGCGATGAAGATCTTGAGGGCGATCCGGCCGGTGGGGTTGGCCCGGATGAGGTCGAGTGTCGTCGAGATCCGCTGCCGCCAGTGGGGGCGCCGCGGCGGCTCCCCGACGACGAGGACACCGCCGGGACGGCCCGTCTCTGGCGTCGACCGTCCGGGTCGCTTGGGCTGCTCAATCGGCACGTCGTACCCCCGCTTTTCGGCTGCTCGGACCGCGACGTTCGGCGGGCCTGGCGCGGCCACCGGATCCACTGAGGATCGGTTCGTGACCATTTCACCCTCCAGTGTCGCCCGGGCCCGTCACTGCAACGGCCGACTGGACGTTACCGGAGTAAGTCGACGACTGAGCCACCCGACGCCGGGCGGCATCACACACTGGGCAGAACCGGAAATCCTACATGAATGTTCACATTCAGGAGGCGCTTCCGTCCCCCTTCCCACCACTGGGTGAAGTCAGCGTATGGCGGAGCGTAGCCAGGAGTAGCACCTGAGTATGGGAAAAGCGGGACACGCGCGTTCCGCAGCGGTGCCGGGGGGAGAACGTCCATGAGTGTCATCCGACCGACGACCGTAGAGGTCGAGACGTCGCTAAGGCTCGTCGCGCCTGACGCCACCGCCTTGCCGGTGCGTGCCAGTCTGCGTTACGACCCTGCTGACCCGTATGCGGTCCATGTCCTGTTCCATGCCGAATCGGCCGGGGGCGAGGCGGTGAGCTGGTCGTTCGCTCGTGAACTCCTGGTCACCGGCCTGGACGAGCCGGCCGGCATCGGGGATGTGCGGGTCTGGCCCTGGGCCACACCGCGCGGCGACTTCGTCGCGCTGGCCCTCTCGTCACCGGACGGCAACGCCCTCTTCGAGGTGCCGCGCAGCGTCCTGGTGCGATTCCTTCGACGCACGTACGTGGTCGTCCCGCGCGGTCGTGAGGCCGAGCACCTGGACGTCGACACGGCGGTGAACCGGCTGCTCGCCGGCCGCTGAGAAAAATCAACACCGGGGCCGCGCGGATCTGCCGAGTCCGCGCGGCCCCGGCACATCCACCCCCGGGGGTACGACCACAGCCCGACCCGGGTTGGCCCGTGCTCAGCCGTGCGTGGTGATGCCGCCGTCGACGGGGATGACGGCTCCGGTGAGGTACGCGCCGGCCCGCGAGGAGAGGTAGATGGCGGTGCCGGCCATGTCCTCGGGGCGGCCGATGCGGCCCAGCGGCACCTGCTGCTCGATGGCGGCACGACTGCCCGGGTCGTCGAGGGCGAACGCCATCATCTTGCTCTCGAACGGGCCGGGCGCGATCGCGTTGACGGTGATCTGCTCGCCGGCGAGCTGGTGGGCGAGGCTGCGGGTGAGCATGTGCACGGCGGCCTTGGTGGCCGAGTAGGCGTACACCTCCATGGACGGCACCCGGATGCCGTCGATGGACCCGATGTTGATCACGCGGGCAGGGTCGTCGGCGCTGGCGGCGGCGCGCAGCGCCGGCAGCAGCGCGGTGGTGAGTCGGAAGACCGCCTTGACGTTGACCGCCCAGAGCTTGTCGAACGCGGCCTCCGGGTAGCTCTCCAGTGGCGCGCCCCAGGTGGCGCCGGCGTTGTTGACCAGCACGTCGAGCTTGTCGACGCGCTCGCGTACGGCGGCGGCGAGGGCCTGCGCGCCGTCGTCGGCGCTCAGGTCGGCGGGGATGGCCTCGCACTGGCCCTCGGCCGACAGTTCGCTGGCGACCTGCTCGCAGACGTCCGCCTTGCGGGACGAGATGATCACGCGGGCGCCGGCCCGGACGAAACCCTGGGCGATCATGAGCCCGATTCCTCGTGACCCGCCGGTGACCAGGACCGTCTTGCCTTCGACCGAGAACAGCTGCGTCATGCCCATCCCATCGCGAGTCGGCGGGTCCGCCGTCCGGCGAGCGGCCGGCGGGGCGCCGGGCGGCCAGGGACCGGACGGCGCTACCGCCGGGTAACGTAGCCCGGCCGCAGGGATCGCGACAAGCCTCGGCGCCGTCGCGTACAGAGGTCGGGATGCGGTGACCTGCGCTTCGGGCTACCGTCGCAGGCGATGGTCTCCACCGATCCCTCCCCCGCGCCATCGATCGGAACGGCATCACCCGTACCCGACGAGATCTCCACGTTCGCGCTGGCCGACCTTGCCGGTGATCCCGGCTGGCGTCGGCCGGTGTTCGTCGAACGGGAATTGCTGATCCTCACCACCCGCGGCCACGGCGACGCCGAGCTGGACTTCCACCTCCTGCCGTGCCGGCCGGGCACGCTGCTGCGGGTCCGCGCCGGTCAGGTGCTGCGCTGCGCCGGCCCCCAGTTCGACGCGACGGTGGTCGGCTGGACCACCGAGGCGCTGCACGGCCTGGCCGTCGACCCGGACGCGGCGCCGACGTGGCGGCAGTTGGCCGGCGAGGACGAGGACGCGGTGATCAACGAGGTGAGCCAGTTGGCCGTGGACTGCCAGCGGCACGGCGACGGCCCGGCCGGTCGCGCGCTGCTGCGCCACCAGCTCGCCGTCCTGCTGCTGCGGTTGACGCTGCCGGATGCGAACCGGTCCGGGCAGCGCAACGAGGCCGAGACGTTCCAGCGGTTCTGCCGGGAGGTGGAGCACGGCTACCAGGTGACCCGGCGGGTCGAGGACTACGCGGCCGCGCTCGGCTGCTCGGTGCGTACCCTGACCAGGGCCTGTCTGGCCGTCACCGGCCACAGCGCCAAGCAGGTCATCGACGAGCGTGTGGCGTTGCAGGCCGCCCGGTTGCTCGCGGCGAGCGACGAACCGATCGCGCAGATCGGCCGTCGGCTCGGCTTCTCCGAGCCCACCAACTTCGGTCGGTTCTTCACCCGGGAGATCGGGGTCAGCCCCGGCGCCTTCCGTGCCGCCCGCGACCAGCCGGCCGTGGGACGGGTCGTCCGACCCCGTCCGCCGGCCGAGCCGACGAGCGCCAACGGCGGCCGATTCCGCTCCGGCGCGCACAGCGAGCCCACCAACTCCGGTCACACCACCCGGCCCGGTGGCCCTCATGGCCCGAGTGGACGGGCATGATGACGGGGTGCAGATCTCCGCGCGCGGCGACTACGCGGTACGGGCGGCACTGAGCCTCGCGACCGCGTACCCGTCGCTGCTGTCCACCCAGGCCATCGCCGCCGAACAGGACATGCCCCGCAAGTTCCTGGAGGCGGTCCTCGCGGATCTGCGCCGAGCCGGGATCGTCCGCGCCCAACGGGGCGCCGAGGGCGGCTACACCCTGGCCCGACCGCCCCGCGAGGTGACCGTCGGCGCGGTGCTGCGCGCGGTGGAGGGCCCGCTGGCGGGCGTGCGCGGCCTGCGCCCGGAGGAGACCCGCTACGAGGGCGCGGCCGAGAACCTGCCGGGCCTGTGGGTGGCGGTGCGTGCCGCCGTACGACGGGTCGTCGACGAGGTGAGTCTCGCCGAGATCATCAGCGGTCGGCTGCCCGCCCACGTCCGCAAGCTCACCGCGCTGCCCGACGCGTGGGAGCCGCGCTGACACCCGCTCACACCGTCCACACCACCTCCTCCGACGTGAGCCGGGGCAGTCGCTCCCGCCAGGCGTCCGGGCCGGGGCGGCCGACGTTCAGCAGCAGCAGCGCCTCGTACCGACCGTCGGGGAAGAACTCCCGGGTCACCCCGGCGGCGTCGAACCCGGCCATCGGACCGGCGGCCAGCCCCGCCGCGCGTACCCCCACCAGCAGGTAACCGATCTGGAGGGTCGCGCTGAACCGGGCCTGCTCGGCGCGCGCCGCCCGGTCGCCGAGCCAGTCCCGGGCCTGCGGCCGGTGCGGGTACAGCTCGGGCAGCCGCTCGTGGAAGTCCACGTCGGCGGCGAGCACCGCCGCCAGCGGCGCGCTGGCCGTCTTGGCCCGGTTGCTCGACGACACGTACGGCAGCAGCCGGGCCCGGGCCTGCGGCGAGCGCAGCAGCAGCACCCGCAACGGCTGACCGTTGTACGCGGTCGGCCCGTACCGGATCAGGTCGTGGATCGCCGCGACCTGGGCGTCGGTGACCGGCTCGTCGGTGAACGTGTCGGCCGTGCGGGCCGCCCGGAACAGCAGGTCCTGGGCGGCCCGGTCCAACGCGAGCAGGTCGGCCGCGACGGGCGCGCTCACGCGCCGGCCGCGGTGGTGTAGCCGCCCCGGTGGTGCACCAGCGGGGCGCCGTCACCGCCGTCGCCCAGGGCGAGCGGTTCGGCGATCACCAGCGCGTGGTCGCCGGCCGGGATGCGGTGCACCACCCGGCAGAGCAGCCGGGCCAGCACCCCGGTCAGCAGGGGCACTCCGAACGGTCCGGCGGTCCAGTCCGGGTAGGCGGCGAAGCGGTCGATGCCGCTGGTGGCGAAGACCGACGCCGCCTCCCGCTGCCCGGCGGCCAGCAGGTGGACCGCGACGTGCTCGGCGCGGGCCAGCACCGGCCAGCTCGACGACGCCGTCCCCAGGCAGAACGAGACGAGCGGCGGGTCCAGCGAGACCGAGGTGAACGAGGTGGCGGTGAACCCGGCCCGGATCGGCGCGCCGATGCCGCCCAGGCAGGCCGGGTCGGTGGCCCGCGCCACGGCGGTGACAACCGTGACGCTGGTGGCCTGCCGACGCAGCAGCGCGCGGAACAGGTTCCGGTCGACCGGCCGCAACTCGGTCGCGTCCGTCGTGGGACGCTCCACGGTGGTCATGCCGACACCAGGGCCGACGCGGCGTACGCGCTGGCCGGCCGGGGCAGGCCGTGCCCGTCCAGTGGCAGACCGGTGAGGTCGATGCCGAGCATCCGGCAGAGCTGCGCGAGGGCGTAGTCGGGCACGCTCAGCTCCTCGAACTCGGCGGCGAGCGTCAGCGCCTCGGCCTCGGTGCCGCCGATCACCGGGGCGATGCCGGGCAGCACCTTCACCAGGTCGGGTGCCCGACCGGCGGCGGTGACCCGGCGCGGGTCGGTGCGGGGGTGCCGCCAGGCGGCCTCGTGGTGGCCGACGCCCATCAGGAACGCATTGAGGTGCAGGGTGCGAGGCATGAGGATTGTCCTATCCGGCGGAGACGTCGACGAGCCACGTGGAGAACCGACGTTCGAGGGCGACGAGGAGCTGGTCGGACGGAACCGGTCAGCTCAACAGAGCGCGCTCGCGTGCCGGACCAGGTCGACGTGCACGCAAGCGATGAGGAGAAGCTCATCCCGCTGCGACATGAACTCATGCTGCCGGCGGTGGGAGCGGCCGGTCAACGGTCTTCCAGAAGGTGAGACTTGCATCGCTGCCGATGTTACGGAGCGCCACTAGCAGCGTTTACCGGGGCGCAACACCTATCTGGTGGATAGAGATTCATGTGCCGTGGCACCGCACCGTCCATCCGGGACGACGAGGTGGTTTCGGAATTCGCCCGTTCGGGAATGTTCGATCTCGACACGGCAGGGAACGATGACGAGGGGAGTGCTCCGATGGGCCTCATGTTTCGCAAGCGCAAGAAGATCGGTCCGCTGATCCTGAACTTCACCGAGAACGGCTTCTCCTCGTGGAGCATCAAGATCGGCCGCTGGTCCTGGAACTCGAAGGCCCGGGCACACCGCGTCGACCTGCCGGGACCGCTGTCCTGGAAGCAGGACAAGGCCCGGTCGTAACGACCCGGGAGTCGAGCGGGGTGCCGGTGATTCACCGGCACCCCGCTCGGCATCTCCACCCACCCGCGCCCCGCGCTCGCCCGCGCTCGCCCGCGCTCGCCCGCGTCGATCTTGCACTTTCGGTTGTCGTTTTGCGCGGGAACACCCCTTATGTCGCCACCGAAAGTGCAAGATCGCGGGGAGACAAGGGTGGGGAGACAGTCGCGGGGAGACAAGGGCCGGGAGACAGGGGTTAGGGGGTTGGGGTGATTAGTTCGTCGCCGGCCAGGCGGCCTGATTCGCGTTCTCGGGTCACCTCACCGGTGGTCAGCAGGGTGGCGAGTGCCTGGTTGGCGTCGGTGGCTCGGTAGGCGGTCGTAGTGAGGGTGTACCGCCGCAGGTCGGTGACCGGCTGCGGCCCACTCCGGCGTAGTTCGGCCAGCAGATTCCGGGCCAGCGGCTCAAGGGACACGTCCCCCGACACGTCCACCGGTGGGGCCGCCGGGTCGGCGGGGTCGCGGTAACGCACACCGAGGTCCGCCCCGACCGTCCAGAGTGCGTCACGGACCGCCTCCAGGCTCCGGTCCGACCGGCTGCCGAACGCGACCACCCCGGCCGCCACGTCGCCCGCACCGGCCGCCACGTCGCCCATCCCGGCCGCCACGTCGCCCGCACCAGCCGCCACGTCGCCCGCACCAGCCTCCACATCGCCCGATCCTCCGTCCACCGGGAGCACCGGCGTGACCTCGGCGACCAGCGGGAAGCCGGCGAGGCCGAGAGCGGGGCGCGCGCTGCTGGCGGCGTGCAGCAACACTTCGCCGTTGCGGCCGTTGGCGCAGGCCCGGAGCACCTCCGCGTGCGCCGGGCCGGTCAGGTCGAGGAAGCAGAACAGCGGCGATCCGGCCACGGAGGCCGCCTTCAGTGCGACGGGCAGCCGGCCGGGGCCGCCGGGCAGCAGGTGCACGGTCACCTCGGGAGGCAGCTCGGCCTCCACCGATCCGAGCCGGGCCGGCAGGTCGGCGGCCTCGTCGGCCAGCACCAGGATCGTCACCTGTCGGCCGCGTACCTGCGCGGCGTGGTCGGCGACCACCCGCAGCACCGCCTCGGCACCGCCGCCGTCGGCGCCGGCCCAGGCCAGCGCGACGGTCACGCGACGGGCGCGCTGCAGAGCGGTGGGCAGCCAGGTCGCCAGGTGGCGGACCAGCAGTTCGCGGAGGAAGTCGGCGGTCCGGTTGGTTGGCACCGGTCCGTTCTACCCTATGGCCGTTCAGGCCGGGACGGAGATCCCCACACCGCCGCGGGTCTGCCCGCCGTAACGCTGCTGTTCGGCGGCCAGGTCGAGCCGACCGATGCGCTTGCGGGCGGCCAGAGTGGTGTCGTCGAGCCGGTCGGCCGGGACCAGCCAGACCACCTCGAACTCCAGACCGTCCGGGTCCTGCCCGTAGAGGCTCTTGGTGGTGCCGTGGTCGGACGTGCCGGCCAGTGCCCCGGCGGCGGCGAGCCGCTCGGCGGTGGCGGCCAGCTCGTCGAGGGTGTCGACCTCCCACGCCAGGTGGTAGAGCCCGACGGTGGCCCGGCCGGCGGTCGAGCGCCCGGCGCCCGCGCCGACCTCGAAGAGGCCGAGGTCGTGGTCGTTGGTGGAGTCGGGGGCCTGGAGGAAGGTCGCGCCCCGGAAGTTGTCCGGGGTCATCTCGACCAGGGTGAAGCCCAGCACGTCGCGGTAGAAGGCGACGCTGCGGGCGAGGTCACTGACGTACAGAACCGCGTGGTTGAGCCGGTGAATACCCATGACCCCACACTAGCGCGGTTTAGTTGAGCGTT
This sequence comes from Micromonospora sp. NPDC005172, assembly GCF_040608555.1. Classification (NCBI taxonomy): domain Bacteria; kingdom Bacillati; phylum Actinomycetota; class Actinomycetes; order Micromonosporales; family Micromonosporaceae; genus Micromonospora; species Micromonospora sp. NPDC005172. Next base: position 15,113 of record NZ_JBEXIL010000027.1, read on the forward strand.
CAACCATCGGGAGTATGATGGGCGTCATGACCCGCTGGTTGAACCCCGACGAGCAGCGCACCTGGCGGGCGTTCCTCGCCTCCTCCCGGGCGCTGATGGACACGCTCGACCGTGAGCTGCAACGCGATGCCGGCATGCCGCACGCCTACTACGAGATCCTGGTCCGGCTCTCCGAGGCGCCGGGTCGGCAACTGCGGATGAGCGAACTGGCCGAGGTCACCGGGTCGTCGCGCAGCCGGCTCTCGCACGCCGTCGCCCGCCTGGAGCAGGCCGGCTGGGTGCGCCGCGAGGACTGTCCCACCGACCGGCGCGGGCAGATCGCGGTGCTCACCGACGACGGTTTCGCCACCCTCGCCGCCGCCGCGCCCGGCCATGTCGAAGGGGTACGTCGGCACCTGTTCGACGCGTTGAGCCCCGCCCAGATCGACCAGTTACGCCGGATCAGCGAGACGTTGGCCGAGCATCTGAGCAGATCCTGACCGATCGACACCGGCGCGGGTCTTGTACTTACCGTCGTCGGATGAGCACGATGGGGCGTGTCCTCCGGCTTCGACGAGTTGACTGACCAGGCGCACCACCTCGTGTCCGCTGGCGACATGGCGGGTGCGCAACGGCTGCTCTCCGATGCGCTCACCGACGCCGACCCTCGCCCGGCCAACGCCACGCCCGAGCTGGCCGAGGCGGCGAGCCTGCAGGCGCGGGTGCTCGTCGCGCTCGGGGAGCCGCACTCCGCCCGTGGTTGGGCGGCCTTCGCGTACGCGGCCACGACCCGGTTGCACGGCCGCTCCGATCCCCGCACCGTGGCCGCCGCGGCGACCCTGGCCGCCGTGCTGCACCGGGTGGGCAGCCACTCCCGGGCCGCCCGGCTCTACCAGGACGTGATCATCGAGCTGACCGCTCAGGACGGTCCCGAGTCGCTGCGGGTGCTGGCCGCGCACGCCGACCTGGCCACCGTCGAGTACGCGCGCGGCCAGTGCACGGTGGCCCGCGACCGTCTCCAGGACGCGTGGGAGTTGCACCGCGAGGTGTACGGGGACGGCCACCCCAGCGGGATCAAGATGCTGGCCCGGCTCGGCTCCATGCAACGCGACTGCGGGCAGTTCGCCGAGGCGCACGACAACCTGGCACTGGCCCGCGAGCTGTGCCGGCAGCACCTGTCCGCCGACGACCCGCTGGCGCTACAGGTGGCGTCACTCGCCCGGGCCGCGGCCAACCCCGACCACGTCTGCGCCGACGACCCGTCCGCCGTCCGGGATGCCCCGGTGGTGCCGGCGGCGCGTACCCCGACGCCCAGCGACCCGCCGCTCGAGGCGGCCTACCATCCGTCCGCGCCGGTCGAGCCGGAGCTGGCCGAGGGCCTGGCCGGCCCCGGGGTCACCCACAGCGGCCCGGTCCCGAATCCGCGGGTGCCGGCCGACGAGCCGGACGGTTCGCCGGGCTTCCGCTGGCCGCCCGATCCGTCGGACGACCCTGCCCCGCACCCCACCGTCCCGCCGGTGCCCCCGTCGGTCGCCGGTTTCACGGGCGGCACCGAGGAGGCGTCCGGCGTCTACCGGCTGTACCGCCCCGGCGCGCCGGCCGAACCGGATCGGCCCTCCGCGCCGCTGACGCCGTACACACCGTCGCGGTTGTTGCCGGTGCCCGTGCACCGGGCGCCGACGCCGGCCCGTAACCGGCTGGTGCCGGTGCTGGTGGCCGGCGTGGTCGTGGTGCTGCTCGGCACGGCGGCGGTGATCGCCGGCGTGGCGCGCGTCGGCGACGGGGACGACCCGAAGTCCGGGCCGGTCAACGGCTCCCCGAGCACCGGCCCGAGCGGCACGGGCGCGCCGCCCACCACCGGCCCCCCGGCCGCCGGCTCGGCCGGGCCGGCCGCCGCGCCGGGCACCCCGCCCGGCACGGTGTCCCTGCGCGACAACCGGGACAACATCGCACTGCGGTGGACGTACCCGGCCGGCGGCGAGGGCCCGGTGGTCGTCTCCGCCGGCCGCGCCGGGCAGGAGAAGACCGCCATCGCCACGCTGCCCGCCGGCACCGACAGCTACATCGTGTACGCGCTGAACCGCGCCAACGACTACTGCTTCACCGTCGCCGTCGTCTGGTCCACCGACACCGTCGCCAGCGCCAACCAGGTCTGCACCCGCCGCCGCTGACGTCCCGCACGCTCACGGTCGGGCGACCACCCGGCGCGGCTCGGCCCCGGTCGGCAGCGCCGGGAGCAGCAGACGTACTCGCAGGCCGGGTGGCCCGCCGGCGTCGGTCACGGAGATGGTGCCGCCCGCGCGACGGACCAACTCCCAGACGATGGCGAGGCCGAGGCCGGCACCGCCATCGTCGCGGCCCCGACCGTCGTCCAGCCTGGTGAACCGGTCGAAGACCCGGCCCCGGTCGGCCGCCGGAATCCCCGGGCCGTCGTCGGTCACCGTCACCAGGTGGTACGCGGCGTCCTGCGGCTCGGCCGCGAGGATGACGCTGCCGCCCGCGTGCCGGACCGCGTTGTCGACGAGGTTGGCCAGCACCCGCCGTAGCTCGGTCTCGTTGCCGGCCGTCCACAACGGCCCGGGGGACGGCACGACCCGCACCGGCGGCGACGGATACCGGGCGGCGACCTCGGTCAGCAGCGCGGTCAGGTCGACCGGGCCGGTCCCCCGCGCCGGAGGCATCTCGTCCAGACGGGCCAGCAGCAGCAGGTCGTCGACCAGTCGGCTCAACCGCTCGGTGTCGGCGAGCAGGTTGACGGTCACCGCCGTCCAGTCCGTCCGATCGGCGAGTCGCTGGGCCACCTCCAGCTCGGTACGGATGTTGGTGAGAGGGCTCCGCAGCTCGTGCGCGGCGTCGGAGACGAAGGCCCGCTGCCGGGCCCGGGCCGATTCCAGCCGGTCCAGCATCCCGTTGAGGGTGACCGCCAGCCGGTGGATCTCGTCGGCGGAGGCGGGCACCGGTAGACGACCGGCGCCGGCCCGACCGGTGATCTCCTCAGCGCCCCGGCGGAGCGCCTCCACGGGACGCAACGTCGCGCCGACAACCCGCCACGCCACCCCGGCCAGGACCACCACCAGCAGCGGGAACGCCACCAGCAGGATGGTGCGTACCACGTGGGTGCTCTGCCGTACGTCGGCCATCGAGCGGGCGACCAGCACGGTCAGCGGATCGGCGGCCGAGCCGGCGGGTACGGCGACCACCCGGACCGGTCCGCGGAGCCCGACCCGCTCGGCGGGAACGTCCAGGCGCTGCCGCTGGCCGGTGTCCAACCATTCGGGGCGGACGATGGGCACGAGCCGGTCCGCGTCGATCGAGGCGGCCCGGACCCGGCCCTGCGCGTCGATCACCTGGACCCGGACCTGCCCACCGGCCACCGGCAGCGGGTCGGGCAGCGCGTCCTCGGCGGCGAGCAGGGCCACCGCGTCGGCGGTCCGGAACGCCTCGGTGTCCACACTGCGCTGGAGCACGAAACGGAGCGCGCCCAGCAGCACCACTCCGCCGAGGGCGAGGCCGATGGTGAGCCCGAACACGCCGAGCGCCAGGAGCCTGCCCCGCAGGCCCAGTCCGCGCAGACCCCAACGGGGTGACCAGCCGCTCCGGCCGCTCGCCGGGTCGGCGGGTGTCACGTCGCCAGCCGGTAGCCGGCGCCCCGGACGGTCTCCAGCCGATCCCGGCCGAGCTTGCGGCGCAGGTAGCCGACATACACCTCGACCACGTTGGGCGCGGTCTCCAGGCTGGCGTCCCACACGTGGTCCAGCAGCTCGATCTTGGAGATCACCTGGCCGGGGCGGCGCATCAGGTAGTCCAGCAGCGCGTACTCGCGGGCCGTCAAGGCCACCTCGGCGTCGGCCCGGGTCACCCGTCGGCGGGCCGGGTCCAGTCGGAGGTCGCCGACCGCCAGCACGGTGGGACGCTCCGGCGCTCCCCGGCGCAGCAGCGCCCGCAGGCGGGCCAGCAGCACCACGTACGAGAAGGGCTTGGTCAGGTAGTCGTCGGCGCCGCAGTCCAGGCCGTCGGCCTGGTCGTACTCGCCGTCCTTGGCCGACAGCATCAACACCGGCAGCCAGTGCTGCTCGGCCCGGAGCCGGCGCACCACCTCGTAGCCGGAGAGGCCGGGCAGCATCACGTCGAGGACCATCGCGTCGTACCCGCCGTGCCGTGCCGCGTCCAGGCCGGCAGGGCCGGTCGCCGCCACGTCGACCACGAACCCCTCCGCCTGTAGGCCACGTTGCAGCGCAGCCGCCAAACGGGCCTCGTCCTCCACCACCAACAACCGCACGGCTCAAGGGTGCCACCTGGGTCAATGCCGCGAGTTCGGCGTCCTCAGCGCCCTCACAGCGCCGAGGAGGCAGGATGTCGGGTAGGAGGTAGCCACCATGTCGATCCTGAGAAGCCGTCCCGTTCTGCGTTGGCTGGTCCCGGTGGCCGCCGGCGTCGCCGTCATCGGTGGAGGCGCCGTGGTCGGCACGTTCGCCGCCGAGGCGGAGCCGAGCCTGCCGCCGCGTACCGCCGCCCAGCTTCTGGTGGACCTGCAGACCTCGCAGTTGGAGGGGTTGTCCGGGACCGTCGTGCAGCGCGCCGACCTCGGCCTGCCGCCGCTCGTCGGGCTGATCCCCGGCAACGACCTGACGACCCTGCTGACCGGTACGCACACCCTGCGGGTCTGGTATTCGGGCCCGGACCGGCAGCGCGTCGCCCTGGTGGACACGCTCGGCCAGCAGGACGTGATCCGCAACGGGCGGGACGTGTGGACCTGGGAAAGCCGCAGCAACACCGCCCGCCACCGCACCCTGGGCGAGGCGAAGGACGCCGGAAAGGCGACGCCCGAGGCTGAACCGAGCCTGCCCGCCACTCCGCAGGAGGCCGCCGACCTGGCGTTGGGCGCCATCGATCCGAGCACCCAGGTCAGCGTCGGCCGCTCGGCCACCGTCGCCGGTCGGGACGCCTACGAGCTGGTGCTCCAGCCGCGTGACCGCGACTCGCTCGTGCACCAGCTACGGATCGCCATCGACGCGAAGCAGCACGTGCCGCTGCGCTTCGAGGTGCTCGCCAAGGGCAGCGACCAGCCGGCGTTCGAGATGGCCTTCACCCAGGTCGACTACCGCCGCCCCGACGCCGACCAGTTCGCCTTCAACCCGCCCCCGGGCGTGACCGTCACCGAGGAGACCGCCGAGCGCCCGACCGGGGACAGGCCGGCGCACGCCGCGCCGGATCGGAACCCGCAGGTGCGTACGGTCGGCGAGGGGTGGACCACCGTCCTGGTCGCCCGCCTCGGCGCGGCCCCGGGTCAGAAGCCCTCCGGCGACGCACCGGACGCGAACGTCTCGAAGCTGCTCGGTGGGCTGCCGGCGGTCAGCGGCGAGTGGGGCACCGGGCGACTGCTCACCGGCAAGCTGTTCAGTGTGCTGCTCACCGACGACGGGCGGGTACTCGCGGGAGCCGTCACCCCGGAGCGGCTCTACCAGGTGGCCCGCGACTGACGTCCCCGATACGCGTACGCCGGGTCGACCAGATGGTCGGCCCGGCGTTCTGTGTGACTCGTATCGGCCCGGTCGGCTTGGTGACAGCGGGCCGACCGCGCTATCTTCGACAATTCGAGGGCAGTAAAAAGAACGGCTTAAAAGCCGTTCCTGCATTGCATTCTAATCTTTAGGGAGACGGCTTGTCAAGGCACTCCGGCGGTACCGGTGAATTGCCGCTCGACGACGAGATCGGCCGCGAGCAGGAGTACGTCTCGATGCTCTACGGCCGGCTGGACGGGTTGCGTGAGCAGGCCACCCGCCGGCTCACCGCCGAGCTGCGCAACACCGGCGGCACCCTCCAGGACCGCTCCCAGCGCGACAGCTCCGTGGCGATGTACGCCGACCAGGTCGAGCAGTTCTCCGCCGTGGAGAATGGCCTCTGCTTCGGGCGGCTCGACGGCGACGACGACTCCCGCCGCTACATCGGTCGGATCGGGATCTTCGACACCAGCGGCGACTACGACCCGCTGCTGATGGACTGGCGGGCCCCGGCCGCGCGGCCGTTCTACCTCGCGACCGCCGCCAACCCGCAGGGCGTACGCCGTCGCCGGCACCTGCGCACCCGCCAGCGCAAGGTGACCGGGCTCAACGACGAGGTCCTCGACATCGACAGCGCCTCCCCCGGCGGGCACGAGGAGCTGACCGGTGAGGCGTCCCTGCTCGCCGCCCTGAACGCCGGTCGGACCGGCCGGATGCGCGACATCGTGGAGACGATCCAGGCCGAACAGGACAGCATCATCCGCGCCGACCTGCCCGGCGTGATGGTCGTCCAGGGTGGCCCCGGCACCGGCAAGACCGCCGTCGCGCTGCACCGGGCGGCGTACCTGCTCTACACACACCGGCGGGAGCTGTCCAGCCGCGGTGTGCTGCTGGTCGGCCCGAACGCGACGTTCCTGCGCTACATCTCCCAGGTGCTGCCCACGTTGGCCGAGACGGGCGTGCTGCTGCGTACCCAGGGGGATCTGTTTCCCGGGGTGAGCGCCCGGCGCGCCGAGCCGGCCCAGACCGCGGCGCTCAAGGGCCGTGCGGTGCTCGCCGAGGTGCTGGCCCTGGCCGTGCGGGACCGGCAGTGGGTGCCGGACGAGCCACTGGAGATCGAGATCGAGCGCGAGGTGCTGACCCTCGACCCGGAGACCGTGCGCGCCGCGCGGGACCGGGTACGCCGCACCGAGCGTCCGCACAACCTGGCGCGGGCGCTGTTCGACGTGGAGATCGTGCACGCGCTCGCCGATCAGGTGGCCGAGCGGATCGGCGCCGACCCGCTCGGTGGGGACAACCTGCTCGACGAGGCCGACCGCGCCGAGATCCGCCGGGAGTTGCGCGAGGAGACGGAGGTCCAGGCCGTACTCGACCGGTTGTGGCCGGTGCTCACCCCGCAGCGCCTGCTCGCCGACCTGTACGCGGACCCCGACCGGATCGTCGCCGCCGCGCCGATGCTCACCGACGACGAGCGGGCACGGCTGCACCGCGAGCCGGGCGGTTGGACACCCGCCGACGTGCCGCTGCTGGACGAGGCCGCCGAACTGCTCGGCGAGGACGAGCGGGCCGCCGCCGCCCGGCGCGAGCGCATCCGCGTGATGGAGCGGGAGTACGCCGAGGGCGTGCTGGAGATCGCCCGCGGTTCCCGCTCGATCGACGTGGAGGACGAGGCCGAGGGCGGTGAGATCCTCGGCGTGACCGACCTCATCGACGCGGACCGGCTGCTGGAACGGCAGGAGGAGGCCGACCGCCTGACCACCGCGCAGCGCGCCGCCGCCGACCGCACGTGGGCGTTCGGCCACGTGATCGTGGACGAGGCGCAGGAGTTGTCGCCGATGGCATGGCGGCTGCTGATGCGCCGCTGCCCGAGCCGGTCGATGACGATCGTCGGAGACGTGGCGCAGACCGGCGCGCTCGCCGGGACGCCCTCCTGGGCCGATGCGCTCGCCCCGTACGTGGCACAGCGCTGGCGGCTGACCGAGCTGACGGTCAGCTACCGCACGCCGGCCGAGATCATGGCGGTCGCCGCCGACGTGCTCACCGAGATCGACCCCCAGTTGCGGCCGCCCCGTTCGGTGCGGGAGAGCGGCGTACCCCCGTGGGACCGCGCGGTGCCCGACGAGCAGCTACCCGCGGAGTTGGTGGCGGCGGTGACCCGCGAGGCCGCCGGGCTCGCCGAGGGCCGGCTCGGTGTCATCGTGCCGGCCGGCCGGGTGGACGCGCTCGGTGCGGCGCTGACCGCCGCGCTGCCCGAGGCCACGGTGGGCGAGCACCCGGAGCTGGAGAGCAGGGTGGTCGTGCTGACCGTCGCCCAGGCCAAGGGGTTGGAGTTCGACTCGGTGCTGGTGGTCGACCCGGACCGGATGGTGGCCGAGTCGCCGCGTGGGCGCAGTGACCTGTACGTCGCGCTCACCCGGGCCACGCAGCGTCTGGGCATCCTGCGCCCCTGCCGCTGACCGACCACCCCGTCGCCCCCGCTGACCGGCTGGTCGGCGGGGGCGCGGGTGGGACTCACCGTCGGTCGGTAGAACGGTCCCGGATGGACTTGCCCGGGCCGGTCGCCGAGGTGGACTGGTCGCTGGTGCCGCCACCCGTCGGGGTGCTCATGCCGCCCGTGGTGGCGTCACCGGTGGTCGTCGGGGCCACCTTGCCGGGATGCCGCTCCGGCTGGCGGGCCACCCGGCGTACGCTCGCCGGCCCGGCGGTGCCACCGGTCGTGGTCACCGCGCCCTGCCCGCCGACCGGGCCGCCGTCGTGCAACACCCGCGGGTCGATCCGCTCGTGTGCGGGGTCGAGCGGGTCGTCGCGTTGGAGTTGGGTCTCCACGTCGGTGCGGGGCACTGTCACCTCGTCGAGGGCGCCCTCGCCGTACACGCCGCCGGCGATCCGGTTCTCGGCCTGGCGGGCGGCCTCCTGCCGCATGTCGTCCTCACGCACGTCCATCACCTCGCAGAAGCTGTGGAACTGACTGCGTGCCCGACCGTCGGTGGACCAAACCCGTAGGCTCGCGCGACGACCCCGAATCGGACATCCGCCGCGTTCACCCCAAGGGGGTGAGGCAGCATCTTCGGGGATGCTGCTGGCTCGCGGCGGGTTGAGACAGCAGCATCCCTGGAACTGCGCAGATCATGGCCCTTCGCCCTTGGCGGCGCGCGTGGCCCGGTCGTCGTCGATTCTTTTTCGGGCCGGGGAGTGTTACCTGGTCGGCGGCCTCGGGTAGTCGGTGGGCGTCCCCGCCGTGCAAGCGAACCGTGCCGTGGCCGAAACGCGGTACCGGGGCGAGGGAAGGCAGGTACGACTCATCGCATCCTGAGGAGGACCAGATGAGCACGCAGGCTGCTTCCACCAGGCCGATGAACCGGCCCATGAACGACCCGCAGAACCCCGCCATGATGCGGGACACGCAGCAGATGCCGGTCATGCACGACGGGCGTCGGAACGACATGCAGGCTCCCGGTACGGAGACCAAGCAGGCGTTCAAGACCACCGAGTTCTGGATCTACCTGATCGCGGTGGCCGCCGTACTGGGCGCGTCGCAGGTCGTCGGTCGGAACTCCGCCGGAGTGGACATCTTCCGGGCCGACAACGCCTGGTTCCTGATCACCCTGCTGACGCTGGGCTACCTCGGTAGCCGCGGCCTGGCCAAGGCCGGCAGCAACTGGCGCAGCAGCGAGGAGCGCAAGGCCCGGCACTGACCGGGTGACAGCACAGCGCGCGGTGGCCTCCGGGATGATCTCCCGGAGGCCACCGTCGTCTGTGGAACGCGCTACTCGTCGCCGCCGAAGTCGCCGAAGTCGCCCTCGAACGCGTCCTCGATCACCTCGCCGGCGATCATGCCACCGGCGACGCCGAGCGCCGCGCCGGCGACCATCCCGCCCACGCCCATACCGCCCCGGCCGTGACCGTGACTCGGGCCGTAGCCGTGACCATGGCCGTACTGCGAGCGCAGACTGCCGTAGCGGGACGTGGTCTCGCGCAGCCACCCGTCGACGACCTGCGCCCAGTCCACCCGGTCGACGTCGGCGTGCGACACCTGGTAGCGGCCGAACGCGTCGTGACCGGCGCTGAGGAAGCCACCCCGCTTGTCACACTCCAGGATCACCTCGACGCCACGCTGGCTGGTCACGAAGGTCACCTCGACCTCGTTGATCGTGCCCGCGTACTGCGGCGAGGCGAAGAACTCGATCTCCTGGTAGAACGGCAGCGTCTGCTGCACGCCCCGGATGTGGCCACGCTCCAGGTCGGCGTGCTTGAAGCGGAAACCGAGCCGCTGGAACGCCTCCAGAATCCGCTCGTGCACCGGCAGCGGGTGCACGGCCACGTGGTCCAGGTCGGTCTTGTCGACCGCGCGGGCCACCGACAGCTCGGTCCGCAGGCCCATCGTCATGCCGTGCAGGCGCTGGCCGTACACGTCCGTGATCGGGGTCTCCCACGGCACCGGGAGCTGGAACGGGATCGACAGCTCCTGCTTCGGCGCGAGCTGGAACGCCCCGCTCACGGCCATCCGGTGGAACTCCATGGTGCCCGCGTACTCCGTGTCGTGGCCCTCGACCTCGACCCGGGTGACCAGGCCGATCACCACCTGCTCGATGGCTGCGGGGTTGTCACCGCCGACGAGGTTGACCTGCCCGTCGAGGGTCAGGCCGGGCCGGGTGTTGGGGTTGGTCAGCACGGTGTCCACGCTGGGACCACCCACACCGAACGCGCTCAACATCTTCTTGAAGACCATCGGAACTCCTGTGCGACAGCCGACCGCTCCACCATGGAGTCGGACGTTGACTCACCGCGCACCCTATCCAGACCCCCTGTGAGGTGGCTGTGAGCGCGCCGGCCCCCGCCTGGCCCGCTTGATCGACTCGACATCGCCGATGTGGCGGTATCCGCCGCCCGCGACACCCCCACATCGGCGATCTCGTGTCGAGACGCGGGTCATCCCGGGGTCAGGTCCGCGATCGCCAGGTCGGCTGCGCGCTCGGGCTCGTCGCCGGCCCGGCGGAGCAGCCCGTCGACCCACCAGTAGGCCGAACGGTCGGCACTGTCGGTGAGTTCGAGATGAAGGTCGAGGTCGCACCGTTCGCCGAAGACGCTGACCTGCCAGTCGGGCCGCCGCCGATGTACGGCGAGCAGTAACCGCCAGGCCAGGTCGTTCCGCCGCTCACGTCGCAGCGGATCGCACTCGCGCAGAGCCTCGGCGACGTGGTCCTCGTCGGGGTCGAAGCCGTCCAACAGCGGCAGCAGTGACGGGTCACCGAGGTAGGCGGCGGCCTTGATGGTGAAGGTGTGGACCTCGTCCTGGGCGAGCAGCTCACGTACCAGTGGGAGCGCTCGTGCGTCCCGCCGCCGGGCCAGGCCTCGGGTGCCTTCCGCGCGTACCTCCGGGTCGACGTCGCGGGTGCGGTCCCACAGCGCCTGCCGGACGGCGTTCCCGTCCGCGGTGCTCACCCAGCCGAGCCCGAAGGTGGCCCACTCCCGCACTCTCGCGTCGGGGTCGGTACACAGGTCGACCAGCACCGCCTCGCCCGCTTCGACCGGCGGGTCGTCGAGCACCGCCGGCACCGCGACGGCGACCTGGAACCGCACGTCGCTGTCGGGGCTGTCCGCGAGGGTGACCAGGGTCGGCAGCGCGCGGGGGTCGCAGGTCGCACCCAACGCGCTGGCGATCGACCAGTGCACCTCCGGATCTACTTCGGTGGCGGCCAGCGAGATCAGGGCCGTCGCGGCGTCCGCGCGCAGGTCGTCCCCGTGCACGGCGCTCGCGGAGCCGAGCAGGTCGCATGCCGCCGCGCGTACCACGCGGTCCGGATCGACGAGTCGGTCGACGGCCAGCCGGACGGCCAGGGCGCCTTCGCCCGCCGCCTGCCGGAGCAGCTCCGACCCGTCGTCGGAGTCGCCATTCTCGACGGTGCGCCGCAGCCGCCGCACCGCCCGGTCGAACAGGTCCGCCACCTCGTGCGCCTCCACGACCGGCATGGTGCCCGCCGGCCAATGGGTGACGCCACCGACTTTTGATCAACTCGACATCACCGATATGGGGGTATCAGCTCGACGGGACACCCCGACATCGGCGATGTCGAGTCGATCACGGCTCGGTGCGCGCGAACGCGCCGTCCTTGACCCCGTTGACGAACGCCGTCCAGCCGCTGACGCCGTAGACGAGGGTCGCGGACGCCCGGTCCTTGCTGTCGCGCACCGCCACCCGACCAGACCCGTCGAGAACAGGCCCCGCCTCGACGCAACTCCCGCCGTTGCTGTTGCTTCGGGTGCTGATGTGCCAGGCAACGGCCGGCAAGGACTCGTTCATGGCAGTTCCTCCGTGATCCTCGCGATCAGCTCGGCCGCCTCGCGCCGATCGAGCGCGACATCCTGGAGGCGATGGTACGCAAGCGCGTAGCGTTTCGACTTCGGAGATTCCATGAATCGACGCCCGCCGAGCGTCTCCGCATAGGCCACCTCGGGATACGGCTTGGGCATCCGGAAGAGGACGAACGAACCATCAAGCCCGGCGTGCAGGCCGACTCGCGTTGGCAGCACGCGAACATCGATGTTCTGCCGTCGCGTCAGCTCGGCGAGGTGTCGTAGTTGGCCACGCATGACGGCGGGGCTTCCGACCGGCCGTCGCAGGACACTTTCGTCGATGACCGCTGCCACACGGACGACAGGATCCCTTGTGAGCACACGTTGACGGTCGATCCGCAATTGCAACCACTTGCTGATCGAGAAGTCCGTCGCCTGCTCCCCCTCGGCGTTACGGATCACGGCATCCGCGTAGGCAGCCGTCTGCATGAGCCCCGGCATGAGGAACGCATCCCACGAACAGATGTGCTCGGCTCTGGTCTCCAGCCAGGGAAAATCGATGAAGGAGGCGTCCACCAACTCGTCGTAGTCGTCGTCCCACCGATCGGTCCGCCAGGCATCTTCGGCGAGTTGGAGAAAGCGGTTCCGCTCCCGCCCGTCGTGCTCGCCGTAGAGGTCGAGTAGCGATTCGACGACTCCCCGGCGAAACGGCCACTCGGCACGCTCCCACCGGGCGATGGACGAGAAGTCCCGTTCCAGGAACTCAGCCGCCTGCTTGAGGGTGATGCCGCGCTGCTCCCGCAACTGTCGCATCTGCTGGCCGAGCCACTGGGCACGCAATGTCTGGACGAACGATTCACGCCTGGCGGGCATGGGTCCCCTCTCTTGACGTCCCTCATGACGAACTTCATTGGTGTCGTTGCACCAATACCGAGGCCACTGGAAACGTGGCCTGCGGGTGAGGGTGATCGCCGGCCCCCGGGGAAGCCCGGTGCAAACACGGCAACCGCGGCTGTGCCAACAGCCGAGAAGGTGACGAGAGGCGGCCTCGCGAGTGGCAGTCGCATACCGGCTCTCGTCGGGTCTCAACTAGAGCGTCGGGATGACCGAATCCCGGCTCCGAACCGACTTGCACGAATACCTACCACGAAAAAGGACGCGTCCGCGACCCCGACGCGTCCACGGGCCCGACGACAGGGAGGTGACCGATGACCAGAGGCACGCTCTACGACGGCGGCCGGCTGCATCCACGGCACGTGCGCGACCACCAGTTCGCCACCGTGGGCTTCGGCCGGCGGGGCCTCGACCCCCGGGAGGTGCGGCGGTTCCTGCACCGGATCGCGCTCGACCTGACCACGCTGCACCACGATCTGGCGCTGCTCAGCGAGGAGAACGCGCGGGTCAAGCGTGCGCTGCGGGCCCGGCAGGGTGCCTGGCCCGAGAGGCGGCAGTGGTGATCCCACCGGACCGCATCTTCGTACCGCTGCCCCGGGCCGCCGTGCTGGCCTTCACCGAGCCGACCGACTCGGCCGAACCGCCACCCCGGCACGTGATCCACCTGCCGGTGACGGTTCCCGACCTGGCCGGGACACTGGATCTGGCCCGCACACTCGCCCGATCGCTGGCCTCGATGCCAGAGGTCGACGTCGCCGGCATCAGCGTGTCGGCCGAGGACGCGCAGCACGTACGACAGTGGGTTTTCTGTGACCGGATCATGCCGGACCGCCGGCGGTGCGCGCGGCAGGCGGACCACGGCGGCGCCTGCCTGCCCGTTGACGACCCCTGGCCGCCGCCCGCCAGCCGGTGAACGGGTGATCCACTCGTGTTCCTGAAAATCGGGGTGTGCCGCCGAAGAGAACACCCCGACTTACAGGAATCCGGGTCGATCACGTCACGGGTCGACGACGACCAGTTCGCCTACCTGTTCGCCGATCGTGGTGCGGGCCTCGGCGGGTAGGCCGACGTCCGTGATCAGGACGTCGGCGGCCTCCAACGGGGCGATGGTGGCGATGCCGATCGTCTCCCACTTGGTGTGGTCGGCGAGCACCACCAGCCGGCGGGCGGCCCCGATGAGGCAGCGGTTGACACCGGCCTCCAGGAGGTTCGGCGTGGTGAAGCCCGTTCGCGGGCTCAGGCCGTGCACACCCAGGAAGAGCAGGTCGACGTTGAGCGCGCTGATCGCCGCCTCGGCCACCGGGCCGGTCAGCGCGTCGGACGGGGTGCGGATGCCGCCGGTGAGGACGACAGTCTGGTCGGCACGCGGGTTCTGGTACAGCGCGTCGGCCACCGGGATCGAGTTGGTCACCACGGTCAGGCCGTGCACGTCGGACAGCAGGGTGGCCAGCGCGGCGGTGGTCGTGCCGGCGGACAGGGCGATGGCCATCCCCGGCTCCACCATCGTCGCCGCCCGTTCGGCGATGGCCCGCTTCTCCGCCTGCTGGCGGATCGACTTCGCGGCGAAGCCGGGTTCGTCGGCCGAGCCGGGCCCGGCCAGCGTCGCCCCACCGTGGACCTTGTCCACCAGGCCGCGCTCGGCCAGCACCTCCAGGTCGCGCCGAATCGTCATGTCGGACACGCCGAACCGGCTGACCAGGTGGCTCACCCGGACCCCGCCGCGCTGGCGGATCAGGTCGAGGATGGCGCTCTGCCGCTGCTGGGCCAGCATCTGGGGAACCTCCTTCGCACCGTGGCCGTCGACCACACTACGACCGGTCCTCGCGGACCACGGCCACCTCGCCGGCCGGCACGGTCAGCTCACCCGTACTTTGCGTCCCGGTCAACAACTCCGTGCCACGCACGGCGACGCGTACCTCGGTGTCGGTGTGGTTGATCGCGAACAGCCAGCTTCGCTCGCCGTCGCGGCGTCGTACCACCTCCACCCCGGTCGGCGCCTGCGCCGCCGGGCGGACGCCGGCCTCGTCGAGCAGTCGGGCGACCAGCCGGTCGGTGGCCGGCTCGTCCAGCCGGGTGCCGACGTACCAGGCGGCGCCCGCGCCGACCGGCCGTCGCGTCAGCGCCGGCACACGCGGCAAGGGCCCGTCGGTGTACGACGCCAGCACCTCGGCGTCGTCGGGGTGCAGCCACTCGGTCCACACGTCGGCGGTGCTGCCGTCGTCGAGTTCGACCCGCTCGCCCTCGCGCAGGGGGAAGAACTCCTCGGTGCGTACGCCGAGCAGGTCCCGGAACGCTCCCGGATAGCCGCCGAGGCGGATGTGGTCGTTCTCGTCGACGATGCCGCTGAAGTAGGTGATCGCCGCCGTGCCACCGGCCTCCACGAACCGGTGCAGCGCCTCGACGTCGCTGTCGCGGACGAGGTACAGGGTCGGTACGAGGACCAGCCGGTAGCCGCTGAGGTCGGCCGACGGATGGACGATGTCGGTGGTCACGCCGGCCCGCCACAGCGCCGCGTAGAGAGCGTTGAGCCGGTCGGCGTACGTGACGTCGACGCTCGGGTGGGAGTCCAGCTCGACCGCCCACCAGGCCTCCCAGTCGAAAAGGATCGCCACGTCGGCGTCGACCCGACTGCCGCGTACCTCGGCAAGGGCCTTGAGGTCCGCGCCGAGCTGGCAGACCTCGCGGAACACCTTGGTGTCCGGACCGGCGTGCGGCACCAGCGCGGAGTGGAACTTCTCGGCGCCGGCCCGGGAGGCGCGCCACTGGAAGAACAGCACGCCGTCGGCGCCCCGGGCGACGTCGGCCAGGCTGTTGCGGCGGAGCTGGCCGGGGAGCTTCGCCACGTTGCGTGGCTGCCAGTTGACCGCGCTCGTCGAGTGCTCCATCAGCAGCCAGGGCTCGCCGCCGGCGACGCCGCGGGTCTGGTCGGCGGCGAGCGCCAGCCCGAGGTGGGCCTGCGGGTCGGCGGCGGTCAGGTAGTGGTCGTTGGAGACGAGGTCCACGTCGTCGGCCCAGGAGTGGTAGTCCAGATGCTTCACGTCCATACCGATCATGAAGTTGGTGGTGATCGGCTGGCGGACCAGTTCCGTGAGCGCCGCACGCTCGGCGCGGAGTTGGGCGCGCTGCTCGTCGGAGGAGAAGCGCAGGAAGTCGAGCTGCTGCGTGGGGTTGGCGAACGTCGGCGCGGTACGCGGCGGGTTGATCTCGGCCCAGTCGCCGTAGCGCTGGCTCCAGAACGAGGTGCCCCAGGCGTCGTTGAGCCGGTCCAGGTCGCCGTAGCGCTCGCGCAGCCACCCCCGGAACGCCTCGGCGCTGACGTCGCAGTAGCAATGCACGTTGTGGCAGCCCAGCTCGTTGGAGACGTGCCACATGACGACGGCGGGGTGTTCGGCGTACCGGCCGGCGATCGCGCGTACCAACTCCAGGGACCGTTCGCGGAACACCGGGGAGCTGGGGCAGTACGCCTGCCGTCCACCGGGCCAGAGAATCGCGCCGTCGGCCCGGCGGGGCAGCGTCTCGGGGTGCGCGCGGGCCAGCCACGGCGGCGGACTGGCGGTGGCGGTGGCCAGGTCGACCTGGATGCCCCCGTCGTGCAGGAGGTCGAGCACCCGGTCCAGCCAGCCGAACTCGAACCGACCCGGCTGGGGTTCCAGCAGCGCCCAGGAGAAGATGCCGACGGAGACCAGGTTGACCCCGGCCCGTCGCATCAGCTCGACGTCCTCCGACCAGGTCTGCTCGGGCCACTGCTCGGGGTTGTAGTCGCCACCGAAGTAAATGCCGTCACCCTGCCATCGCCGCATGACAGGTGAGGGTGCACCGGCCACTCACCGAAGTCAACAGATTCCAACATCGACTTGCTTTCCAACGTTTACCTCGTAACGGGCGTATCACGACTGGGTTATCAGAGGCGAACAGACCTCTTGACAGCGGCCTATGGAGGGGTAGCTTGAGGCCCCAACTGGCCGATCGTGTTCGCCAATGTGGATTCTCGGTGGATCACGATGCGTATTCATCAGGCCGGACCGCTCCTCACCACACCTGACGGCCCTAGGGCGTAGCACCTCTTCATCCGCAGGAGGCACAGATGTCCCGTCCCCGATCGCAAGCCGAATATCTGGCTCGGCTCGTACCGCCCTCCGTCGCCGGCATCAACCGACGGTCGCTGCTGGCCGGTGCGGCCGGCACGGGCGCGCTGCTCAGCACCGGTCTGCTCGCCGGCTGCGGCGACGACTCCGACTCCGGTGGGTCCAGTAAGGACGTCACGCTCGGATCGAACCAGTCCGACCCGAAGCCCAAGGATGTCCTCGCCAAGGTCACCGACGGGTTCAAGACCTCGTCCGGCGTGCAGGTCGCGACCAACACGGTCGACCACAACACGTTCCAGGAGAACATCAACAACTACCTACAGGGCAAGCCGGACGACGTCTTCACCTGGTTCGCCGGCTACCGGATGCGCTTCTTCGCGCAGAAGGGCCTGGCCAGCGACATCAGCGACGTGTGGGGCAAGCTCTCCGGCTACTCGGACGCCTTCAAGAAGGCGTCCACCGGCGACGACGGCAAGCAGTACTTCGTCCCGGCGACGTACTACCCGTGGGCGGTCTTCTACCGCAAGTCGGTGTGGCAGCAGCACGGCTACCAGGTGCCCACCACCCTGGACCAGTTCACCGCGCTCGGCGCGCAGATGAAGAAGGACGGCCTCACCCCGATCGCGTTCGCCGACAAGGACGGCTGGCCGGCGATGGGCACCTTCGACATCCTCAACCTGCGCATCAACGGCTACCAGTTCCACGTCGACCTGATGGCCGGCAAGGAGGCCTGGACCTCCGACAAGGTCAAGAAGGTCTTCGACACCTGGGCCGGCCTGCTCCCCCTGCACCAGCCGGACAGCCTCGGCCGCACCTGGCAGGAAGCCGCGCAGTCGTTGCAGCAGAAGAAGAGCGGCATGTACCTGCTCGGCCTCTTCGTCGGTCAGCAGTTCAGCAACGACGAGCAGGACGACCTCGACTTCTTCACCTTCCCCGAGATCGACCCGGCCATCGGCGCGAAGGCCCTGGACGCCCCGATCGACGGCTACATGATGGCCCGCAAGCCCAAGAACGAGGACAACGCCCGCAAGCTGCTGGAGTACTTCGGTGGCAAGGCCGCCGCGGACATCAACCTCAAGAACGACCCGGCCGTCCTCGTCGCCAACAGTGGCGCGGACGTCGGCGGCTACACGGCCCTGCAGAAGAAGGCCGCCGAGTTGGTCGGGTCGGCCACCGAGATCGCGCAGTTCCTCGACCGGGACACCCGACCGGACTTCGCGTCCACGGTGATGATCCCGGCGATCCAGCAGTTCATCAAGAACCCCAAGGACATCGACGGTCTGACGACGTCCATCGAGAACCAGAAGAAGTCGATCTTCACTGACTGACGGCGGAAGGGGGAGGACATCGTGTCCGACCTGCCCCTGATCCAAGCGGATCACGCCGTGCCGCCGCCGGCCGCGACCACCTCCACGGGTGGTCGTCGCCGGCGGCTACGGCTCCTGTCCCCCACCGACCGCGTGGTCATCACGCTGATGGTGGTCCTCCCACTGCTGCTCGTCACCGCGCTCGTCTGGCTGCCGGCGCTGGCCACCGTGGTGCTGTCCGGCACCGACTGGGACGGCATCGGCCCTCTGAACGAGATCGAGTTCGTCGGCGCGCGCAACTACAGCGACGTGGTGAACATCTACCCGCCGTTCGTGCCGGCGGTCCAGCACAACCTGCTGTGGCTGGCCGTGCTGTTCGTGGTCGCGACCCCGTTCGGCATGTTCCTGGCCGTCCTGCTCGACAAGGAGCTGCGCGGCAGCCGCTTCTACCAGACCGCGCTGTACCTGCCGGTGGTGCTCTCGCTGGCGCTGATCGGCTTCGTCTGGCAGCTGCTCTACTCCCGCGACCAGGGTCTGATCAACGCCGTCCTCGGCACCGACACCGACTGGTACGGCGACTCGAACGTCAACATCTGGGCGGTCATGCTCGCCTCCGGTTGGCGGCACGTCGGCTACATCATGCTGCTCTACCTGGCCGGGCTGAAGGGCGTCGACCCGTCGCTGCGCGAGGCCGCCGCGGTCGACGGCGCCTCCGAGGTCCGGACGTTCTTCCGGGTCGTCTTCCCGGTGCTGCGACCGATCAACATCATCGTGCTGGTGGTGACCGTGATCGAGTCGCTGCGGGCGTTCGACCTGGTGTGGGTCGTCAACAAGGGCCGCAACGGCCTGGAGTTGATCTCCGCACTGGTCACCCAGAACGTGGTGGGTGAGGCGAGCCGGATCGGCTTCGGCTCGGCACTGGCGACGATCATGCTGGTCGTCTCGCTCGTCTTCATCACCATCTACCTGGCGACCGTGATGAGGGAGAACCGGGAATGAGCGTCGACACCCCGATCCGCCGACGCAGGTTGACCCCGCTGCGGATGCTGCTGCACGGCTTCCTCATCGCCGTGGCCCTGATCTGGCTCTTCCCGATCGCCTGGGCGGTCCTCACCTCGTTCCGCTCGTACCAGTACACCGCCGCCCACGGCTACGTCTCGTTCGGCGGCTGGACCATCGACAACTACGTCACGGCCTGGGAACAGGCGGAGTTCGGCAAGCACTTCCTCAACTCCGTCTACATCACGGTGCCGGCGGTGCTGCTGACGCTCTTTCTCGCCTCCTGCGTGGCGTTCGTCATCGCCCGATTCAGTTGGAAGATCAACCTCGTCCTGCTCGGCATCTTCACCGCCGCCAACCTGCTGCCACAACAGGCGCTGCTCATCCCGCTGTTCCGGCTCTTCACCGAGGTGCCGCTGCCGGAGTTCATGAGCGACTCGGAGCTGCTCTACGACAGCTACTGGGGCCTGATCCTGATCAACGTCGCCTTCCAGTGCGGGTTCTGCGTCTTCGTGCTCAGCAACTACATGAAGGCGCTGCCCCACGACCTCTACGAGGCGGCGATGGTCGACGGGGCGAGCGTCTGGCGGCAGTACTGGCAGATCACCATGCCGCTGTGTCGGCCGGCCCTGGCCGCGCTGGCCACCCTGGAGGTGACCTGGATCTACAACGAGTTCTTCTGGGCCACCGTCCTCATGCGCACCGGCGACAAGTTCCCGGTGACCAGCTCGCTCAACAACCTGCGCGGCCAGTTCTTCACCGACAACAACCTGGTCTCGGCGGGCAGCGTGCTCGTCGCGATCCCCACCCTGGTGATCTTCTTTATGCTCCAGCGACACTTCGTCCGGGGCCTGACCTTGGGAGCCTCCAAAGGATGACGATCCTGCACCTGCGCCGCGCCCGGACCAGCCTGGTGCTCGACGCGCGCGGCCCGGGGCTGCCCCGGGTGGCGCACTGGGGTGGTGACATCGGCGACCTGGACGACGACGCCCTGCGCCAGCTCGTGGCAGCGACCGTGCCGCCGGTGGTGCCGAGCAGTTTCGACGAGCCACCCGCGCTGTCGCTGCTGCCGGAGGCGAGCGCCGGCTGGAGCGGTCGACCGGGCCTGGCCGGGCACCGCGACGGACGGGACTGGTCCACCGCCTTCCGGCTCGACGGACTCGATGTCGACGAGCCCGCCGACGCTCCGGCGCTGCTCACCGTGCGGGCGTCGGACCCGGCCGCCGGGCTGGCCCTGACCATCGAGATCACGCTCGACCCGCACGGCCTGCTGACCATCCGGCACCGGCTCCGCAACGACGGCGACGGCGCGTACGAGCTGCGGGAGTTGACGCCGGTGCTCCCGGTCCCGGCGGTCGCCACCGAGCTGCTCGACCTGACCGGCCGCTGGTGCCGGGAACGCTCCCCGCAGCGGCACCCGTGGCAGCACGGCGCGTGGGTCCGCGAGGGGCGGCACGGTCGCACCGGGCACGACGCCACACTGCTGCTGGTGGCCGGCACCGCCGGGTTCGGCTTCGGCAGCGGCGAGGTGTGGGCTGTGCACACCGCGTGGAGCGGCGACCACGTCACCGTCGCCGAACGCCGACCCACCGGCGAGTCCACCCTCGGCGGCGGGGAACTGCTGGCCCCCGGCGAGATCCGGCTCGCTCCCGGCGAGGCGTACGACACTCCGCTGCTCTACGCCGTCTGGTCCGACGAGGGGTTGGACGGGCTCAGTCACGTCCTCCACTCGCACCTGCGGGCCCGGCCCGGACATCCGCGCTCCCCCCGCCCGGTGACCCTCAACGTGTGGGAGGCGGTCTACTTCGACCACGACCTGGACCGGCTGCGGGCCCTGGCCGACCGCGCCGCGCGGATCGGCGTGGAACGGTTCGTACTCGACGACGGCTGGTTCCGCGGCCGACGCGACGACACCGCCGGGCTCGGCGACTGGTACGTCGACGAGGGCGTGTGGCCCGACGGCCTGCAACCGCTCATCGACCACGTGACCGGTCAGGGGCTTCAGTTCGGTCTGTGGGTCGAGCCGGAGATGGTCAACCCCGACTCCGACCTGTTCCGCGCGCACGCCGACTGGCTGCTGACCGTGCCGGGGCGGCTGCCGCCCGCGTGGCGCAACCAGCAGGTGCTCGACCTGGGCCGCCCCGAGGCGTACGACCACGTGCTGGAACGCCTCGACGCGCTGCTCACCGAGCATCCCGCCATCAGCTACCTCAAGTGGGACCACAACCGGGACCTCACCGAGGCGGGGCACGACGGCCGGCCCGGCGTCCACGGGCAGACCCTCGCGGTCTACCGCCTCCTCGACGAGCTGCGCCGACGCCATCCCGGCGTGGAGATCGAGAGCTGCTCGTCCGGCGGCGCCCGCGTGGACCTGGCCATCCTGGCCCGCACCGACCGGGTCTGGGCCAGCGACTGCAACGACGCGCTGGAACGCCTCAGCATCCAGCGCTGGACCGGACTGCTGCTGCCACCGGAACTCGTCGGCACACACGTCGGCCCGCAGCGCTCGCACACCACCCACCGCGTACACGACCTGGGTTTCCGGGCGGCCACGGCGCTGTTCGGTCACCACGGCATCGAGTGGGACATCGCCTCGATCAGCGCCGACGAACAGACCGAGCTGACCGCCTGGGTGGCGTTGCACAAGAGGCTGCGCCCGCTGCTGCACGCCGGGCGGGTGGTCCGGGTCGACCACCCGGACCCGGCCGTCTGGGCGCACGGCGTCATCGACCAGGACAGGACCCGAGCGGTGTACGCGGTGGCCCGGCTGACCACGTCGGTGGCGGAGACCCCCGGCGCGGTACGGCTGCCCGGCCTCGACCCGGCGCTCCGTTACCGGGTACGGCCGGTGGCGGGCGTGCCGGCCCCGGCGACCATCGAGCGGTCCGCGCCGCCCTGGCTGGCGTCCGGCGTCACGCTCAGCGGTGCGGCGCTGGCCCGGGTGGGCGTACAACTGCCCGCGCTGCACCCGGAGCAGAGCCTGCTCCTGGAGGTCGACGAGGTCGGCTAGAAATTTCTTTCCTCCGGGGTGTCGAGAACGGTGTGGTCGGCTTCTACCTCAGGGTGAGAGCACCGACGATGGTGCGCAGCGGTGAGGAGCGAGACGATGAAGTACATGCTGTTGATGCAGTTCAGCGCCAGCGGGACCGACTTCCCGGGCATCGACACCTGGACCCAGGACGAGGTCCGCGCGCACGTCGCGTTCATGGGTGAGGTCAACGAGAAACTCACCGCCGCCGGCGAGTGGGTCGACGCGCAGGGCCTCGGCGGCCCGCAGCAGGCGCGGATCGTACGCGCCGGCGAGGGCGGCGCGCCGGTCGTCACCGAGGGGCCGTTCGCCGAGACGAAGGAGTTCCTCGCCGGCTACTGGATCGTCGACGTCGACAGCCCGCAGCGGGCGGTGGAGCTGGCCGCGCACATCTCCACCGCGCCCGGCCCCGGCGGTCGGCCGCTGAACATGCCGATCGAGGTACACCCGGTGATGTCCGCCCCGTCGCAGGAGCTGTGAGCGCTGCCCACCGACCTTCGCACCGAGGACCTGCTGCGCGAGTTGGCGCCGCAGGTCCTCGGCGTGCTCGCCCGCCGGTTCGGTGACTTCGCCACCGCCGAGGACGCCGTACAGGAGGCGCTGCTCGCCGCCGTCACCCAGTGGCCGGCCGACGGGCTGCCGACCAACCCACGCGGCTGGCTGATCCAGGTCGGCTACCGCCGGATGATCGAACTGATCCGCGGGGAGCAGGCCCGGCGTCGCCGCGAGGACCTGGTCACCCGCCAGGACCCGGACGACCGGCGGTACGCGCCGGCCCCGGACGAGGAGTTGACCGCCGAGCGGGACGACGGCCTGGTCCTGCTCTTCCTCTGCTGCCACCCGGCACTCGCCCCCGCGTCGGCGGTCGCGTTGACCCTGCGCGCGGTCGGCGGACTGAGTACGGCCGAGATCGCCCGCGCGTTCCTGGTGCCCGAGGCGACCATGGCCCAGCGGATCAGCCGGGCCAAGCAGCGGATCCGGGCGTCCGGGCTGCCGTTCCGGATGCCCGAGGAGGCGGAGCGGGCCGATCGGCTGGCCGCCGTCCGGCAGGTGCTCTACCTGATCTTCACCGAGGGGCACACCGTCAGCGCCGGCCCGGACCTGCGCCGTGTCGACCTCGCGGCCGAGGCGATCCGGCTGACCCGGGCGCTGCACTCGCACCTGCCCGACGACAGCGAGACCACCGGACTGCTCGCGTTGCTGCTGCTCACCGAGGCCCGCAGTCCGGCGCGGACCGGGCCCTCCGGAGAGCTGATCTCGCTGGCCGAACAGGACCGCAGCCGCTGGGACGCGGCGGCCATCGTCGAAGGCATCGCACTGGTCACGCGGGCGCTGCCGCGCGGCCCGGTCGGCCCCTACCAGGTGCAGGCCGCCATCGCCGCGCTGCACGACGAGGCCCCCAGCACCGAGGCGACCGACTGGCCCCAGATCCTGGCGCTGTACGACGTGCTCGATCGGCTGGCCGGCACCCCGGTGGTGGCGCTCAACCGGGCCGTCGCGATCGCCATGGCACACGGACCCGCAGCCGGCCTGAGCGCCCTCGACGCGCTGGCCGACGATCCCCGACTGGTCGGACACCATCGGCTGCCCGCCGTCCGCGCGCACCTGCACGAGATGGCCGGCGACCGGGAGCGGGCAGTCGCGGACTACCGGGACGCCGCCGGCCGCACCAGCAGCCTTCCCGAACAGCGTTACCTCACCATGCGTGCCGCCCGCCTCGCCGCCGAGCCCCGGGGCGGACCAGCACCCACCGAGGCGGCGCACCGGCTCGACACGCCCTGAAGCCGACCGGCTCACCGCGGCGTTAGCCTGGCACCGACGGTGTCACCGACCACCGAGGACGGCGAGGGCTGATGGCGTACGTGTTGCTGGGAATCGCCATCCTCGCCGAGGTGATCGCCACCAGTCTGATCAAGAGCACCGCCGGGTTCAGCCGCATCTGGCCGACACTGGGCTGCCTCGCCGGTTACGCGCTGGCGTTCCTCCTGCTCGCCCAGGCGGTCAAGGAGATACCGGTCGGTGTCGCGTACGCCCTCTGGTCGGGTCTGGGCACCGCGGCCATCGTGGCGATCGGCGCGGTGTTCCTGGGCGAGTCGGTCGGGCTGGTCAAGCTCGTGGGCATCGCCCTGATCATCGCCGGCGTGGTCATCGTGAACCTGACCGGCGCGCAGCACTGACCGGGCTCGGGCTGCCGAAGGACGCGATGGCCGGGCCCGGTACGGGCCCGGCCACCTGGCGTCGGTCGCCTGACGTGCTCAGCTCGCGGTGCAGCTCACCTGCGGTGTCGGGTTGGTTCCGGTCCACGCGCCGAGGAAGCCGAAGCTGGCGCTCGCACCGGCGGCCAGTCGGCCGTTGTAGTCGACGTTCCGCGCGGTCACCGTGGAGCCGCTGCTGGTCACCGTCGCGTTCCAGGACTGCGTGACGCTCTGGCCGTTGGCGAGGGTCCACCGGGTGGTCCACCCGGTGATCGCCGACGCGCCGGCGGTGACGCGTACCTCTGCCTGGAAGCCGCCCTGCCACTGGTTGGTGACGGTGTAGGTCGCCGTGCAGCCACCGACGGGCGGCGGAGTGGTCGTCGGCGGGGGCGTGGTCGGAGGAGGCGTCGTGGGAGGAGGCGTCGTCGGAGGGGGCGTCGTCGGAGGCGGGGTGGTCGGCGGTGGGGTGCCGCCGAAGACGGTGGCCTCGCGGGAGGTCTGCCGGATGCCGTTGACGCCGTTGAAGACCCGCTGCCCCCAACTGGTCAGGCTGGCCGGGTTGAACGCGGTGGCCATGTCGAGATACTCGACGCCGCCGCCGTTGCCGCTCCACGACCAACCGAGCCAACCGATCCCGTTGGCCTGGCTGTACGCGAGGATGGTGTCCTCGTCCGGGTCGCCGTCGGAGTGGTTGAAGCCGAACTCACCGACCACGATGGGCAGCCCCGCCGTACGGAATCGGCCCAGGTAGTCGGTGATCTCGGCAGCGGTGTCGAAGACGCCGTACATGTGGATGGAGAAGAGCGTGTTGCGGGCCGGGTCGGCGGCGAAGACCGACGCGGCGTTGTCGCGCATCGTGAACGACCAGTCCTGGCCCCAGTTCGGGGCGTCCACCATGATCGTGTGGGTCAGGCCGCCAGCCCGCAGCCGCTTGATCGCGTTGGCGCTGTCGGTGGCCCACGAGGCGTAGTTCTGGTTGCCGTACGGCTCGTTGCCGACGTTCACGATGACGTACCGCTCCTGGCCGACCAGCACGTCCTTCAGGCTGAGCCAGTAGTCGACGGCACGGTCCAGGGTGATCGCGCCGCTCTGCTCGCCGTACCCGGTGGTGTCGTGGACCTCCAGCACACAGATCAGCCGGTTGGCCCTGCACAGTGAGATGACGTTGGCGACGTCGGCGTTGGTGTTGCGGGTCCAGCGGTCACCGCTGGCGAGCACCACCCGCACGGTGTTCGCGCCGAGCGCCTTGACGTCGGCGAACGAACTGGTCTGCTGCGGGTACCAGGTGTGCGCGTGGTTGACGCCGCGCATGACGAATTCGGCGCCGTTGGCGTCGTACAGCTTGCCGCCCGCGACGGAGAAGCCGGCTGCGGCGTGCGCCGGTTGGCCGAACGCCAGCACGGCGAGGAGCAGCGCGAGCAGGGCGGCGCCGACGGCGGAGAGTCGAGTCTTCATGGCCTTCCTCAGGGAGGACCCCCGATGCCCGGCAGGGGTGGGGATGCGACAGGGGAAGGCGGCTGCAGCCCGGCAGCCGCCGCCCGGCTCCCGGCGGCGCGCATCAGCCTAGGGCGATGGATCGGTCCTCGCAACCGGTTCAGTAGGCGCCTCGAAGGGGCGGACAGCCGTGACGGCCCGCGCGAACGCAGGCCGTCACGGGGCGGTCATCCCCACCACAGGATGTGCGCCACACCGAGGGTCTTAACCGGTTAAGAGGACCGTAGGCGGGTCCGGAGCATCCGTCAAGCAGCACCCGAGGAGAACGGGACGGGAGGGTTGACCGAAGCTGACCTGGGTATCCCGGGACGAACCGTCAGCGAGAAGGAGATACCGGGATGGTGAGCGTCGGCTACACCCTGATGTGCGAGCAGGCCGGTCCGAAGCAACTCGTGGACCACGCGGTGCGGGCCGAGGCGGCCGGCTTCGACCAATTGGTGATCTCTGACCACTACTACCCGTGGCTGGAGTCCCAGGGCCACTCCCCGTACGCCTGGTCCGTGCTCGGCGCGGTGGCGCACGCCACCTCCCGCGCGGAGCTGATGTCCTTCGTGACCTGCCCGATCCGCCGTTACCACCCGGCCGTGGTCGCCCAGAAGGCCAGCACCATCGGAGCGCTCTCGGACGGGCGGTTCACCCTCGGCCTGGGCGCCGGGGAGAACCTCAACGAGCACGTGGTCGGCGGTTGGCCCCACGTGCAGCAGCGCCACGAGATGTTCGAGGAGGCGTTGCAGATCATCCGCCCGCTCCTCAACGGCGAGACGTTGACCTTCTCCGGCAACCACTTCGACGTCCCCGACGCCTACGTCTGGGACCGCCCCGAGCGACCGGTCCCGATGGCGATCGCCGCCTCCGGCCGGCAGTCGGCCACGCTGGCCGCGGAGTACGGCAACGGTCTCGTCTCCACCGAGCCCGACCGGCACATCATCGAGATGTACGACGACGCCGGCGGCGCCGGTCAGCCCCGCTACGGGCAGGTGGCGATCTGCTACGGCCCGGACGAGGCCGAGTGCCGCAAGATCGTGCACGACCAGTTCCGCTGGTTCAGAATGGGCTGGAAGGTCAACGCCGACCTGCCGGGGCCGGAGTCCTTCGCCGCCGCCACCCAGTTCGTCCGGGAGGAGGACGTCGCCGAGGGCATCTCCTGCGGCCCGGACGTGGAAGCCCATGTCGAGGCATTCAGCAAGTTCGTCGACGCCGGCTTCACACACGTGGCGATCATCCAGGTCGGCGGGGAGAACCAGCCGATGTTCCTGGACTGGGCGCAGGATCAGCTACTGCCCCGGCTCCGAGAGCTGTGAGGTCGACGGCGCCCGGCCGCTTCGGGGTGGCCGAGCTGCGGCTCGCCCTGGCCGCTCCCCGGCCGGCCGCCGGTCTCACCAGCGACTGGCGGCTCGTCGACGGACTGCGCACCCACACGCGTCGCGGCGCCGATCCGGGCGCCGGGGCGCCGCCCGTGGTGCTGGTGCACGGCCTGGCCGTCTCGCACCGTTATCTCACCCCGCTGGCCGTCGCGCTCGCCGCCACCCACCCGGTGTACGTCCCGGACCTGCCCGGCTTCGGTCTGAGCGAACACCCCCGGGGCGCGTACGACGTGGCCCGGCACGCCGAGCACCTGGCCGCCTGGCTGGCCGCGTACCAACTGCCGCCGGTCTGCCTGGTGGGGCACTCGTTCGGCGCGGAGGTCGCCGCCGCGCTCGCGGCGACCCACCCGGAGGCGGTACGCGCGCTGGTCCTGGCCGGGCCGACCAGCGACCCGGTCGCCCGGTCCCGACGAGCACTGTTCGGCAGGTGGCTGGTGGACACCCTGCGCGAGGCCGCGTTGCAGGCGCCGATCCTGGTCCGGGACATCTGGGACGCCCGGCCCTGGCGGGTCTTCGCGACCCTGTCGCACTCGGTGCGCAACGCGATCGAGGCCGACCTCGTGCGGATCGCCGCGCCGACGCTCGTGGTGACCGGCGGTCGTGACCCAATCGCACCGACGCGGTGGCGTGCGCAGGCGGCCCGGCTCGTGCCCGACGGCCACCTCACCGTCGTGCCGGGTGCGGCGCACAACGTGGTCACCACCGCACCGACGGCCGTCGCGGACGCGATCCGCCATCTGCTCAGCCCGCAACCCGCACTCAGGGAAGGTGAACCGCATGCGCTTCGGTAACACGGAGATCCGCCCGCTCGGTGGTGGCCTCGGCTGCCTCCTGATGATCCTCTTCTCGATCGTGGCCTCGGTGGTGCTGACCGTACTGCTCAACCTGGTGCTGTGAGTCGTGGTCAGCGGCGCAGCCCCAGCGCGCCGAGCACCTCGCGGGAGGCCACCCGGGCCGGGTCGAGCACCGCGCGGCGGGTCCAGCGGGCCGCCGGCGTCACGGTGGCCCGCCAGACCGATCGCAGGCCGCGCGCCGCCGGCACCACCGTCACCGACAGGACCCAGCGGATGCCCGACAGCAGTGGACGGACGGTGTGCCGCCACAGCCAGCGCAGCCCGAGCCCGACCGGGCGCAGCAGCAGTCGGTAGACCCACCGCAGCAGCCAGCCGGCGGCCCGCCACGCCCCCACCAGCGCGGCGACGACCAGCCGGACGAACCTGACGACGAGCCACCAGACCCCACGCGCCAGCGCGACGACGACCCACCAGGCCCCACGCGCCAGCGCGACGAGCGCGGCGGCCACCGCCCCGGCGAGCGCGACGACGCCGCGCCACAGCAGCCGTCCAGCGGGGGCGAGGGTGGCACCCAGCCAGCGCAGCGGCCGCAGGACCAGGTGCTCGGCGAGCCAGGCCAGCACGCGTCCGAGGGCCACCAGAGGCGGGCGCAACCCGTGGCGGACCAACCACACCAGCGGCGACCAGAGGACCGTGCGGACCGCCCAGGCGAGGGCGGACGCCAGCCACACCAGCGGCAGCCAGACAAGCGTGCGGGCCACCCACACCAGCGGCAGCCACACGAGGGTACGAGCCACCCACGCCACACCCCGCCCCAGCCACACCAGCGGCAGCCACACGAGATTGCGGGCCATCCAGCGCAGCGGACGCCACAGCAGGTGATGGGCGCACCAGAGCAGCGGACGCCACAGCAGCCGGTGCAGGGCCCAGACCAGCGGGGCCACCAGCCAGTCGCGCAGGAATCGTCCCGCCGGGGTGAGCAGGTGCCGGTGCACCAGCCGACCGGCAGCCGCGAACAACTCCCACAGCAGGCGTACCGGCAGCACCAGGACCAGCGCGACACCGCGCGCGAGGGCCGCGACGAGCGGGAACTCGACGGCGGCCGGCTCGATCGTGCGAACAGCCGCCGGGCCTCGGCCCGCAAGCGTCTCCGGCGGCTCGGCCGGCGGCCCGGGCAGCGACGAGCGGATGGCGGGGCGGTCGGTCACGATGCGCACGGTAGCCCGGCGGCGCCATTCGCCGAGTGCCCCTTCTGGTCACAGATCGAGGGTGACCAGGAGTGGATAGTGGTCGGAGGCGGTGTCCGTGGCCGCGTCACGGATCACCCGGCAGTCCCGCGCCCGCTCGGCCACCGCACGGCTGCCGAACAGGTAGTCCAGCCGCATCCCGGCGAACTCCGCGCCCCCGAAGCGGGTGGGGACGGTCAGGCCCGCGGCCTCCGGCGCGCCGGCGTTGGCGGACGGCCACAGGTCGACCAGGTCGGCGGCGAGCAGCCGGGCGACCGCGCGGGTGTCCACGGCGTCACCGCGTCTGCGCAGGTGCCGTTTCCGGTAGAGGGCGGGCAGACCGGCGAGACGAGCGGTGTGGTCGACAGTCGGGTCGAGCGAGTTGAGGTCACCAGCGAGCAGCGTCAACGGCCCGGGGGCGCGGCGCAGGGCAGCGACCAGCCAGTCGACCTCCATCCGTCGGCGTCCCCCGGAGTACGGCCAGAGGTGGGTGCCGAGCACGGTGAGCGGCCCGGCGGCGGTGGACACCACGACGCGGGCGGCGGCGTGGTGGAACGGCCGACGCAGCGTCCCCGCGTCGACGACCCGGTACGGCGGCCGGACCAGGACCGCCACCGGCTGCCCGAAGCAGGATCGGGCCAGGTGGGGTGTCATCCCGACCCGATCCGCCACACTGGCCATCAGCCCGGCCTGGTCGAAGCCGCGCAGCTCCTGCAGGGCCAGCACGTCCGGCATCTGCTGGTTGACGACCTGGACCACCCGATCCAGCCGGTCGGGGCCGCCACGGTCCCGTCCGCCGGTGCGGATGTTCCAGGTCATCACCCGCAGCATCGCGGTACCTCAGTCGGGTCGGCCGGCGCGGGCCAGCTCGTCGTCGAGGGTGTCCACGTCCTCCGACTCGATGGCCGGTTGGTTGCCCTCCGCCAGGTCGGCGTTGGGGCGGATCACGAGGTAGAGCAGGCCGATCCAGAGCGCGGAGAGCAGGATCGCACCCATGAAGTCGGTCGGGTGGTGCATCCCCCGGTACATCCGGGAGGTGGCCACCCCGGCCGGCATGATCACGGCCAGCGCCACGAAGATCCACCGCCACCAGCGGTCGGTACGCGGGAACACGATGAGGGTGATCGCCAGCCAGACGCAGATCGTCGCCGCGATGTGCCCGGACGGGAACGAGGAGGTGGGCATCTGCCCGTCCAGGTTCTCCACCGGCGGGCGCGGCCGGTCGACCGCCCGCGCCGCGGCGAGGAACAGGGTCAGCTCACCGACCATCGCCAGCACCACGAACAGCACGGGCCGCCACCGCCGCCACACCGCGAGCACCAGCGGGCAGAACACCAGCGAGATGAGCAGGATGGCGTGGGTGTCACCGAACTTGCTCCACCACCAGCTCACGTCGGTCAGCACGTCGGTGTGCCGGTCGGCGAACCAGCGGGGCACCTCCGTGTCCAGCGTGTCGAAGAAGGTGCCCTTGGCGTGGAAGCTGACGTACGTGCCGAAGCCGTACAGCGCGCCGAACACGAGCACCCAGCCGACCAGCAGTTCGGCCACCGCCGAGCGGGGGTGGGCCAGCACGCGCTCCTCGGCCGGGGCGATGGCGATGTCGTGCCCCGCCTCCGGCTCCAGGCCCTCGGTCAGCGGCGGCACCGGCTTGCCGCGCTCACGCCGCCAGAGCCGGAAGGCGTACGCGGTGACGCCCAGCCAGGCGGCCCCGAGCAGCCAGGCCGCCAGCACGTCGGAGACGAAGTGCACGCCCAGCGCGATCCGGGTCAGCCCGATCAGGACCACCAGCACGCCGACGCCGACGATCGCGGGCTTACGCCAGCGGGGTGCCATCGCCGGCAGGAACACCAGCAGCAGCGCTCCGTACGCGACGATCGAGCCGAGCGCGTGCCCGCTCGGGAAGCTGTTGCCGGGAGCGCTGGCTACCGGGGCGTCCACCACCGGGCGGAGCCGACCGACGAGCGTCTTGAGCGACGGGTCGAGGATCAGCCCGCCGACGCCCGTGACGATCAGGTAGACGGCCAGCCGCGGCTGCCGCCGGATCAGCAGACCGATCGCGGGGATCGCGACCAGCCAGATGAGAATCGGCCGGCCACCCAGGTCGGTCACCGCCTGGAGCACGGTGACCAGCGCATGGTGTGGGGCGACGAGCGAGTTGAACCACTCGGCGACCGCGCGGTCGGCGTCCTGCAACGGGCTCCACCGCACCCGGACGAGCAACAGCAACAATCCGAACGCCGCACCGGCGCCGATGACGGCGACCAGCCCGGCGATGCTCCGTTCGGCGAAGTGACCGATCGGACGCCGAGCCACCTCTTTGACCGCGGTCACCCCGCACCTCCCTTGTCGTACCTGGCGAGGCGAGGTACCCGATCCGCGTGCGGCGTACACCCGAACGCGCTCAGAGCGCCGACATGTCCCCGGTGTCGAACAGCTCGGCCCGGTCGGCCTCGGGTTCCCACAGGTCGGGCTGCGCCGGCTCCTGCACGCCGATGCGCAGCGCCTCCAACTGGGCGGCGAAGGCCAGCCCGCCGAAGAGCGCCATACCGGTCAGGTTGGCCCAGAGCAGCAGCGCCATCATGCCGGTCAACGCGCCGTAGGTCTGGCCGAAGCCGTCGCTGAACTTGACGTACGCGGCGAGCAGCAGGCTGGCCAGCCACCACAGGGCCGTGGCGATGCCCGCGCCGAAGAACAGCCAGGACAGGCCCGGCTGGTTGCGACGCGGCGCGTGCCGGAACAGCACCGCCACGGCGAGCACGGTCAGGCCGAGGCTCAACGGGAACCGGATCACGTTCCAGACGACGTTGGCCAGCTCACCCCACTCGTAGTGCTCGCGCACCGAGTCGCCCATCGCCCCGCCGCCGACGAGGATCAGGAAGCCGGCCAGCGCGGGCAGACCGGCGGTGACCGCCAGGACGGCCGCCCGCAGGTATTTCCACAGGGCCGGGCGGTCCCGCTCGACGCCGTAGATGCGGTTGGCCCCGCGCTCGATCTGAGCCATCGTGGTGGTCAGCGCGACCAGGCCGGTGAGCAGACCGAGGGTGAGGGCCAGCTCCCCCGCGTCCTCGACGCGTTCGCCCTCGCCGAGCAGTTCGCCGACGACCTCGGAGCTCTGGCCGGGGGTGAGGGCCAGCACGGTGTCGGCGACGACCCGGCCGCCCTCCTCGACGCCCAGCTCGCTGATCAGACCGGTCAGCGCGATGAGGAACGGCACGACGGCGAGGCAGAGCTGCAACGCGAACGCGCGGGAGTGGCTGAACCCGTCCCCGTAGCGGAACCGGATGAACGCGTCGCGCAGCAGGTGCCAGCCGCCCTTGCGGCGCAGTGTGCGCCAGGCGTCGTCGGCCGACAGCTCCTCGTCGGCCATCATCCGGGTCTCCGGAACGAGACGGGTGCTACTCACGGCGGGCTTCCTCGATCAGCCGCTCGCCCCGCTCCCCTGCGCTCTGCGCGTCGTCGGACAGGTCGGGGGCGTCCTCGGGCTGCGGGACGCAGAGCCACAGCGCCTGTGGCCGGATCTCGGCGTGCAACCGCCGACCGGGGGCGATGAGGTCGCCGTCGAGCTCCCGCGGCTGCGGGCGGTTGCTGGTGACCACCACCGTTCGGCCGCGGAAGACCTCCATCTGCGGCACCTGGCCGCTGCGGCGGATCACGGCCCAGCCGAGCGCGAGCCAGTGGCGCAGGTTACGCGGGGTGAGGACGGCGACGTCGAGCCAGCCGTCGTCCGGCTCGGCCTCGGTGAGCAGGTGAACGCCGCCCTGCAGCCGGCCGACGTTGGCGATCAGCACCGAGCGGACCCGGCGACGCACCGGCGGGCGGTCGTCGATGCGGATCTGCACCCGCATCGGCCGGTCGCGCAGGTGCTTCATGGCACCCACGACGTACGCCGGCCAGCCGATGCGGGCCTTGGTGGTCTCGTTGGTGGCCTCGAGCATCTTGGCGTCGAAGCCCATGCCGGCCATCACGGTGAAGTACTGGTCCTCGACCGCGCCGACGTCGAGCAGCCGCCGACCGCGTTCGACGGCGACCTGGAGCCCCGCCGCGAGGTCGGTGGAGAGACCGAGGTTGGCGGCGAGCAGGTTGCCGGTGCCCTGCGGCAGCACGGCGAGGGCCACGTCGGTGCCGACGAGCGCGCTGACGCAGGACATCACGGTGCCGTCGCCGCCACAGGCGAAGACCAGGTCGACGCCGGCCTTGACGGCCTGCTCGGTCTGGCCCCGGCCCGGGTCGTCGACGGTCGTCTCGAACCACTGCGGCTCGGGCCACCCGGCGACAGCCAGAGCGTCGTTCACGGTGCGGCGCAGCTTGTCGAGATCGGCGACCTTCGCCGGGTTGACCACCACTGCCGAGCGCAGCCCACCGTCGCCACCCGAGGGGCGCCTGTCCTGTCCAGCATCCACGGCGTCAGTGTGCAGCACCGGGCCGCCGTCAGCGACCCGGCGAGCCGCCGGCGTCGGAAGTGCCACAGACAGGTTTCAACGCGTACGCGACAGTCACGCCGCCGTCCGCAGCGCGGTCTCCACCCGGCGACGCAGATCGTCGAGGTCGACCCCTGCCTCGGTGAGCACCAGCGCGCCCAGCCCCTGACCCTCGCGCAGCACCCCGAGCAGGATGTGCTCGGTGCCGATGTGCTTGTGGCGCAGCCGTATCGCCTCGCGCAGCGACAGCTCCAGGGCCTTCTTCGACCGGGGCGAGAACGGCCCGCCCAGGTAGCGGCGACGCCCCCAGCGGCGACGCGGCGCGGGTACCGCCTCGCGCAGCGCGTCGGGGCCGAAGGACTGCTCGATGCGGGCCACGATCGCGGCCAGGTCGATGCCGATCTCGCGCAGCGCGGCCGCGTCCGCGTCGCCGAGGCCGGCACCCCCGCCCGTGGTGTGCCGGCGGACCCGGTCGCGCAGGTCGTCGGCGCGTACCCCGGCGTCGGCCAGCACGCGGCCGGCGAGGCCGTCCTCGTCGCTGAGCAGGGCGAGCAGCAGGTGTTCGGTGCCGATCGGCCGCCGGCCCTCGGCCCGCGCCTCCTCCAGCGCCCGCCGGACCACGTCACGTGCCCGGTCGGTGAACCGTTCGAACATCACGCCTCCCAGGATGTGTTGACCGCCGGTCGCCCGGCGTGCTTCTTGTGCACGGCCTGCCGGCTGACCTCGAGCGCGTCGGCGATCTCCTGCCAGGACCAGCCCTGTCGACGGGCGTTGTCCACCTGCACCACCTCAAGTCGCTCGAGCAGCCGGCGCAGCGCGCGGACGGCACGCAGCCCGACCCGGGGGTCGGTGCTGCCGGCTGCCGCCGCGAGTTCCGTCGCCTGACTCATGTCGTCAACATACGTTGACAACGCCACTGCTGTCAACATTTGTTGACAGAACGCCTCGGGTCCGCGTACTCCACGAGGGTTGGACCCTTCGGCGGCCCGGGCCGATCCGGCCCGCGCACCGCGACCACGCGACTACCCTCGGTGAAGGAACAGCGCGGTCGTGCCGGGCGCGACGCCCGGGAGGTGGTATCGGATGGCGGCATCGGCCGGTGCGGAGGTGCTGGTGGGCCTCGGCTCGGACGGTGACCTCCCGGTCGTCGAGCAGGCCGCCCAGGAGGCCGCCGGTCACGGTCGGCCCCTGCACCTGGTGCACACCTTCGACTGGCAGGCGGCCTTCGCGGCGGAGAGCGTCGCCGCGCCCCGCGACGCGGCCGAGAGTCTGATCACCCGTGCGGCCCAGCTCGCCCACCAGGTCGAACCGGGTCTGACCGTGCGCGCCGAGATCGTCGAGAGCGCCATGCTGCCCACCCTCATCCGCCGATCCGAGACGGCCTTCCTGCTGGCGGTCGGCGACAGCGGAATGGCCGGCAGTGGTCAGTGCGTCCCGGCGGAGACGCCCGCCGTGCAGTTGGCCGCGCGGGCCAACTGCCCGCTTCTGGTGGTCCGCCGCGAACCGCCGCCGCAGGGCCCGGTCCTGGCCGGGGTGGACGGCTCGCCCAGCTCCCACCTCGCCCTACGGTGGGCTGTGGAGTGTGCCGCCAAACGCGAAGCGCGCCTCGTGGCCCTGCGGGTGGTGGAGAGCGACGAGGACACCGACGCGGTCGCCGAGCAGCTCGGCGAGGCGCTGGCCCGCCACGTCGACCGGAACACCGGGGTGCCCACCGAGTGCCGGGTCGTGCGCGGCGACCCCGCCCAGGTCCTCATCGACACCTCACGGTCGGCCCAGGTGGCACTGGTCGCCGCCCGCGGCGACGAACCGGGACGCGCCATGCTCGGCGCGGTCGCCCAGTCCCTGCTCTACCACTCCCCCGCCCCGGTGGTCGTCGTACGCGGTCTCGCCGAGGTGCCGCTCACCGGGCCCGCCGCCCGCCCGACCCGGGACCGACGACCCTGACCGGACACCCACCCCCTACCCGCGAGAGGCAGCATCATGGACACCGCTCTCGGCGTGCAGCGCGCACTCACCGACGACGAGCTGCGCCGGCTGGACGCCTACTGGCGCGCCGCGAACTACCTCACCGTCGGGCAGATCTACCTGCTGGACAATCCCCTGCTGCGCGAGCCGCTGACCCCCGACGACATCAAGCCTCGGCTGCTCGGGCACTGGGGCACCAGTCCCGGGCTCAACCTGATCTACGCCCACCTCAACCGGGTGATCGTCGCCCGCGACCTGAACGCCATGCTGGTCACCGGTCCCGGGCACGGCGGCCCGGCGATCGTGGCCAACACGTGGCTGGAGGGCACCTGGTCGGAGCGCTACCACGACGTCGCACGCGACGAGGCCGGGATGTCCCGGCTGTTCCGGCAGTTCTCGTTCCCCGGCGGCATCCCCAGCCACGTCGCGGCGGACGTGCCGGGTTCGATCCACGAGGGCGGCGAGCTGGGGTACGCCCTGAGCCACGCCTACGGCGCCGCGTTCGACCACCCGGATCTCGTGGTCGCCTGCGTGGTGGGCGACGGTGAGGCGGAGACCGGCCCGCTGGCCGGCAGTTGGCTCTCCACCGTCTTCCTCAACCCGGCGCGCGACGGTGCGGTGCTGCCCATCCTGCACCTCAACGGCTACAAGATCGCCAACCCGACCGTGCTGGCCCGGATACCCGAGGCGGACCTGCTCGACCTCATGCGGGGCTCCGGTTACGAGCCGTACGTGGTGGCCGGCGACGACCCGGGCGTGGTGCACCGCATCCTCGCGGCCACCCTGGACCGGGCGCTGGACGACATCGCCGCGATCCAGCGCAGGGCCCGCTCCGGCGGAGTCGTCGAGCGTCCCCGCTGGCCGATGATCATCTTGCGGACGCCGAAGGGCTGGACGGGCCCGCGTGAGGTCGACGGCACCGAGGTCGAGGGCACCTACCGCGCCCACCAGGTGCCCCTGTCCGGCGTACGCGACAACCCCGCGCACCTCGCCGAACTGGAGCGCTGGCTGCGCAGCTACCGACCGGAGGAGCTGTTCGACGCCACCGGCGCGCCGGTCGACGAACTGCGGACGCTGCCGCCGCGCGGCGACCGGCGGATGAGCGCCAATCCGGTCACCAACGGCGGAGTGGTGCTGCGCGACCTGGCCCTGCCCGACTTCCGCGACTACGGCGTGGACGTCCCCGAGCCGGGTCAGCCGATGGCCGGCGCGACAGGGGTGCTCGGGCCGTGGATCCGCGACGTGATCGCCGCCAACCCGCAGACGTTCCGGCTGTTCGGCCCGGACGAGGTCGCGTCCAACCGGTTGGGCGCCGCCTTCGAGGTGACCGACCGCGCCTGGATGGCCGCCACGGTCCCCGGCGACGACCACCTCTCCCCCGACGGCCGGGTCATGGAGGTGCTGTCCGAGCACCTGTGCCAGGGCTGGCTGGAGGGTTACCTGCTGACCGGCCGGCACGGCGTCTTCACGAGCTACGAGGCGTTCATCCACATCGTCGACTCGATGCTCAACCAGCACGCCAAGTGGCTCAAGGTGACCAGAGCCATTCCCTGGCGACAGCCGATCGCGTCGCTGAACTACCTGCTGTCCAGCCACGTCTGGCGGCAGGACCACAACGGCTTCTCCCACCAGGACCCCGGCTTCATCGACCACGTGGTCAACAAGAAGGCCGAGGTGGTACGCGTCTACCTGCCGCCGGACGCCAACACCCTGCTGGCAACCATGGACCACTGCCTGCGCAGCCGGCACTACATCAACGTCGTGGTCGCCGGGAAGCAGCCAGCGCCGAACTGGCTCACCGTCGACGAGGCGATCCAGCACACCCGCCGAGGCCTCGGCATCTGGGAGTGGGCCAGCAACGACGACGAGAGCGAGCCCGACGTCGTCCTCGCCTGCTGCGGCGACGTACCCACCCTGGAGACCCTGGCCGCCGCCGACCTGCTGCGCGAACACCTGCCGGAGCTGAGGGTGCGGCTGGTCAACGTCGTCGACCTGATGCGCCTGCAACCCGACACCGAACACCCGCACGGCCTGCCCGACAACGAGTTCGACACCATCTTCACCGCGGACCGACCGGTCATCTTCGCCTACCACGGCTACCCGTGGCTGATCCACCGCCTGACCTACCGCCGC
The DNA here is from genome assembly GCF_040608555.1 of Micromonospora sp. NPDC005172. Lineage (NCBI taxonomy): Bacteria > Bacillati > Actinomycetota > Actinomycetes > Micromonosporales > Micromonosporaceae > Micromonospora > Micromonospora sp. NPDC005172. The sequence continues at coordinate 52,789 of NZ_JBEXIL010000027.1, forward strand.
TCGAACCACGACAACCTGCACGTACGCGGCTACAAGGAGGAGGGCACCACCACCACACCGTTCGACATGGTGATGCTCAACGACCTGGACCGGTTCCACCTGGTCATCGACGTCATCGACCGGGTGCCCGGGCTCGGCGCACGCGCCGCGCACCTGCGCCAGCGGATGGTCGACGCCCGGCAGGCGGCCCGCGACTACACCCGCCGGTTCGGCGAGGACGACCCGCAGGTCGCCGAGTGGCGGTGGGTCCGCGAGACCGACCCGACCAACCCCTGAAGGAGGACGACGTGCGGGACGCGGAGACCCTGGTCGGCTACGACGGCTCGACCGACGCGTCGGTGGCCCTGGACTGGGCGCTCGACGAGGCCGAGCACAGCGGCCAGCCGGTGCGGCTGGCGTACATCTTCGAATGGCTGACCGTGGCCAGTTGGGTCGGCCCAGGCGTGGCGCCCGGCATCTGGCCGGACGACACCGCCCGCCGTCAGGCCGACGACCTGGTCCGCAAGGCCGCCGCGGACGCAGCCGCCGCGCATCCCGACCTGACGGTCACCGGCCAGGTGTACGACGGGCCGCCCGCCCTGGTGTTGCAGGAACGCTCGGCCGAGGCGGGAATGCTGGTGCTCGGCAGCCGGGGCCACGGCGGGTTCGGCGGGCTGCTGGCCGGATCGACGGCGGTGGCGGTCGCCGCGCACGCGCACTGTCCCGTCGTGATCGTCCGCGACGGCACGGCCCACGGCCCGGCCGACCCGGTGACGGTCGGCGTGGACGGTTCGGAGCCGTCACTGGTGGCGCTCGGGTTCGCCGCCGAACGGGCCGCCCAGCGACGGGTACCGCTGCGGGTGCTGCACGCCTGGACGCCCGGCCCGAATGGGGCAGCCGGAAAAGCCGACGAGCGGGCGGCCGTCGAGGAGGCGGTGGAGCCGTGGCGGCGGACGTTCCCCGAACTGGACCTCACGGTCGACCTCGTCGGGGGCGGCTCGGCGGCGACGCTGATCGAGGCGAGCCGGTCCGCCCAGTTGGTGGTGGTCGGCAGCCGGGGCCGGGGTGGGTTGGCCGGGATGCTGCTCGGCTCGGTCAGCCAGCAGGTCATCCAGCACGCCGGCTGCCCGGTCGCCGTCGTCCGGGAACGCTGAGACGGTCGGCCGTCGTCCGGGCCGACCGGACCGCGCGTCCGGACCTCTGGCCCCTGCGCGCCGCCCGCCGGGACCCCGCAATCAAGGAACCGCACGGCGCCGAGCTGCGCTGGGCAGTGCCGCTTGCGCGACTGACCGGCAGGTCGGATCTCGCCGATCTTGCAGTTTCGGTTGACGGTATGAGGTGCAAGGTCGGCTTTGTCGGCGCAGAAAGTGCAAGATCGCGGGAACCGGTGCGGCTCAGGGGGTCTTGCCGAGCAGGCGGGTTGCCAGGACCGCCGCTTGGGTGCGGCGCTCCAGGCCGAGTTTGGCCAGCACGCTGGAGACGTAGTTCTTCACCGTCTTCTCCGTGAGGAACACCTTTCCCGCGATCTCCCGATTGGTCAGCCCTTCGGCCACGTACTCCAGGATCCGCCGCTCCTGCTCGGTGAGCGACTTCAGCTCGCGCGGCTGCTCGACGCCGTTGCAGATGCGTTCCAGCACCCGCGCGGTGATCGCCGGGTCGAGCACCGAGCAGAGCCTGCACACGGCCATCCCCCGCCGGTTCAGCAACCGGCTCCCGTTCTGGCCGGACCCGGTGCCGTCCGACGCCCGCTGGCGGCTCGCCGAGGCGGCCCGCGCCGAGGGATGCTGGCTGGAGTTACTGGTCGGGGTGGGCGCGGTGAACGCGTTCGGCGAGATCGCCCACAGCGCACACCGGGTGCTGGAACGCGACCCGGCGTACCGCGCCGAGCGGAAGCGGTGGCTACGTCACCAGCCCGCGCCGGACGGCGTACCGGTCTCGGCCGGCGGGCCGCAGCACGAGCCGCAGGACGTACTGCCGACGCGCGGCTTCGGTGGGCGCGACCGCGCGCCGGGACGGGACTTCGAACCCGAGCCGCTGGTCGGGGTGCTCGGCTCGGTCGGCAACACCGCCATCGACCAGATGGTCGCCGGTCAGGCCCTGCAACGGGTGTTGCTCACCGTCAGCGACGCCGGGTTGAGCGCATCGCCGCTGTCCCAGCCGATCGAGGTACCGACGGCGCGGGAGCAACTACGGTCTCGCTGGGGCGATTCGGGACACCGCAGATGGTGCTGCGCATCGGGTACGGCCAGCCGGGCCGACCCACCTCGCGCCGTGCGGTCGACGAGGTGTCGGACCTGCTGTTTCCGCGCCTCTGACGCGGCCCGCACGGACAGCGCGCCCATTTGCACCAGCACGCGGGTTGCATGGCTCGTCGGCAAATCCGAGCGACGTTGCCGTCAAACGATCGTCGTCAAACGAGATGAGCCCCGCCAAGCACAGCTTGGCGGGGCTCATCTAAAACCAATTACTCAAGATCCATCAGAAAGAGCCGAAGAAGCGGTCCCACCAACTCGGCTCCCCGGAACCATGGAAACGCAGGATAGTGGATCCGTCGTAGAGAGTTGTGAGAAGTTCTTCCGGAATCGAGACGTACCCCGATCCCGCAAGAACTTGCTCTACCTTCTCAAGGTCACTCGCGTCGAGCTCACTTTCGGCGCGCGCTTCATCCGTACTGAGAAAGGCACCAGGGTTATCGGCCGCCACCATTGCCAACGGCTTGAACCTGCTCACCAGTACAACGATCCGCGTCCCGCAAACCGTGGCTTCCCTCGGCACTTCGATTCGTCCGTACTGAGCGGAGTCCTGGATGTCTCGATCGATCTCACAACGCGTCGAGAAGCGAGAACCCACCTGGACAGCCAAACGGTTGAAAGAAGCTGCGGCATCAGCTGCATCGTAGTCGGCCGGCGCTTCCAGCCATTCCGGATCATCCAGGCGATGCAACACTTCCATCAGACTCGCATCCTTCGCCATAATCCTCCAATCATCGGAGATGCCACACCCGGACCGATTGGACGATCCCTCATTGCGGGAACGCCGTGAGCACCTTCCCAGTGAGAGGTTCGTAGCGCACCAGAATGTTCACCCCTCCCACGGTTCCAACCACGTTCTGAACCGCAGGTTCGCCCTTCCTGGTCTTCAGAGTTCTTTCGGCATGCACAGCAGATCCCTTGTACCAGGTTCTTTGACTGTTTGGACTCGTCACCACGTCAGCAACAGCATCCAGAATCTGGTCATCCGACCACCCCTGGGGGAAAGGATCCTTGCCCGCCGCTCCCGGGAACCTGTGACCATCAAGAATATGGTTCGACCTCTCGTCACCGATCAGCTCTCGACCAATTCCACAGCCGCCGTTGTTGTTGTGAACCAGGACGGGCGTGGAACCGGCCACCACATAGTACGTGTGGATGTCCGCGACCGTGAGGTCGTACATCGCCTCCAGGCCGGCGTACGACCGGACGGCCTGGACCGTGATCGCCGTGCCGTCGAGCGCCCGTAGCGCCTCGCCGACCCGCACGTCGGCCGCGTCGATCCAGTCCTTGCGGTCCTCGCTCCAGAACGGGTGGTGCTGAGTGGTCTTGATGACCGTCGCCTCGGCGCCGTCAGCCTTGACAGTCAGGTCCGTCAGGTCCGCGTCCTCGTTGCGATGCGTACGAGTGACCTCGCGTGCCTCGGTCTTTCCGGTCTCCGGGTCGGTGGCGAGGACTAGATCGCCCTCTTGCAACTCCTCGATGGCCTGGTAACCGCCGCCGGCCAGCACCACCTTCGTTCCGGGCGCGAAACTGTGGCGCACGAGGCAACTCTCGGCTGCATCGAGGACGTCGTCAGCCCACTTTGTCTCGTTGCTCCACTTCAGCACGGCCTTGAAGGCCCTGACGATCGTGTTGGCCATGGGCTTGGCCTTACGGAGGAACTGGACGGCCTTGCCCACCGGCAGCATTCCCGCCAGCGTCCAAGCGCAGGCCATCAGGTCGCCGTGGATGCAGTCCAGGATGTCGTTGATGCCGAAGAAGTCGAGCAGGAGCTTTCCGCCGGCCTCGATGATGATCGAGATGGCGTTCTGCTTCTTGACCTCCTTGGCCCGCTTGACCTCCTCGTCGGTGGGGCCGCCGTTCTTGCCGCCGCCCTTGCCGCCCTTGCTACCGCCGCCGTTGCCACCGCCGGCCTCGTGTGCCGCGCGGGCTTCGGCCCAGTCGTCGTCGCCGCAGCTACCACCGCAACCGTCGTTGTCGCCCTTGACCTCGACGTAGTTGCCGTACATGTCCTCGTAGTCGGCGCCCGGACCGCAGGCGTCGTCCGAGCACGCGCGCAGGCCGCTCGGGTCGGAGAACGTGATCGGGTTGTTGTTGCTGTAGGCGTACGCGTTCCACTGCTGCGGGTCGGCCAGGTCCTGCACCGGGTCGACCGAGATGAACCGTCCCAGAGCGGTGTCGTACTGCCGGGCCCCGACATTGGTCAGGCCCGTCGGGTCCTTGTCGCCTCCGACGAAGCCCTTGCTGTTCGTCCACTGCGGCTGGGTGCCACGAGGATCGCCGTACGGCGTCTGGCGTCGGATGGTGACGGCCTGGGACGCCGCGCTGATGCCGGTCTGCTGGGTGCCCTGGTGGTCGGAGTAGAGCCAGGTCAGGGCGCTCGGCGTACGGTTGGCGACCATCCTGCCGGCGAAGCTGTAGTAGCGGGTGCCGGTGACGACGGAGTTGTTGTCGCGCCGGATCTCCTGGCCCGGCAGGTAGAGCGTGCTCCCGGTGGAGTCGCGACGGATCAGACGCGTGCCGTCGGCGTCGTAGATGTTGGTCTCGACGGTCTGCCCACCAGCGCTCACCGAGGCGAGCTTGCCCTCGGTGTTCCACTTGAGCGTCTGGGAGCTTGTCCCGTTGGCGCAGTTGTTCGCGGTGGCGGCGACCGGCCGGCAGGTCATGTTGCCGACGTTGTCGTAGGCGTACTGGGTGGTGACGGCGGCCTGACCGGGCGCCTCGGTCAGGACCGAGGTGACCGCGTGCGGCCGTACGGCGGTCTTGCCGCTGGCCGGTGACGTGTACGTGCGGGTGGTGTCCCCCGCCGCCGTGTGCACCTTCTCGGTGCTGCGGTTGCCGACGGCGTCGACGGTCCACTCGTGCCAGTACGGAGCGGGCCCGCCCAGGTTGGCCACGCTCGGGCTCGTCGTGCACTCGACACCCGCCTTGGGCGTCCACGCGTTCGTCATCCTGCGCAGGTCGTCGTAGCGGAAGCACTGGGTGTCCGCCGAGCCGACCTGTGGGGTGTCCTTGATCTGGAGGATGTTGCCGGAAGCGTCGTGTTGGTAGTTGGTGTCCACCACCGTGCCGGCGGCGGTCTCCGGCCTGACCGTCATCCGGTCGACGCGCCGGGTGGTGAGGTCGTAGTAGGTGTTGTCCTCGACGTACACACCGCCGTCGGTCTTGCGGGTGGTCAGTGTCGGCTCGCCGTACTGGGTGTACTGCTGACCGATCACGTAGCGGCCCACGTTGATCAGATTGGTGGTGAGTTCCTTCGGCAGGCCGGTCGTCGAGTCGTACGTCGTCTGCACCTTCTCGGTGGTCAGACCCCCGCCTTCGGGATAGGTGACCGCCGTCGGACTGCCGTCGTAGGGCGAGTACTCGTAGCCGTAGGTCCAGGTGCCGGCGAGCTTGTCCGCCTCGTTGGTGGGGATGACGTAGTTGGTGCCGGTGGGCTGGTAGCGGTCACTGAAGCCGCGCACCTGCCACTTGTAGGCGTTCGAGGAGCCGGCCGACTCGTAACGGATGCTCTGGGTGAGCTGACCGCGTACCACCTGACCGGTGTAGAGCTGGTCGTACTTCCACTCGGCCAGCTTGTTCGCGGCGCTGACGCTGCCGGCGTAGAGGCCCTTGCGCCGCCCCAACGTGTCGTACTCGTTGACGAGCACGCCGTTGGCGTCGGTGACCGTCTCCACCTGGTCGTACTGGGTGAAGGTGGTCGTGGTGGTGCCCTTGTCCGGGTCCTTCGCGCTCGTCTGGCGGCCCTTGACGTCGTACGTGTTGACCCACTCGTTGGCGGCGGTGTCCTTGACGAGGGTGAGCTGCCCCTTGCGGTTGTAGGTGTAGGTCGTCACGTGGTCCGGCGTGACCTGGGTCCGGTCGGTCTGCTGCCGCAGCTCGACGGCCCGGCCCTGGACATCGGTCTTGGTGGTGGTGACGGTGCCACCCGTCGGCGGGGTCACCTTCGTGGCGTCACCCAGGTAGTCGGTTCTGGTACGCCACTTCTCGACCAGGTTGGTGACCCCGTCGGTGCCGAAGAAGACCTGGTCGGTGACGCGGGACGCGTTGTCGTAGATGGCCTTCGACAGCGCCGGCACCGACCACTCGGGCTCCCACCAGAGCGCGCCGTCGGGCGTGCCCGGCTCGGCGTGAGCCTGGTAGCTGGTCACGGCCCGACCGGTCGCGTCGTAGAGGGTGTCGGCGACCACCCGGCCACCGCCCACCCCGGCGGCCTGCGTCTGGCGGGGCCGCAGGAAGGCGTCCTTGATCTCGTACGACGTCAGGTACCCACCGCCGGCGTTGAGGACCCGACTCTTGGTGTACGGATAGGCGTCCCGGTTGGGCGCGTAGTAGTACGTGTACTCGACCGACGGGCTGTTCGGGTAGGTGGCCTGCGGCCAGCCCACCTTCCAGCCCTTGGCGAGCCGGCCCATCGCGTCGTACACCATGTCGGACTGCTTGCCGTTGTAATCCTTCGTGCGGATCGGCTGGCCCCAGTAGGGGCGTACCTCGATGGTGGTCTCCCAGTCGACGGTGCCGCCGTTCGGATCCGGCGTCTTGGTGGTCACCGTCGTGACGGGCCCACCGGTCGCGGGGGTGTACGCCGTGGTGACCGTGCGGCCACGCGCGTCGGTGGCGGTCTTCGGACGGCCGTACCCGTCGAAGGTGGCCTGGCTGATGGTCTGCCAGACGGTGCCGCCCGCGGCGGACCGGTCCTTGAGCCTGTCGATCCGGGTGACCTCGCCCCGGGTCGGCGCGGCGTCGACGTCCGTCGCGCCGTCGTAGAACTTGCGCTCGTCCGCCACGATGTCGTCCTGGCTGGTCGGCGCGGTGGCGCACGGCACGGCCTTGACGGTGATCTGCTTGACCGTCTCGATCAGGTTCGCGCCGGTGTTGCGGTTGTAGAGGTAGGTCGAGCAGCTCTCGTCACCGGTCTTGGCGACATCGCCGTCGGACTGGACCGACTTCGTGCTGCCGTAGTCCTCGTCGAAGTCCTTCACCGTCCGTGCGGTCCGCCAACCGGACGCGCCGTTGACCCCCAACGCCACCGCCTCGTAGGTGACCCGGGTGTTCGTGAAGTGGGCGGAGACCACGTCGCTGTTGATGGTGCGGGTCGCGAGCGCCTTCGATCGCCACGGCACGTTGACCGTCTTGCTGACCGGCTTGGTCGTGACGCCGTTGTAGACCACCTGTTCGCGGACCATCCCCGCGAACTGGTCCTCGTCGTACACCGTCTCGCTGCCGAGCGAGGCGTCGACGGTGACGGTGCGGGTGCCGCCGGACGGCGCCGCCCGGTCACCGTGCATGCCGCGCAGGAACGTCGTCAGCGTCAGCGTCTGGGCCGGCGCGTCACCCTTGCGGACCTCGACCTGGCCGAAGCCGCGGAACTGGTTCCAGGTCTTGCGCTTGGGCTGCACCAGCCCGTTGTCATCGGCGTAGTGCCAGGCGGGACTGCCCAGGTACTTGTAGTAGGTGTTCTGCACCGGCTGACCGTGGTCGGTGCCACCGGCCATCACCTTGATGTCGGACTCGGACACCTGCGTGACGACGTACTTGTGCCAGTACTCGGTGAGCTCCTTACCCGGTTCGTACGGGTCCGGGCCGACCACCGGATAGCAGAGGCGCGTGTTGGACGACGGCGACGACGGCAGACTGCTGCTCTTGCAGTCGGCCTGGCTGTACGTGACCTGGATCTGCCCGCCGGTCTCGGTGAAGATGTTGCCGATCCGCATCCGGTTGTTGCTGGTGTTGTTCTTGCTCAACACCCGGTTCGGCTTCGACACCGGTTCGAAGGTCACCGGCGGCATGACGACGGTGTCCCCGACCAGGCCCCGGTGCACCAGCGAGGTCAGCCACATGCCCGCGTGGTCGCTGCCGTCGCCGACCGCCGGGTAGGAGTGGACCAGGGTCCACGAGTCCACCGGCTGCCAGTCGGCAGTGCTCTTGGTGGTGTCCCAGACGCGTGTGGTGACCGTCGAGAGTCGCTTCGTCGTCCAGAACGTCGGACCGTAGTTCTCCTTGCAGTTCGCCGCGGCCGCTGTGCACTCCTGGTCCCAGGGAACGTCCTTCCAGTTGCCCCGGTTGGAGCAGTCGGTCACGCAGCGGTCCGCCACGTCGAGGACGACCTGGGCCAGGGGCTTGACCGAGCGGTCGGTGGAACTGCGGTCCCAGGTGCCGTAGTCGATCCGCCGCAGTGCACCGCCGCGGACGTAGGACGCCTTGTTGGTGGAGGTGGCGAGCTTGGCGTAGTAGTTGGATTCCTTCTCGTACCAGTAGGACAGCGTGTTGCCGCGCGGATCGACGACGTAGTCGAGGTTCCATCGCCAGGTCTGGTCACAGAACGACGAGGCGAACGAGGAGCCGCTGCACGGCTCCTTCGTGTGGTTGCCCGCGACCGGAACGGTCCAGGCGGATTCGGTGGTGCCGCTCTGACCGGGCAGCGTGTTGCGGCCGAAGAAGTACTGCGTGCCGTCGGGCGTGGTCGCCTTCCAGTACTCACCGTCGTCGTCGCCGTTGGCGGTGCCGGTCAACTTCTCGATCTTGGTGCCGTCCTCGTTGCGGCTGTGCCAGCCCTTGCCGGCCTCGAAGATCAGTTCGCCGCCCCGGCCGTTCAGCGACATCGTCGCGTTGTCCGAGCGCCAGCACTGGTCCCCGGTGCGGTTGGAGCTGTTGTTACCGCCGCTCATGTCGTCGGCGCACGCCACGTAGCTGCGCTCGATGTAGCCGGACCAGAGGCTGAAGCCTTCACCGGCCCACGACGGCTGACTGTTCGACGCGTCCGACTGGCCGTCGACCGCGTCCGAGGTGTAGGAGAGGCCGAGGCTGGGTGCCGGGCCGCCGATGGCCGGCGGCATCCGCATCGGGTACGACCAGGCGAAGCCGCCAGTCGACGTACCCGCTGACCAGGTGGCGCTCGGCGACATCGGGGTCGCGGAGAAGTCGCCCTCCGGACCCGAGCTGCCGGCGGCAAGCGCGACGAGCGTCCCGCCCTGCCCGGCGGTACGCGCCGCCGCGCCGTCGGCGGCCACCGGCACCTCGGCGGTCACCGGCACCTCGGCGGTCACCGAGCTGCCGTCGTTCTTCGAGATCAGGGGCTTGGCCGCGCACTCGGCCCGCTGCGGGTCGCGCAGTCCGCACTCGGGGACCTGCCACAGTCGCAGCCGAGATGCCCAGTCACCGCCGACGGCGTCCCGGAACCCGCGGTAGTCCACCGAGACGGTGGCCGCGCCGGGCTGAGCCGGTGTCGTCGACCGCGCGGCGGACTGACCGGCGTCCTCGACTCGCAGCATCAGTCCGTCGCGCCACCGAGCCGGCACCGCCGCCCGGTCGAGCAGCTCGACGGAGACCGCCGAGGTTCGGGCACCTGCCGTGCCGGTCGCCCGCTGGACCGACACCGGCAGCCCACCAGCCCGCACCGGCGAGGACGAGGAGCGGCGCTGACCGGCCGCGTCGTCCGTCGGCAGGGTCACCGTCGCCTCGCCCGGGCCGGGCCACACGGGCGCGGCGGGCTTGGCGTTCGGTACGGCCTTCATCGCCCGGGCACGACCGACCGCCGGACCGCCGTCCTTGTCGAGCTTCTCCCGCTGACCGGTCTGGGGCTTGGAGCTGAGCGGCGCGGCCTGCGCGGGAACCGACAGTCCTGTGATCACCAAGGCGGTGCTGAGGAGCCCTGCCACCAGCGCCTTGCCGGAGTTATAGGCTTTATGAGGGGATTTGCGGACCGTTTTCGGGTAGGGGGTCACCATGCCTCCACAGACGAGGGTTGACGAACGGGATGTGGTCAGGGGCTGCGGAGCGGTCAGTCCTCGGGTGCTTCCACCGGCTCGGGTGACTCCGCGTCGAAGAGCGTCTTGACCGCCACGTCGGTCAGCGCTCCCTGGTAAAGGCCGAGCTTGTCGATGTCGCCCTGCCAGAGGTCCACCCACCGTGCTGCTCCGCCCACCGGGCTGAACCGGCCGGCACCGACGACGAGCGGACCTGTCGCGTCGAAGGCACCGGTGAAGGTGCCACTGCCGTAGCCCTTGATGCCCTCCTGCTTACCGTTCACATAGAGCCGGACCTCGCGCCGGGTGACGTCGTAGACGGCGACAAGATGGGTCCAGCGGGCCCGGTCGTCCTCCGTCAGGACCGCCGACGTCATCGGAACCTCCACGGTCTGACCCGAGATGACGTCGTCGTCGACACCGAAGACGCTGACACACCAACGGGACTCGACAGTGCTGCCCACGGTGAAGGTGCGCTGACCGAGGAAGAAGGCCGACTGTTGGGTGCCGACCTGGCTGACGGCGGTCATGGTGCCGGTCGCCTCCACGTCGGGTCGCACCCAGACCGACACCGAGAAGGACTGGTCCGTACGCAGCACGCGACCGTCCTGCCACACCGGGTTCTGCGGCTCGGCGAGATTGTCCTGTGAGCGCCCGTACTCCGTCGTGTACTGGGCCGGATCGTCGATGCCCTTACGGTCCAACGTCAGGAACCGGTCGTCGGAGAGGGAGCCGAAGTCGGCCCCCGCCGTCAGCGCGAGACGTCGACCGAACTGGCCGTCCTCCGGCGCGCTGCACAGCGTGGGGTCGGTGGACTCCACGTAGCACGCGATGCCGTTGCCGAAGCCCCAGTCACCCACTCGAACGGCTGACAGCATGCCCGGCTCGTCGACACCCCCGGAGTTCGGGTCCTCGGCGAGCTGACCGGTGAAGTCGTGCTCGACCAGGACGCGGTCGTACACCTGGACGTCGGCCAGGTTGCCCTTGAGGAAGTTGCCCGGCCCGCCGAAGGCCCATCCCCGGCCGACGCTGAACGCGCCGTTGGCGGCCCACGCCGTCGCGGTCCGATCGGTCTCGGCGGTGAACTTGCCGTTGACGTAGAGCCGAACCTTCCCCGCGGTCTTGTCGTAGACACCGGCGATGTGGGTCCACCTGCCGACGTCCGCTGTCGTCAGGGCGGTGCCGACCGCTGCCCGGGTCGTGCTGCTCTGCACGTCGGTGTCCTTCATGAGGAACGACCAGCGCGATGTCGCCGGGGAGCCCTCCAACCGGGTACCCAACACGAAGCCGGCCGTGCCGGCGCCGGCCTGCGCGGCGACCGCCATGTCCGTCGTGGTGGGCAGCGCCGCCAGGCGCACCCAACCCGCGACGCTGAACGACTTCGTGGTGTCCACCACCGGTCCGGCCGTGGCGAGGCTGGACGAGGTGCCGTTGAACGAGGCTGTCTCGCCACGGATCAGGCGCAGATCCCCGGTCCAGGAAACGCTTCCCGAGGACAGCGGGGTCCTGCCGGAGGGGGGTGACTGCTGCGTGTCGTCCAGAGCCTGCGCGGCCGTGACCCCGGGGTACGTCTCCAGACCCCAGCGGGCCCTCGCCGGCGCTGGCCTGAGCGCCGTGAACTCCTGTGAACCGCGGCCGATGTTGCCGGCGCCGTCGGTCGCCGAGACGAAGAGTGTGTTCAGTCCGAACTTGGGAATCACGAGCGACACGGCCGCCTGCTTCACGTTGACCGTGACGTTCGACGGATCGGTCCACGTACCGCTGGTCGCCGCGATCTCGGTGACGGCCGGATCGACCCAGCCGTACCGGAACTTGGTCACCGTGGTGTCGGTGGACCTGATCGTGAAGGTCGCCGTGCTGCCCGGCATCCCCGTTCCGGAGGTCAGCGTCGCGGTCACCGGCGGCACCTTGGTGTCGGCGATGAACTTGCACCAGTCCGACCAGACACTGGTCCGGCTGTACGGGGCGGGGTCCGTCGCCTTGGCGCGGAACGCGTACGTCACTCCCTCGCTGGCCGTCACCGCGGCAGTCGTCGAGCGGCCTCCGGCCGGAACCGATGCCCCGGCGGGCGCCGACCGGCGCGGGGTCGACGCGTCGATCACCCCGTTGGTGGGCACCTGGACCCACTCGTACCCGGTCGTCAGCGCCTGCGTGCCGTCCGCGTCCGGGAAGATCGCGGAGAACGTCGGCTTCAGCGTCCCGATGACGAGCGTCGTACTGGTCGAGCAGGCCACACCGGCCGCCTGCAGGTTGTTCGGCTTACCGGGGATGGAATCGAAGTCGACCACCAGCTTGGCGTTGCCGGGGAAGAACTTCTTGTACCGGTCGGTGGTGGACTCGCCCGAGCCGTCGGTGGCGCTACACGCACAGAAACCGAACGTGATGTTGGTGGCGTTGCTCGTCGCGGAGGACTGGATCACGCTGGTCACCGCGGACCCCTGGAAGTTGACGGTCATGTCCGGCTGCGGCGAGTCCGAACAGCCTGAGCCCTCGTTGGCGTGTGAGCTGGCCGAGGACTTCAGGCCGATCAGCTTCGGCGCCCAGTTCGTCCGGGGGGTCGAGGCGATGACACCCGAGTGGTACAGGTAGGTCGGCGTGTTGCCGCACGACCAGGAATGGTCCAGCTTCATCTGCACGTACGCCGACTCGATGTGCTTGCCGCGCACGGTGGTCAACGGAAAGTCGAAGTAGGACCGGTATAGCTTCCCCGAATCCGGGTCACGGCCCACCCGGGCCACCGAGGTGTCCGTGTTGTTGCTGTTGTTGTTTGTCGAGTACGCCCACCGCGACTTGCCCGTGGACCAGGCCGGATCGATGTAGACCGGGAAGGTGGCGCCGGCCGGTGCGAGCAGCGCGACGTCCGGCCGGAGCACCAGGTCACCGTCGGCGACCTCGACGCCGACCGGCGCGATACGCGCTCGGTCACCCGGCGCCGCCGACGACGACGGCTCGGACGAGCCGCCCGAGGCCGTAACCGATCGCTGACCCGACGGTACGACATCGGCGCGGGAGTCCCACATGACGGCGGTGTCGGCGGCGGCGAGGAGCTCGTCGCCGGCGAGCGCCGACAGGCGACCGTTCGGCCCCCGAACCACGCGCGCATCGCCGCCCAGGTCGAAGCGGAGTTCGCGCAGACGGGGGTTCGCCGCCGCCTCCGGCGTCTTGACCACCAGGACGTGGGTGAACCCGGTCCGCGTGGCCCGCAGCACCAGGTCCGTGCCCGGCAGCACGTCGGCGTAGGTGGCGGCGTCACCGGACACCGCCGGTTGGGGCAGACCGCCCGGCCAGGACAGGGAGAACGACCGGCCGTTGCGGGACAGGACCACCGCGGCGGCATCGCCGCCGGCGGAGAACCGTACGTCCGCGACCGACGACGTCGGCCGCCAACCATCCGCCGCTCGCCCGAGCGCCAGGTCGACGGTCGCCCAGGAGCCGTCAGCTCGCTTGACCCGCTGCGGCTGAACGGCCATCTCCGCCGTGAAACCGCCGGACGGGTTGGCGAACACCTGTGTCAGTTCGGTACGGGCGGATGCGACCTCCACACGCTCACCCGAGCGACGGGCGGCGGCGGACGCGGACTCGGGATCGGCGGCCTCGGAGGCACCCGTCGCCGGCTTCGGCGCGGGTGCCGGCGTGGCCTGCGCGGGCACGGCAACCGAGGTGCCGAGGAGCGCGACGGCGCAACCAACTGTGAGAAGCGAACGTTTCTTGAGGAACGCAGGCAGCATCCAGCGGCCAGTGGTCATCACCATTACCCCCGTACTGATGAGAACTAGTCGGCCGAACTGTAGGGGTGGGTGACAGGTTTGTCTATGTCCACTACGGAGCGCGATAACAAATGGGACGGCGGCCCTCAATGATCGCCGCCGCGGCACCCGCTGTGACTGGTGAGCGCACTGTTCACCGTGCCCTCACCAGCGACGCGACGGGTCAGTCGGCGAGTATCCGGTCCAGCGGTCGGGGCACGGCGTCCGGGTCGAGGGCCCGCACGAGCGCCTCGGCGTACCGGGCCTTGCGGCCACTCATCGTGCCCAGGAAACGACGCAGTTGCCGCTCGGTCGAGCGTTCACGTTGGGCGGGCTGGTTCTGGAAGACCCGTAGCCGGGCCAGGTCCCCCTGATCCGCGATGACCCGCAGCACGCCGTCACTGCCGAGCGCGCGGATCAACTCCTCCTCCAGGTCGGCCACGCACACACCGAAGCCGAGCGCCTCCAGCGCCGGCCGGTCCGGAGCGGTGCCGAGGCCGGCCTGCTCCAGTCCACGGCGGAAGAAACTCTCCTCGGCCTCGTCGCACAGCCCGCGTACCGGAACGGCGAGGCCCTGCGGTCCGAACAGCCGCAGGTACCGACCGACGCTCATCGCACCGCCCAGCGGCACCACGCAGACACCTTCGCCGGCAAGATCGCGCTGCCGTCGTTCCGCCAGGGCCTCGACCGCGCGCTGGTCGCTGACCCCCTCGACGAGGACGACCGTCCGCAGACCGGCCGCCGACCCCCGGGCCTCGGCGGCGGCCGTCGCCGCGGCGGGACCGCCGGCCGCCCACAGGTGTACGGCGGCTCGGAAGCGGTCCAACTCGCGCACGGGACCGAGTCTCGCAACGGGTGGTCCGCCCCGCCACCGGATTCTCGACGGCGGGCCGGCGTCGAATGACCCGGGCACCCCGGCGGTCACCGCCGGGTCGCCTGTGCCCCGCTCACCCGCTGAGCGGCTTGGCGGCGAACCTCAGCTTCTCGATCTCGTGGAAAGCCTGGCCCCCTTCGTGGCCGTTGAACGGGTAGACGCGGATCTCCTTCGGTCCCGCGTAGTGGTTGTACGAGGCGAACACGGTCGAGGGCGGGCAGGCCTGGTCCATCAGCCCGACGGAGTACAGCGCCGAGGCGCTGGCCCGCTTGGCGTGGTTGACCGTGTCGAAGTACGAGAGCGTCCGCATCACCTGGTCCCGTTCGTCTCGGCGGACCTTGAGATAGGCGGTGATCTCGGCGTACGGCGAGGCGTCGGTGATGGTCAACGCACGGGAAAAGTCGGCGAGGAACGGGACGTCGGGCATGGCGGCCACCAGACCTGACGCGAGGCCGGCCACAGCGGTGGCGATACCCCCGCCCTGACTGGTCCCGGTGACGGCCACTCTGCTCGGGTCCACCTCGGACAGCTCCCGTACGGCGTCGATGGCGCGGACCCCGTCGGTGAAGACCCGGCGGTAGTAGTAGGTTTCCGGACTGGCGATGCCTCGGGTGGTGAAGCCCGCGATCGCGGGGTCACCGGTGGGGTCGGGATCGGGTGTGTCTCCCCTGGGGCCCTTCGCGCCCTGACCTCGGGTGTCCATGATGAGGTGGGCGTATCCGGCCATGGCCCACAGAGGTCTCTCATGCGGCAGGCCGCGGCCTCCGCCGTATCCGACGTACTCCACCACGGCGGGCAGTGGACCGCTGCGGGTGACGGGCAGGTGCAGCCAGGCCTTGACCGGGTTGCCGTCGTAGCCGGCGAAGGTGACGTCAAGGGTGTCGATCAGTGCGAGGCCGTTGTCGACAGGCGTGACGGTGAGGTTCAGATGATGGGCACGCGCGTCCTGGAGTGTCGCGGTCCAGAAGCTGTCGAAGTCTTCCGGCTCCGCGACAGCGGGCCGGTAGCTGCGCAGAAGGTCTTCGGGCAGGTCGAACAGTGCCATGGCATCTCCACGGTTACGGGGTGGTCGGAGGTCGGATGGGTCGTCACCACTCGGTGAACGCGCCGTCCGGGCCGCGCCAGATGGGGGAACGGAACCGGTGGCCTCGTGCCGCCGCCTCGCGCACCGCGTTCTCGTCGACGTCGATGCCGAGGCCGGGCCCGCCGAGTCGCTCCACGTGCCCGTCGCGCAACCGCAGGACGTCGGCGTCGACGAGATAGTTCAGGCCGTCCTGGCCGTTGTTGTAGTGGATGCCCAGGGCCTGTTCCTGGATGAGGAAGTTCGGTACGGCCAGGTCGATCTGCAGGCATGCGGCCAGGGCGATGGGGCCGAGCGGGCAGTGCGGGGCCAGGACGGAGTCGTACATCTCGGCGACCGCGGCGATGCGCCGGACCTCGGAGATGCCTCCGGCGTGCGATAGGTCGGGTTGGACGACGGCCACGCCGGCGTCCAGGACGTCCCGGAACTCGCGCCGCGTGTAGAGCCGCTCGCCGGTGGCGATCGGCAGTGCGGTCGCCGTGACGATCCGGGCGATGTCGCCGGAGTACTCCGGCCGCAGCGGTTCCTCGACGAACAGCGGCAGGTACGGCTCCAGCAGTGGCAGGAGGCGACGGCTGGCGGCGATCGAGGCCCGGCCGTGCAGGTCGATCGCCACGTCGTTGTCGGGGCCGATCGCGTCGCGGACCTTGGCCAGGAGATCGACGACGGATTTCACGCCCGCGGGGGTGTCCAGGAACGCCATCGCGCCCGGTGGTGCGATCTTGACGGCTGTGTATCCAGCGGCGATCGCCGTCGCCGCGGATTCGGCGACCTGTTCGGCGGTGTCGCCGTACGCCCAGCCGTACATCCGGACGCGGTCGCGCACCGGACCGCCGAGCAGGTCGTGGACGGGCGCCCCCCGGACCTTTCCGGCGATGTCCCACAGCGCCTGGTCGATGCCGGCGACGGCGCTGGACAGCACCGGGCCGCCGCGATAGAAGCCACCGCGGGTGAGGACCTGCCAGTGGTCCTCGATGCGCATCGGATCGCTGCCGATGAGCAGGTCGGACAACTCACCGATCGCGGCCCGGACGGTCTCGGCGCGGCCTTCCACGACCGGTTCGCCCCAGCCGACGACACCGTCATCGGTGGTGATCTTCAGAAAGAGCCAGCGGGGCGCCACGAGGAAGGTCTCGACACGGTCGATCCTCACGGGGCCACGATCCCGCCGTCGACGTGCCGTACCTGGGCCGACCACCGTTCGTGGAGGTGCTCCACGGGCGGGTACTTGGCCGCCTCCGCCTCGTCGAGGTCGATGCCCCACCCGGGCGCGTCCGACGGATAGAGGAAGCCGTTGCGGGGTGCGAGCGTGCCCGGGAACACCTCGTGGACGGCCGGCGCGTACTCGTGGCCCTCCTGGACGACGAAGGCCGCGCTTGTCACGTCGAGCGCGACGTTCGCCGCCGCGCCGACCGGGGACACGTCGGCCGGCGCGTGCCAGGCGGTGCCCACACCGTGCAGTTCGCACAGGGCGACGAGCTTGCGCGCCGGGCTCAGGCCACCGATCGAGGAGATGTGCAGACGCAGCAGATCGACACCGCCACCCGTCACGAGCCGGGCCGCGTCGGCCACCGACGCCACCTGTTCCCCGACGGCGATGGGCATGGGTGCGGCCGCGCGGACCTCGCCGAGCCGGTCGTAGAACTCCGGGGCGATGGGATCCTCCAGGAAGAACAAGCGGTACTCCTCGAGCTGGCGGACCAGTCCGACAGCCTGCTTGACGGTCAGCCGGGAATGGACGTCGTGCATCAGGTGCGGCTCGGGCCCGAGGGCTGCGCGGGCCTGCGCGAACAGGTCCGGAGTGTCACGCAGGTAACGGTGCACGTCCCACCCGCCGGGGTGCGGTGTCCCGGTGTACTCGCCGGGCGTGGCCGGAGCGCCGTAGGTGCCCACCCCGGGACTGCCGACCTGCAGCCGGACGTGCCGGTAGCCCCGGGCGAGCAGGACGCGGGCCTGCTCCAGGGTGTCGTCGACGGTGGCCCCGCCGGCGTGCAGGTACGTGTCGGCCGCCGCTCGGACCCGCCCGCCGAGCAACTCGTAGACGGGCATGCCGGCCCGTTTGCCGGCGATGTCCCACAGCGCCTGGTCGACGCCGGACAGGGCGTTGTTGGTGACCGGGCCGCTGCGCCAGTACGACGAGAAATGGATCATCCGGAAGATGTCCTCGATGTCGGCCGGATGGCGACCGACGAGCAGCGGCGCGACATGACTGTCGACGGTGGCGGCGACGGCGTGGAACCGCTGGGTGAATGTCGCGCATCCGAGCCCGTACAGGCCGGGATCGGTGGTGTCGACCCGGACGACGACGAGCGGCACGCCCTCCGGGGCGGTGACGATCGACCGGACGCCGGTGATGCGCAGCCGGTCACGGCCGGGCCAGGGCGCCTGCGTCTCCGGCATGGGATTGAAGGGCACGAACGTGGTCTCCTGTTCGAGGATCGTTGCTTCGGTGGCCTGCGACGGCAGCCCGTCAGGCATAGGCCCGCACGGCGATCAGCTGGGCCGAGCCGGTGCCGTTGGTGGCGGTGACGACGACCCTGATCCGGTCGGTCACGATCGGGGCCGCGAGACCGTGCGTGCGGCGTCGCTGCCGGTTGTCGACCACCGACACGAGCGGTTGCCAGCCGGCCCCGGCGACGCGGGCCTCGATCCGGTAGTCGCGCACGAGCGTCGGCAGGAGCGTGAACGGCATCCGGTGATGGGGCAGATTGATCAGGTCCTCGTTGACGTCGTCGTTGGCGATGATCTCGACCTGGCTCACCGTCACCGGCTCGGCCCAGGCCAACTGCAACCACGGCTCGCCGTCCGTGGCGAGGGGCCGCGACATCCACAGGTGCGGTCCGGCGAAGGGGCGCAGGTACCCGTCGACCACCTTGTCGGCGGAGTAGGCCGCCGTCGGACCGGTGCGTAGGCAGAAGGTCCGGCGGCGCAGGGCCCTGCTCTTCCACTCGAGCACCGGCTGCCGCTCCTTCGGGTCCGTCGCCGGCGGCACGTGGGACAGGGACAGGACGCCGGGGACTGTCGTGTCCGCGACGTGCAGGGTCACGGCGCGGTTGGCGCGTACCCGCAGGAAGGCGTTGCGCGCGGTGGGCGGCGTCCAGTCCAGCGGAAGACGGACCCACTGCCGGGCGCCCGCCCCGACCGGGACCTGCACGCTGTCGACAAGCGTGCCCGGTACGTAGTTCTGTCCGAGGCCGGGGTCGTAGAGGTCCACCACGAGCGTCGTGGCCTCGGCCGCGTCGACGAGGAGTTCCGGCCCCGCCAGGGCGGGATCGACCGGCAGCACGATGCCGGCGTCGGCGGTCAGCGGCCACTGGGCACCCGGTTCGGTCACGTCGATCCCGTCCAGCGTCGAGGACGCCGTCACCAGCGCCGTGCGGGCCTGATCGGTCGGGTCGGCCGCGGCCACGCCCATGAGCGACGCGTCGGAGCGCAACAGGGTCTGCTGGAGGTGACCCGCGTCGAGTTCACGTGGGGCCACCTTTGCGTCGAGACACAGGGCGGCGGCGGTCCCCGCCGCCTGGCCCAGCGTCGCGCAGGTGGCCATCACCCGGGTCGACCCGAACGCGATGTGGCTGGCCGAGACGTTGCGCCCGGCGAACAGCAGGTTCGTGGTGTTCACCGAGTACAGGCAGCGGTAGGGGATGGGGTAGACGCCGTCCGGGTGCAGGTGCTTGGAGGCGGCCTCCGTCGCGTACATGCCCTGCGGCGGATGCATGTCGATGGACCATCCGCCGAAGGCGACCTGGTCGGGAAACTCCGTCTGGCCCATGATGTCGTTCTGGGTCAACACGTAGTCGCCGATGAACCTGCGGTACTCCCGCTTGCCGGGAACGGCCCCGACCCATTCCAGCGTCATCGTGTCCGCGTCGAACCGGCCCGAGTTCTTGATGTGGTCCCAGATGCCGTAGATGACCGACCAGAGTTCGTCCCGGATGACGTCGTTGTCGTGGACGGTGTCCAGCTCCCCGCCGTACTCGATCCACCAGTACGCGGTGCCGTTGTCGCCGGCCCGGATGAGGCGCTGCTGCGGGATGCTGGTCTGCGTGATGTCCTTGGCGAACGACGGCGCCACGTAGGTGACCGGCTCACCGGCGTCCTTGGTGTAGAAGAGCAGGGTGCTGCCGAGGGTGATGTCGTCGGCCTCGGCGGGCGCCCAGGGTTCGCCGTACTGGCCGCGGGCCTCCCGGCCGATGCGGTACTCGGCGCCGGCCAGGTGTCCGACCAGTCCGTCGCCCGTGCAGTCGAGGAAGATCGGCGACGAGAAGTGGATGAGCCGTTCCGAGCCCATCATCCATCCCGTGACGGTGTGGATCTGCCGCGCCTCGGGCGGCCCGTCCGCCTCGACGTCCCGGACGTCGGTGTTGAGATACAGGGAGATGTTCGGTTCCGCCCGTACGGCGTCGAGCACGACCGTGTCCCACACGTACGGGTTGCCCTGCGGGTTGCGGTACTGGTTCTCGACGAACAGCTCGCCCATGATCCCGCCTTCGCGGGCGTAGTGGTTGTCGCCGTGGCTCGTGGCACCCACCACCCAGACCCGCACCTCGCTGCTGGAGTTGCCGCCCAGCACCGGCCGGTTGTTGATCAGCGCGACCGTCCGGCCGAGGCGGGCGGCGGCGATGGCGGCGCACACCCCCGCCAGACCACCGCCGACCACCGTGATGTCGTGTCCGGCGTGTTCAACACGCATTGTCGTGAGCCTCCGGCGGTGTCACTTGAGCCCGGTGCGGCTCAGTGCGGACAGGAACTGGCGCTGGAACACGAGGAACACGATGATCATCGGTACGACCGACGAGGTGGCCGCGGCCATGGACAGGCCACCGGCGAGGCCGCCGTCGCCGTCGACGAAACGGGTCAGGCCGACGGGAAGCGTGTAGTTCTCGTCGCTGGAGAGCATGATCAGCGGCGTCTCGTAGCTGTTCCACGACCACACGAAGCCGAGAATCGCCAGTGCGGCGAGGACCGGCTTGGCCATCGGGAGGTAGATACGCCAGTAGATCGACCACTCGCCGGCACCGTCGATGCGTGCGGCCTCGGCGAGTTCTCCGGGTACGGCGGAGAAGTGCTGACGCATCAGGAATGTGCCGAAGACGGTGAACATGCTCGGCAGGATCAGCGCCCACAGGGTGTCGTACAGGCCGACGGCCTGGAAGAACATGAACCGGGGCACGAGCAGCAACTGGGTCGGCACGATCGAGGTCGCGATGTAGAGCAGGAAGAGGCGGTCGCGACCCTTGAACCGCATGCGGGCGAAGGCGTACCCGGCGAGGGAGGACGTGAACATCTCGCCGGCGACGGCAACGGTGGCCACGATCAGGGAGTTGCCGAAGTAGCGCAGCAGGGGTGGATCGCCGGCCCACACCTCGGCGTAGTTGACCCACCGGACCGGGTCGGGAATCCACGTCACCGGCAGCGTGAACACGTCGATGTTGCGTTTGAGCGAAGCCGAGATCATCCACAGCAGCGGGAGGGCGAAGAGCACCGCGATCGCCCACATGACGACGCTCAGCACCCAGGTGCGCAGGGTTCGGTCCGTACGGCTGCGGGTCATGTGTAGAGCCCCCGTCCCTTCTGGAACCGCCACAGCAGCAGCGTCAGCAGCAGTACCGCGGCGAACGTGACGACGCCTATCGCCGCGGCATAGCCGAACTTGTAGGCCTGGAATCCGGACTGGTACATGTAGTAGGCCAGCACGGTGGTGGACTCCCCCGGGCCGCCGCCGGTCAGGAAGGCGATCAACCCGAACCCCTGCGACGTGCCGATGAACGACGTGATCGCCAGGAAGACCGTGGTCGGCATGAGGCTCGGCCACGTGATCGCGCGGAACCGGCGCCATGCGCCAGCGCCGTCGATCATCGCCGCCTCGTGCAGGTCCTGGGGCAGTTCCTGCAGAGCGGCCAGGTAGATCACCGCTTGGTAGCCCATGCCGGCCCACACCTGGATGAGCACGAGCGCCGGCAGAGCCCAGTCCTCGGACACCAGCCAGGTCGGCGGCTCGGACAGGCCCAGGAACCGCAGGGCCTGGTTGAGCAGCCCGGCGCTGGGGTTGAGCACGAGCAGCCAGACCATACCGATGGCGACCGTGTTGACCATGCTGGGTACGAAGAACACGACCCGCAGCGCGGCCCGGCCGACCAGCGGCCGGTTGAGGGCCAGCGCGAGCAGCAGGCCGAACGCGATCGACAGCGGAACGCCGAGGCCGGCGAAGAACACGGTGCGGCCCAGGGCTTTCCAGAACTTGGGGTCGGCGAACAGCTCCGCGAAGTTGTCCAGGCCCACCCACTCGATCCCGCCCAGGCCGGACAGCACGTTCCAGCGGGTGAACGCGATGCCCAGCCCGGCCAGCATCGGACCGAGGGTGAAGGCGATCAGTCCGACGAGATTGGGGCCGATGAACAGCCACGGCAACCAGGAACGGACCCCGGCGGGCCGGCGCTTCTTCTCCCGTACGACGGGCGGTACCGGTGACCGGGCCGACCCAACCAGAGTCTGCATGTGTCTCTAGGCCGCCTTTTTGATCGCGGCGTCGCACTGTTCCTTGGCGGTCCGGGCCCACTGGTCGATGCTGATGTTCCCGAGCAGGACCCGCTGGTTGAGCCCGCTCATGATCGTGGAGATCTCCGCGTGCGCCGTCTGGATGGCGTCCACGGGGATCCGCGCGTCCGAGGTCAGCAGGTTGGTGACCAGCGACTGCTCGTCGAACAGCTTCGCGGCGTCGGGTCCGCCCAGATCGGCGGCCAGTTTGGCGGTGTCGCCCCCGGGCAGCGATGGGAGCCGGCCGCCGGGCACCATGTGTGCCGCGCCTTCGCCGAGCCAGAACTGCAGGAGCGTGAAGGCGGCGTCCTGGTGCTTGGACTTCTTGGTGATGGCCACGTTGTCGCCGTAGGCACCGGTGTTCCAGAACTGCGCGCCCTTCTGCGGCGCCGGCATCGGCAGCAGAACGGTCTTGAAGTCGTGCGGATACTCCTTGGTGTCCTTGATGTAGCGCATGACGAACGGCTGGGAGATCCACATCGCGACCTTCCCCGTGAGGAACGGGGTCTGGGCGAACGCGTCCCACTTCTGCGCGACGATCTCGGTCATCGGGACGGCGGACTTCTCGGCCATCATGTCCAGCCGGAGTTGGAAGTTCTCCCGGAACGCCGGGTGGTCGAAATTGGACTCGCGGCCGCCGGGCTTGTAGGTGAAGTCCGGGCCGAGCTGCTGGCGGGCAAGGTCCGGCGGGATGAGAGACCCGTACACGCCGTTGCCGGAAAGCTGCTTCGCGATCGCGCGGAAGTCGGCGGTCGTCCAGTCCGTCGGGACGGTGACGCCGGCCTTGTCGAGCAGGCTCTTGTTCGCCAGCACCGTCTCGACGCTGCGGCTGGCCGGGGCGGAGTACGCCTTGCCGTCGAAGAAGTAGTTGCTGGCCGGATTCGCGCCGGGGGCGAAGACCTTCAACACCGAGTCACCGGCGAGTCGGTCGGTGAGGTCGGTGAGCAGACCCGCCTCGACGCGCTTGGCCAGGGCCGAGCGCGCGTACGACACGACCACGTCGATGTCGAGACCGCCCTGCAGCGCGGTGTCGAGCTTGAGGTTGCCCTGATCGTCGTTGACGAAACGGGTGTACTTGACCTTGATGTTCGGGTGCTTCGCGGTGAACGCGGCGAACAGGGCGTCGGGTCCGTTCTCCGCGGGGACTCCGCCCCAGACGTTGAGGGTCACCGTGCCGGCGTCACCGGACTCGTCCTTGCCGCAGGCCGCGAGGAGGGCGGCGGAGCCCAGTCCGGCCGCGCCCGCGAGCAGGCGCCGGCGGCTGATCGTACGTGTCATGGCGTCACTTCCTGATCTGAGGATGGTGGCTGTCCGGGTGGGGACAGTGGATGGAGGTGCTCGGGGGTGAAGCCGAGCAGCCGCGTGGCCCGACCGGTGTCGATGGCGACGCTCCGGCCGGTCGATCGCGTCCGCCGGGGCACCCCCGGTAGGTGTTCGTCCAGCAGCGCCTCCGTGTCGGTGGCGCTCAGGGTGTCCGGCGCGGCGACGAACACCGCGTGGAATCCCGTCACGGGGGCGGTGAGGGCCAACAAGCCGGCGCGGGCGGCGTCGCGGGTGTCCAGGTACGCCCACATCTCCTTGGCCCCCCACGACGGGTGGTCGACGTAGTTGCGGGCGTAGGTGTCGAACTGGTCGCCGGAACCGCCGAGCAGCGGAAGGCGCAGTGCGACGACTGTCATCCCGTGCCGGCGGGCCATCATGGCGCCGATCGCCTCGTCGGTCTGCTTCGACAACGCGTACGGGTCGGCCACCTGCAGCGGCAGATCCTCGTCTATAGGCAGGTAGGCCGGTGTCTGCGGGTGCGGCGACCAGGGCAGACCGGTCACCGACAGGCTGCTGGCGAGCACGGCCCGGCGGACGCCCCGCTGAGCCGCCTCCTCCAACACGGTGAAGGTGGCCTGGGTGTTGGTGGTGAACACCTCGTGCGGTGTGCCGAGGGTGGGCGCGGGGATCGCCGCGCAGTGGAAGACGGCGTCGACCTCAGCGAGGGCGTCGCGTACCACGATGGGGTCCCCGGCGGATCCGGTCACCATCCGGTCCGCCCGGGTGTCGCCCGGGTCGTGCAGGTCGAGACCGGTGGTGGGGATGAGCTGGTCGGCGAAGAGCGTCAGGGCCGCCCGGCCCAGCCGTCCCGCCGCACCGGTGACCAGGATCCGCCGGGGCCCGCTCACGGCGCCATCACCTGCACCGGCCGGAACTCGGCGGTGTTCTTGGCCAGTACGATGCCGCCGCCCCACTGGATCCAGCCGGCCCGGCCGATGCCGTCGTCGTCATCGTTGACCACGAAGGACAGGGCGACCGGCGCGGTGGGCGGACCGCTGAGCCCGAGTGCGGACCAGGGCACCGACACGCGGTAGGAGGTGGTGGTCCCGTTCCGGACGATCGCCGCGGTCGCGCCGGGCGTCGCCCCGGCCACTCCGCCGGCCGGTGGCGTGAAGGTGTACACGGCCGGACCGGTGCCCAGCAGCGCCGCGCCGATCTCGACGCGGGCGGTCGACCGCCCCGGAAGGTCGGGGCTGACCGCCAGTTGGATGGAGTCGCCGTCCCACATACTGCCGGCCGTCTTCGTCTGGGCGTGGACGTTGTCGGTCACGTCGGCCGTCAACCACAGGGCGTCCGCGGTGCGGGTGAGCTTGACCGTTCCCGACAGGTCCGACGTGCCGCCGTAGGGAACCCGCCGGTAGTCGACCGCGCCGTCGGCCGCCAGATTCACGGGTACGACCGTGTTCTGTCCGTCGGCCTCGATCGGGTTGAAGCCGACGGTCCCACCGGCCCGGAACGCGCCCAACTGTGCCGTGTCCACGCGCACCGACATGTCGTAGGACTTCCACGGGACGATCCCCGCGACCGGTATGTCGACAGAGGTGACGGAGTTCGGCGGAACCGGGGCGACGCCGGTAACCGTGCCGCTCTGCGTCCCCACCGTCCAGGCGATCTGGGAGACGTCCAGAGCCGTCGCCGACTTGTTGTTGGTGATCTTGACCAGCAGCGACCCACCGAGCGGCCCGACCGACGTCACGATCGGATCGACGGTCGCCACGACCGGATCGGTGATCATCGCGTCGTCGCGCAGCACCATCGACGCCGATCCGCCGGACCCGGCCCGCACGTGCACCGTTCGCGGTCCCTTCACCGTGCTACCGGGAACGGTGACGGTCTTCGTTCCCACCTGCCCGGCCGGCGCGTACACCGCGTAGGTGCTGTCCTCGATCTGGAAGTTGGTCCACGTGCCTCCACCGCCGTGGGTCCGGTCCACCTTCAGCGTCACCGGGATGTCGTCGCCGACGGCGACCGTGTCCGGCACCGAGACGGAATACACCTTCGGGTTGCTCACCGCGAGGGCCGTCGGCTTGCCCTTGGTGAAGACCGGGTGCTCGGTCAGGTCCAGCGTCACCTTGCCCTGAAGGGGTTCCAGGGTGTTCGACCGGCCGTAGGCGTTGGTGACCGTGACGGGAGTGGTGGTGCTCAGCTCCACCTGGGTCGGCGTGGTCGCCCACATCACCCGGACCGGCGTCTTGCCGGCCCCGCCGGCGAACTCGTACGAGTAGACACCCGAGCCCAGGTTGTCGGCGGCACGGAAGTCCAGACCGGCGAGCTGGCGGATCAGCACCGACTGCGTGACCAGCGCCGGCTTCGGGGCGTAGGCGTTCATCCCCAGGTACCCGGGACGGCGCAGCACGCCGAAGTTGTACTCCTGGTTCGACGCGGTCGTGCCGTCGTTGAGGAAGTCGTACCAGTAGTAGCGGCTGGCCCCGTTGGCCACGGCCAGGCTGGCCGTGCGCACCAGGTAGTCGCCCTGCTGCAGTTCGGTGACGCCACCGCTGGTGTGGGTCGGGTATCCGTTCTCGGTGATGTCGATCGGCATGTCGCGACCGTTGTTGTAGCGGCGGATCAGGTCCTTGAACGTCGGGATCATGGTCACGCCGCGGACCTCCGGCGGTGCCGGGAAGCCGTAGAGGTGCGCGCTGAAGCGGTCCATGTACTGCAGGCCGCCGATCTGGAACAGCTCCTCCCACCACGCGGGTCCGCCGCCGGCCGGCGCGACGACCTCGGCCTGCGGGTGGTCGGCCTTCACCTTGGCGTAGGTCGCCTGCAACAGAGGTAGGTAGCACTGCGGGGTACGACCGCACAGGCCGTTGTTGAAGCCGCCGTCGAACTCGTTGTACACCTCGACCTTGTTGGTACCGGAGAGGGTGAGCATCGCTGAGGCGTAGGCGGCGAAGGCGGCGTGGCCCTCCGGCGTGCTCGGCGTCTTTCCGCCGTCGTAGAGCGGATTGGCGAACGCCGCGACCAGCAGAGGCTCCATGCCGTTGGCGGCCAGCCCGTTGAGGAACGGGGCGCCGTAGGTGGGCATGGTGTAGGTGCCGGCGGTCTTCTCCACGTGCTGCCAGGACAGGGCGTCGCGGACGTGGGTGTAACCGACCTTCGCCATCGTGGGAATGAGACTGGGCGGGTCGCTCTGGGAGAAGTGGGTCCCGACTCCCCACGGCGCCCCGGGTCTCCGGGCATCGGCGGGAAGCGCGTCCAGCAGCGCCACCGGCGTGTACCGGGTGACCGGGAGTCCACCCACCTCGGCAGTGACGCCGAGGGTGTAGTAGCCGGGCTTGACCGTGGCGAGGTTGACCGTCGCGGTGCCACCGGACACCGCGGCCGTGCCGCTGGCCGCCGGCACCCCCTGCTCGTCGGCGACCGCCCAGCTCACGCTGGCCGCGCTGGAGGTCACCGGGATGGTCCGCGGCTCGGATCCGCTGAAGACCAGGTTCGTCGCGGTGATGCGCACCGCCTCGGCAGTGCTGAAGCTGACCGAGACGTCGGAGACGCACAGGTCGGTGGCCGACCGCCCGAGCCGGCTGTCCCAGGAGGCGATGCGGAAGTCGGCGCCGGACGGCAGGTCGCCCTTGAACTCGGCGTCGGCCAACTGGAAGACGTAGGAACGCCAGACGTTCCCGCCGGTCAGCGGGACGGCGTCGCCGGCCCGGTTCTGCCCCGTGCCGTCGTACTGGATCGTGAAGTGTCCGGGGCCGGCGTCGAAGTAGCTGACCTTGACGAACGCGTACCCGGTGGTGGCCGGCTGTCGGGCGGCATCGACCCGGAAGTACAGGAAGTCGTTGGTGATCGGCGTCGTCGTGGTGGTCCAGCAGGGGCGGCCGCCCCGCTCCGTGGCAGCCGTGGAGATCTGGCCGGAGGCGTCGCCGGGATTGCCGGCCATGCCGTTCCACTGCGGGGTCGCCGAGAGCACCGCGGAGGCCGCGGCGGCGTCGGCGAACGCTGGAGGCGCGACGCCGATCATGGGTAGACCGATGAGAACGGCCAGTCCGGCCGCGACGTGCGTCCGCCACCTGTGGCGGTGCACATTCGAGGGTCGTATCAAGTTCGTCACCTCTCGGCTCAGCCACAGTCCGCTCGTTGGCGCATCGTCGTCCCGTGACTTGGGCGCGTGGCGAGCCGACCGGCTCGCCACGGTTCGCAGCATGTGGCGCCTTTCCGTCCCTGGCGGCAGCCCGCCGGACCCACCCCGTGATGGAGGAAACCGACCCGGGCAGCCCTCATCGCGCCTGCTCGAGCAGGGTCGACTGCGGCGACCAGGCGGGATCGTTGGTCAAGTGCGGCGAGCGTAATGGTGCAGTAATAGCACCGTCAAGACACGTCGATGAAACCCGAGCGACACGAGCCCGTAGCGCTCCGCAACGGAGTGATGCTATAAATGCAACATGTTGCCGTCTCAGCCGAACAAATCGCTCCAGGATGGGCTCGACTGCCTGCAGTTGCTGGCCAGTTCCGCTGAGGCCCTCGGCTCACGCGAGGTCGCACGACGGCTCGGGCTGGAACCTTCTCGCGCAAACCGGCTGCTCAAGACCCTCGCGCACATCCGACTGATCGAACAGGACGAGCGGCGCCGCTATCGTCCCGGCCCGGGAATCCATGCCCTGGCCGCGCAGAGCCTCTTCGGGTCGGGCCTGATCCGCCGCGCGCTCGGGCCGCTCGGCGAGCTGCACGTCCACGGTCACACCGTGGCCATGGGTGTGCTCTGGCGCGACCACATGTCGTACCTGTACCACGCCGACCCGGGCATGGACACCAGCACGGCCCTCGGCCGGATCGGCCTCTTCCCGGTCACCCGCTCCGGGCTCGGGATGGCGCTGCTGGCCTCCCAGGATGACGAGAACGTCCGCACCATGTGGGAGACCAGCGCGAACGAGACCCCGGTCGAGCAGGTCCTCACCGACCTGGCGGAGATCCGCGAAGCCGGTTTCGCCCTGCGCGCCGGCAAGACCGAGCGCACCGTTGCCGTCACCGTCGGCTCGGCACCGTACGCCGCGATCGGCCTGTCCGGCCGCTTCCCCGACGCGCACATTCCTGAACTCGTCAGCGCACTCCGGCACGCGGCAGAGAAGATAGAGAAGTACGGCTGAGACGGACCTGAATCTCGGCACCCGCCGGCGGCGAACGCCCGACCCGGGGCCGTTGCTCGCCGCGATCGGCTCCTGGCGTGCGGGGCAGGAAACAAGAACACCCGCTACCGGAGATCCGATAACGGGCCAGCTGACCTGCTTGTATCTGGTGGGCGATACTGGGTTTGAACCAGTGACCTCTTCCGTGTCAGGGAAGCGCGCTCCCACTGCGCCAATCGCCCGTGTTGCCGCTCGACCTGGCCGCTGGGCCCGTCGAGACGGATCGCGAGCGGACGACGGGATTCGAACCCGCGACCCTCACCTTGGCAAGGTGATGCGCTACCAGCTGCGCTACGTCCGCACGCCGCCGACAAGCGCCGGCGACGAAGCGAACTCTACCCGATGCCAAGATCGGTGGACGCGGCACCCTCGGACGACGGCGATTGCGCTGCTCGACGGCGGGGTACTGATGAACCTCGACAGCACACCACACCCCCTAAGGAGGCTGTCGTGGGTATCGGCACCAGCATCTTCCTGATCGCGCTCGGCGCGATTCTCACCTTCGCGCTCGACGCGAGCGTCGGCGGCATCAACCTCGACGTGGTCGGCTGGATCCTGATGGGCGCCGGCGTGCTCGGGCTGATCATGACTGCGTTGATCTTCCAGCGCCGCCGTACCGCCGTCGTGACCACCACCGAGCAGCCGGTCGAGTACCGCCGGGTCGAGGAGCGGCGGGACATCGCCCCGCCGCTGTGACGCGATCCGGTGTACGGGCCGGCGACCTCCCCGAGGATGCCGGCCCGTCCCGTTTTCGCAGGTGGAGACCACCGACAGGCTCGCCCTCCACTTCGTGGGTACGCAGCCCTTCGGCGAAGATTCCTCGCCGCCACCGCAGAAAAGCCGCCCGGGGGCATGGTCAACGACGCCGCCGATTGCGAAACTGCTGGCAATGTCCAGCACCCCGCTCTCCCTGCCGCAGCCGTCCGCCCGGGCGCCCGAGTTCGGCCGGGACGCGCTCATCGTCTGCGAGAACCTGGTCCGGATCTACCAGACCGGTTCGATCGAGGTCCAGGCCCTGCAGGGACTGGACCTGGCCGTCGAGAGCGGTGAGCTGATCGCCGTCGTCGGCGCCTCGGGATCGGGCAAGTCGACGCTGCTCTCCATCCTGGCCGGCATCGACGCCCCCACCGCCGGCCGGGTCCGGGTCGCACAGTGGAATCTGCTGTCGATGTCCCGCGCCGACCGGGTCGACTACCGACGGCGTACCGTCGGCTTCGTACGGCAGCAGACGGCGAGCAACCTGATCCCCTACCTCACCGCACGGGAGATGGTGGACCTGCCGATGACGGCGGCCCGCACCGCGAAGAAGGAACGCCGGGAGCGCGCCGCCGAACTGCTGGACAGCCTCGGTGTCGCCGACTGCGCCGAGCGGCGCCCCGGACAACTCTCCGGAGGACAGCAGATGCGGGTCGCGATCGCCGTGGCGCTGGCCAACCAACCGCGGGTCCTGCTCGCCGACGAACCGACCGGCGAGTTGGACGCGGCCACCTCCGCGGAGGTCTTCGGTGTGCTGCGGGACGTCAACCGGCGGTACGGCGTCACCGTCGTCGTGGTGACCCACGACCCGGAGGTCAGCAGCCAGGTAGAACGGACCGTCGCGATCCGGGACGGTCGCACCAGCAGCGAGGTGCTGCGCCGCACCACCACCGACGCGGAGGGCGACACGCACATGATCGCCGAGGAGTACGCCGTGATGGACCGGGCCGGACGCGTTCAGGTGCCCCGCGAGTTCCGCCAGGCGCTGGCGCTGACCCG
This sequence comes from Micromonospora sp. NPDC005172, assembly GCF_040608555.1. Lineage (NCBI taxonomy): Bacteria > Bacillati > Actinomycetota > Actinomycetes > Micromonosporales > Micromonosporaceae > Micromonospora > Micromonospora sp. NPDC005172. The sequence continues at coordinate 83,210 of NZ_JBEXIL010000027.1, forward strand.
ACGAGTCCGGCTGGCCCTGGAACCCGACCACATCACGATCCACTCCGACTCGCGAAGCGGCGAATGAGCACCGAGCCGCTGCTGCGCGTGCGCGACCTGCACCGACGCTTCCGCAGCGGGCCGACCGTCGTCCACGCCCTGCGCGGCGTGTCGTTCGACGTGACCGCCGGTTCGATGGTGGCGCTCGTCGGCCGGTCCGGCTCGGGCAAGACCACCCTGCTCAACGTCATCGGCGGCCTGGACCGCCCGGACGCCGGCACCGTGCACATCGACGGGACCGACGTCACCGCGCTCGACGAGGATGGCCTGTCCCGGCTGCGGCGGGAGAAGGTGTCGTACGTCTTCCAGAGCTTCGGTCTGATCCCGGTGCTGTCCGCCACCGAGAACGTCGCCGCGCCGCTGCGGCTGGCCCGCGTCGCCCCGGCCGAGCGCGAGCGCCGGGTCGCGTTGCTGCTGGAACTGGTCGGCCTGGCCGACCACGCCCAGCAGCGCCCGACCGAGCTGTCCGGCGGCCAACAGCAGCGGGTGGCGATCGCCCGCGCGCTGGCCGCCTCGCCCCGGCTCCTGCTCGCCGACGAGCCCACCGGGCAACTGGACGCCGAGACGGGCCTGTCGGTGATGGCACTGCTGCGTGGGGTCGCGGAGTCCGAAGGCGTCACCGTGCTGGTGTCGACCCACGACGCGGTGATGATGGCCCTGGCCGACCGGGTCATCCGCATCCAGGACGGGCACCTCGACAACCAGGCGACCGGGCAACCGTCCACGTCCGCACCGAACGCCGGGTGACGCGACGATGCTGAGGCTGGTCAGCCGGCGCGCCCGCGCGCAGTGGCCGCTGCTGGCAGCCCTCCTCGGGGTCGTCACGATCGGCGCCACCCTGCTCGGCACCTGCACCCTCCTGATCACCCGCACCGCCGAGCGGGCGCTGGAGGTCGCCATGGCCCGCGCCGCCCCCGCCGCCGTCGACGCGACCGTCTACACCGGCGCCGTCGAGGGCCCGGACGTGCCGGCCGTGGCCGCCGACACCCGCAGCGTGGTGACCTCCGCGCTCGCACCGCTACCGGTGACGACGACCGCACGGGCGTCCACGGTGCTGCGGGCCCTGCCGCCCGCGCTCGCCCCGGGCACCTCCGTCGGAGCCCAGGCGTACCTGTCGGGGTTGGACGACCTGCCGGCCCGCGCCGAACTGGTCACCGGACGCTGGCCACAGCACCCCGGCGACGCGGTGCTGCTGGAGTCCACGGCCCAACTGCTCGACCTCATCCCCGGCAGCCGGGTGCACCTCGGTGCCGAGTTGGCCCACCCGCCCGTCCCGGCCATCGACGTGACAGTCGTCGGGGTCGTACGCCCGCTGCCGGGGCGCGGCTGGGACCGTGACCCCCTCGCCGCGGCCGGCTCCGCCACCGGCTATCGGGACGGCCGTTTCCTCCAGCCGGTAAACGCCTACGGCCCCTTCCTGATGGACCTCGCCGACCTGCTCACCACCGGCGCCACCGTCGACCGGATGGAGATCACCGCTCATCCGGACCTGTCCCACACGAACCGCCGCGACCTGGAGACCGTGGCCGGGGGCGTCCGCGAGGCCGACCGACGGCTGGCCGGCACCCTCGGCGACCGGGTCACGCTCGCACGTGTCGCCTCCGACCTGCCGCTGACCCTGCGGGCCGCCGACGACCAGCGGCACGTCACCGCAGCCGTCGTGCTCGCCATCGCCGTCCTCGGCGGTTTCCTGGCCGCGACGGCACTCGTCCTCGCCGGCCGGCTGACGGCGGGCATACGGGCCGACGAGACCGCCCTGCGGTCCGCCGTGGGCACCAGCGGTCGCCAACTCGCCGCCACCGCGACACTCGAGGCCGGGCTCCTCGCCGCCGTCGCCGCCGCGCTGGCGATACCGGCCTCGTCGGCCCTGCACGCCGGCCTGACCCACCTGCCGCCGCTGGACCACGCCGGCCTCACCGTCCGGCCGGCCATCGTCGGCGTCCAGGTCCTCGCGGTCGTCGGCGGCGCGCTGGTGCTCGCCGCCGTGCTCACCGTCCTGGCGATCCGGGCCGTCCCGACGGCAGGCGACCGGGGCACCCGCCGCGAACTGCTGGCCCGGTCGGGCGCAGACCTGATGCTCACGGTGTTCGCCGCCATCGGATGGTGGCAGCTGTACGCGCAGCCCAGCGCCGCCAGTCCACGCGCCGACGCGGTCCGGGTGCTCGCGCCCGCGCTGCTGCTCACCGCAGGTGCCGCCCTGGCGCTCCGGGTGGTACTGCCCGCACTGCGCGGCGTCGACCGGCTGGCGTACCGCGCCCGCGGGCTCGCGCTGCCGCTGGCGGTCGCCGAGGCCGCCCGCCGGCCCCAGGCGGTCGCCGCCGGGCTGCTCGTCGGGCTGGCCTGCGCTGCCGCGACCTTCGGCCTCGCCTTCGACACGACGTGGCACCAGTCGCAGCGCGACCAGGCCGCGCTCTCCGTCGGCACCGATCTCGCACTCACCCTCGGTACCGCGCCGGCGGCCGGAGACGGCAGGCTGGTCAGCGCGGCCACCGCGGGGGCGGTGAGTCCGGCCCTCGACCGTGGCACGACCGTCGGTCAGTGGCTCGGCACCGACGGCGAGGCGCCGCGCCTGGTCGCCGTCGACACCACCCGCGCCGAGGCACTGCTGCGCGGGCGGGTGGACGGCGACCGGGGATGGGCGGACGTCGCCGCCACGCTGGCGCCACGTACCCGGGTCACCGGCATCGCCGTCGCGGCCGGGGCGTCACTCGTCCTGAGCGGTACGGCGATCGGTGACGTCCCGCTCGCCGTGACGCCCCGGGTGCTGTTGCAGGACGCGACAGGCCTCCGCACGTCCTGCACCGGTCCCGTCGTACCGCTGGACGGTCGGGAGGTTCGACTGCCCGCCTGCGCGACGGCTGACGGGTTACGCCTCGTCGCGGTCGCCCTGCCGGTCACCGCCGACACGGTCGGCGAACCCGTAGCCGTAGCCGTCACGCTCACCGTGCCCGCACCCGGCTCGACGGAGAGGACCACCGACGCATCACCCTGGACCGCCACGTCCGCGCCGCCGATCCCGAGCAAGGTGGGCAACCCGAGCGTCACGCTCTCCAGCACGCCCACGGGAACCGCGCTGCGGATGGCCGCGACCGTCGAGCTCGGGGGCGCCGAGGACGCCGCCCGAACCCTCGTCGCCAGCGCCTTCACGGACCCCGGCCCGGTGCCCGTCGCCGTCTCCGCCCGCTTCGCCGACGAGGTCGGCGCCGACAACGGCAGCCAGCTCAGCGTCATGGTCGGCATCACGCCCGTCCCGATCGTCGTCACCGAGGTCGTGCCGACCGTGCCGTCCGCTCCCGGCGCCGTCGCCGTCCTGGCCGATTTGGACACGCTGTCCCGCGCACGTGTCGTCGTCGGCGATCTGGCGTTCCCGGTCGACGCCTGGTGGGTCGGCAACCCCGCCGGTCCCGACGCCGCCGAGCGGACCGCCGCCCTGCACCTGGGCACCGTCGCGACCCGCGAGGCGGAGACCGCCCGCCTCACCGGCGGCCCGCTGCGGGCCGGGCTGCCGGGCGCGTTCCGGCTCATCGTCCCGGCCGCGGCTCTGCTGCTGCTCGCCGGAGTCGTCCTGCACGTCACCTGCGATCTGCAGGCCCGCGCCGTCGAGGTGGCTCGGCTGCGCGGCCTGGGGATGTCCCGGCGCGGCATCCGGACCGTGCTGCTCGGCCAGCATGCCGGCGTACTGCTGCCCCTGCTCGCGGCGGGCACGGTCGTCGGCGCGCTCGCCACCCGCGTTGTCGCTCCCCTGCTCGTCCGCTCCGACACCGGCGCCGCACCCGTCCCGGTCGCCCAGTCACACTGGCCGTGGTCGGCCGAGGCCGCACTGCTCGCCGTGCTGCTGGCCGGATGTCTGCTGGCGGTCGCGGTCGTGGTCACCGTCCAGGTCCGCCGGGCGGACGCCGCGCACCTGCGGGTGGCGCCGTGAACCGGCGGCTGACCCGCCGGTGGCTCGCGCCGCACTGGCCCAGCATCCGTGGCCGTGGCCGGGCCGACGCCGGCCCGCTGCTGCTCACCGCCGCCGTCATCGCGGCCGTCGCGCTGCTCGCCGGGGCCGTGCCGGTGCTGCTCCGCACCGCCGCCGACGAGGCCGTCCGGGACACGGTCCGCCGCGCCGGCCAGGACTCGAACGTCCTCGCACACGCCGCCTGGGAACGCGACGACGGCCCGACCGGCGGTCGGGTCCGGACTGCGGGCCTCGCCGAGGACGTCGACAATTTCCGGGTACGGGCGAAACGGGCGCTCGGGCCCGACCTCGACGCGGCACTGCTGCCGCCCATCGCCGTCGTCAGCGGTCCGATCCTCAACGTCACCGAGGGCAACGCGCCGCGTACCTTCCAGTTCACCTACCTGGCCGGTGACTCCGGCGGCCCGGACGTGACCTGGGTCGCCGGGAGCGCGCCCGGCCCCGCCGTCCCTGGCGAGTTCGTCGAAGCCCCCTACAACGGACCGCCCTGGCCGGTGCAGGTCGGCCTCTCCGAAGTGGACGCCGCCGCGCTCGACCTCGGCCCCGGTGATCGGATCCCGCTCAAGGACGGCCGCGGTCGCGGGAAGGACGTCCGGATCAGCGGAATCTACCGACCCGCGGACAGCGCCGACCCCGCCTGGCTGCTCGCCCCGGCGCTCCTGCGTCCCGTGCCCGGCATCGACGGCATGGGGATCACCCGGTTCGCCGGCCTGTTGTCGCGCGAGTCGTTGCCGGACGCCCGACTCGCCGTCGACCAGGACCAACTGCGGCGCACCGTCCAGTTCACGCCCGAACCCGACGCGCTCACCTGGGACACCACCGCGACGCTCGCCAGCCGGGTGGTCGAACTCAAGGCGACCTCCGGCTCGTCGGGCGCCCGTGACGACTCCCTCAAGTGGGAGTCCCAGCTCGACACCGCCCTGCGCGACGCCCGTGGGCGGATCAGCGCCGCCTGGGCACAGGCCGCCGTCCTGCTCACCGGCGTGCTGACCGCCACGGTACTGCTCCTGCTGCTCGCCGCCGCCCTGCTGGTCGCCCGCCGTGGCCCGGCGCTGAGCGTCGCCCGACAGCGTGGGGCGGCGTTACCCGACCTCGGTGCGGAACTGGCCATGGAGTCCACCGCGGTCTCCCTGTCCGCCGCCGCGGTCGGGCTCGCGCTCGCCCGTGTGGCGGCACCGGACGTCTCCTGGCCCTGGGCTGTTCCCGTGGTCCTGGCCGGGGCCGTGGCCGCGCCGGCGTTCGGCATCCTCGCCGCCGCCCGCGCCAGCCGGGACCGGCGTCAACCCGCCAACCCGGCCGCTCGGCGCTGGGTCCGGGCCACCGGCGAGCTGCGCCGCTTCGCCGTGGAGGCCGCGGTCCTGATCGCCGCAGTCGCCGCCTTCGTCACGCTGCACCAGGGCGGTCTCCTGCCTGTCGCGTCCGGCAGCAGCGGCACCGGCGAGCTGACGGGCGACCTCATCCTGCCGATCAGCGCCCTCTCCCTGGGCGTGCTCGTCGGTGCGCTCGTCCTGCTTCGCCTGCTGCCCGTCGGGGCACGGTTGGCGCTTCGACGGGCCCTGCGCTCGCGCCGCCCGCTGGCCGTGTTCGGTGCCGCTCGGGCGACCACCACGGCCGGTCGCGCGCTGCCGCTGCTGGTGCTGGTGAGTGCCACGGCGCTCGCGTCGTTCGCGCTCATCCTCGGGTCCACGGTCAGCCGGGGCCTGGCCGACGGCGCGTGGAGCACCGTCGGCGCGGACGCCCGCCTCGACGTCGGCGCCGAAGCCGAGGCCGCCACGGCCGGCGTCGCCGAACGCGTCGCCGCCGCACCCGGGGTGGAGCAGGTGGTCGTCGCGCAGGTGACCGACTCGGCGCACGTCTTCGCCGAGTCGACGCTGTTCACCCCACGCCTGGTAGTCGTGGATGCCGACGCGTTCCAGCGTCTGCTGGCCAGCACCCCGCTGCCGGACGCGCCGGCACTGGCCCGGCTCACGGTGCCCGGTCCTGGCGGCGGTGACGTCCCGGCGCTGGTCCGGTCGGGCAACGGCGACCTGCGGACCGGGATGCGGTTGCAGCTGTCCCGGGACGACGCCCCGGCGATCCGTCTCACCGCCGTCGGTACCGCGCCGTCCGTCGACGGTGCCGGTGACGTCGTCATCGTGGACGCCGGGGCCCTCGCCGCCGCCGGGCTGCCCGCCGTCCCGAACACCGTCTGGGTGACCGGCCCCGGTGCGGCGCGGGCGTTGTCGGCAAGCGGCGTGACCGCCGACGTCGTGCTGCGCGCGGACGCCCTCCGGGCGCAGCGGGTCGCGCCGCTGACCGCGGGGCTGCTAAGGCTGGCGTGGACGGCCGCCGCGGTGCTGCTGGCGCTGGGGCTGCTCGGCCTCGCGCTCGCCGCCGCCGCGAGCGCGTCGGAGCGGTGGCAGACCCTGACCCGGCTGCGGACCCTCGGCCTGCGGCCACGCGACGCCCGTTGGGTGGCGGCTGGTGAAGTGTTGCCGCCGGCGGTGGTCGCCGCGGTCTGCGGACCGCTCCTCGGGGTCCTGCTCACACGCCTGACGATCGGCCCGCTCGACCTGCGGCTGATCACCGGTCAGGCCGCCGACCCGGCGGCGGTCCTGCCGTGGTGGCTGCTCGGCCTGGTGAGCGTGGCGTTGCTGGCGGCGGCCGCCCTGATCGTGCCTGTCGAGTCGGCGCTGCGGCGGCGCGACCGGCTGAGCGAGGTGCTCCGCGCCGGCGAGTAGGTGGGCGGAATCGTCGAGGCCCGTTACCGGACATCCGGTAACGGGCCTCG
>NZ_JBEXIL010000028.1:0-89394 GCF_040608555.1 Micromonospora sp. NPDC005172
CGTACCGCTGGAAGACCACCCCACGGCCGGACGGGCTGTCGATTGTCGAGCCGTCGAGCGGACGCAGCGACGTGACGTCCACGCTCCGGTCGTGCAGGGTCAACAGCCGGGCCGGAGTCACTGCTCCGGGGCAGCGCGCTGTTCGGGGTGGGTCAGCCGTCCACACGCTCGGCGAGCCGGTGGAACACCGCCTGGGTCGGCGAGCCCGGCTCGGGCACGTAGACGATCAGCCGTTGCTCGGTCTCCGGCACCATTAGCACCCGGCACTCGAACTCCAGCGGCCCCAGCCCGGGGTGCGCCACCCGCTTCACGATGGGACGCCGCTCCTCGACCTCGTGCTCGGCCCAGAGCCGGGCGAAGCGTGGCGACGTGCCGAGCAGCTCGGTGACCAGCTCGCGGATCGCCGGATCGTGCGGGTAACGGCCGTAGGCGGCCCGCAGGTCGGCGACCGTGCTGTGCACGAACCGGCGGGCGTCGGCATCGGACCAGTGGGCGTCGGTCACCGGCTGCCGGAAGGTCCAGCGGATCATGTTGCGCTCCGCGTGCGGCACGGCCGCGAGATCCCCCACGAAGTACGTGGCCAGCCGGTTCCAGGCCAGGACGTGGTACGCGGCGTCGACGAGGTACGCCGGGGTCTCCGTCATGGCGTCGAGCAGGTGCCGCAGCCCGGGCGGCACCTCGCGGCTCGGTCCGACGGGCGACGGCGGGTTCTCCCCCGCGACCCGGAACAGGTACTCCCGCTCGTCGCGACTCAGGAGCAGCGCCCGGGCCAGCGCGGCGAGCACCTGCCGGGACGGGTGCGGCCCCCGGCCCTGCTCCAACCGGATGAAGTAGTCGATCGACATCCCGGCGAGCTGGGCGACCTCCTGCCGACGCAGCCCCGGCGTACGCCGCCGTACCCCGTCGGGGAGGCCGACCTCGGCGGGCCGCAGGCGGGCGCGCCGGGCGCGGAGGAACGCCGCCAGTTCGTCACGCCGCAGGCCGCTGGTCGTCATGCCTCCCAGCATGCCGCCTGCCGGGTCGGCCAGGGTGGTACCGCTGGTCCCAGCCTCGGGGCGTCTCTCCCCACCGGCCGCCGGCGAGCACAGGCTCGGTGGCATGACGAAGATGACCGCCCTGATCACCGGGGCCAACAAGGGAATCGGCCTCGCCACCGCCCGTCAGCTCGGCGGCCTCGGGATGACCGTCCTGGTCGGCGCGCGGGACACCGAGCGGGGCCGCGCCGCGGAGCGGGAGCTGCGCGACGGCGGCGTCGATGCCCGTTTCGTGCCGCTGGACGTCACCGACGCCACGTCGGTGGCCGCCGCCGCGAAACTCGTCGAAGCCGAGTACGACCGACTCGACGTGCTGGTCAACAACGCCGGCATCGTGCTCGCCGACGGTACGCGGGGGCTGCCCAGCGAGACGACCGTGGCGACGATGCGCCGGTTGTACGAGACGAACGTCTTCGGGGTCGTGGCGGTCACCAACGCGCTGCTGCCGCTGCTGCGCCGGGCACCGGCGGCACGGATCGTCAACGTCTCCAGCGAGGTCGGCTCGATCGCCGTGATGACCGACCCGGACGGCGCGCTCTTCGCGCTGACCTCGGTGCCGTACCCGTCGTCGAAGGCGGCGCTCAACATGCTCACCGCCATGTACGCCAAGGAGCTGCGGGACACCCCGATCAAGGTGAACGCGGCGAACCCCGGCTACTGCGCCACCGACTTCAACGGCAACAGCGGCTTCCGTACGCCCGAGCAGGGCGCCGAGGTGAGCGTGCACCTGGCGACCCTCCCGGCGGACGGGCCGAGCGGGTTGCTCTGGGGCTTCCAGATGGACGCCGGCGGTGGTTACGGCGTACTCGCCTGGTGAGACGGGCGCTTGACCTGGAGTGCACTCCAGCCGCCAGGGTGGTCCTCGGCGCCCACCGGCAGGGCGCACGGAAGGAGATCCCATGCGGTACCGCACGATCGGCACCGACCCGGCGACCCGGCGCGAGGTCAGCGTGCTCAGCCTCGGGGCCATGCTGTTCGGCAGCACCACCGACGAGGCCACCTCGTACGCGATCCTCGACCGGTACGTCGAGGCGGGCGGCACCTTCATCGACACGTCGGACAACTACGCGTTCTGGGTCGACGGCTCGCAGGGTGGCCAGAGTGAGGAGTTGCTGGGGCGGTGGCGGCGCAGCCGGGGCATCGGCACCGAGATCGTCATCGCCACCAAGCTGGGTGCCCGTCCACTGGCCCCCGGCACCAGCTACCTCGACAACGCCGAGGGTCTGTCGGCGAAGGTGATCCGCGAGTCGGCGGAGCGCAGCCGCGACCGGCTCGGCGTGGAACGGCTGGACCTGCTCTACGCGCACATCGAGGACCGCACGGTGCCGCTCGCGGAGACCGTGGAGGGCTTCGCCGACCTGGTCGCCGAGGGCACGGTGGGCCTGTTGGGCGCGAGCAACCACCGCGCCTGGCGGGTGGAGCGGGCCCGCGCGCTCGCCGCCGCCGCCGGCCTCCCGGGGTACGAGGTGCTCCAGTACCACCACAGCTACCTGACCCGGCGCACCGACGTGGCCAGCGAGCTGGACCCGGACGGCGACCCGGGCGCCGCCGGCGGCCACCTGCTCAGCTACCTGCGCGCCGAGCCGGAGCTGACCCTGGTGGCGTACTCGCCACTGCTCAGGGGGGCGTACAGCCGGGCGGACATGCCGCTCAACGCCGCGTACGACCTGCCGAGCGCACCCCGGCGGCTGGCCGCCCTACGGGAGGTCGCCGGGCAGGCCGGCGCGACGGTGAACCAGGTGGTGCTCGCCTGGTTGCTCGGCGGTGACCTGCCGTCGATTCCACTGGTGGGCGCCTCCTCGGTGGCCCAGCTCGAGGAGAGCCTGGCCGCGGTGGAGCTGGAGTTGACCGCCGAGCAGCGGCACCGTCTCGACACCACCTGGTGACCTGCGACGGCCGCCCCGCCGACCTCAGTCGTCGGCCGGCGGGGCGGTCAGGTCGAGCTGCCAGTCGTTGGCACGCATCAGGTGCCCGGGCGGGTACTCGAAATTCGTCTCGCCCAGCAGGGTGAAGCCCGCCTTGCGGCAGACCGCGTTCGAGGCGGGGTTGTCGACGGACGGGTACGCGTGCGCATAGCCCCGGTCCCGTCGGGCGCGCGTCACGTCGAGAGCCGCGCGCACCGCGGCGGTGGCCAGCCCCTGCCCCCGGTACGCGGGCAGCACCGCCCAGCCCAGCTCGTACACCGGTTGGTCGCGCCACTCGCGAGCCCAGTAGCCGACGCTGCCCGCCCGCGTGCCGTCCGGCAGCACCACCGTGAACATGCACCCCTGCCCGCCCTCGGCGAAGTGCACGTACCGGTCGTGCCGGGCGACCACCTGCTCGTCGGTCTCCGGGCCGCCCGTGTGTCTGCGCGTGTCCGGTGAGTTGAGCAGCCGCAGCAGATCGAGATCATCCTCGTGCCACGGCTCGATGCGTACCTGCGTCATTCCGTCCCCCTCGTCGGTCCCAGTCAAGCCGGTCCCACCGACATTCCGTCCCGAAACGGCACGTGCTAGTTCCGATCTAGCGGACAGGCGATCGTCACCTCGCGCCTGTAGGACGGCGGGGTCGTTGGTCACACCGACCACGACGTCGCCGGCCATCGGACGAGAGGTAGGAATGATGAACACACGCTCCACCGGCCTGGCCATCGAGGCCGAGGGGCTCACCCGCACGTTCGGAGAGACCCGGGCGCTGGCCGGCATGGACCTGCGGGTGCCCGCCGGCACCGTCTACGGCCTGCTCGGCCCGAACGGGGCCGGCAAGACCACGGCGGTCCGGGTGTTGGCGACGCTGCTGCGTCCCGACGGCGGCACGGCGCGGGTCTTCGGGCACGACGTGGTCACCGAGGCCGACAAGGTTCGCAGCCGCGTCAGCCTCACCGGCCAGTACGCCTCCGTCGACGAGGACCTCACCGGCACCGAGAACCTGGTGCTGCTGGCCCGTCTGCTGGGCCTGCGCAAGCCGGCCGCCCGGGACCGCGCGGCGGCGCTGCTGGCCGCGTTCGGTCTGACCGAGGCGAGCGACCGCCAGGTGAAGAAGTACTCGGGTGGCATGCGACGACGCATCGACATCGCCGCGAGCATCCTGAACACCCCTGACCTGCTCTTCCTCGACGAGCCGACGACAGGCCTCGACCCGCGCAGCCGTAACCAGGTGTGGGAGATCGTCCGCGCCGTGGTGTCACACGGCACGACCGTGCTGCTGACCACCCAGTACCTCGACGAGGCCGACCAGCTCGCCGGGCGGATCGCGGTCGTCGACCACGGTCGGGTGATCGCGGAGGGCACACCGGGCGAGCTGAAGTCGTCGGTCGGCTCCGGCACGGTCCACCTGCGACTGCGCGACCCCGGCCAGCGGCCCCAGGCCGAGCAGGTACTCCGGGAGGCACTGAACGTGCCGGTGCAGCTCGCCGCCGATCCGGTGGCCCTGACCGCCCGCGTCGGCGAGGCCGGCACCGACCTCGACGCCAGCGCGCAGGCGGCCCGCGCACTCGGTGACCTGGCCCGCGCCGGCATCGTCGTCGACGACTTCTCCCTCGGCCAGCCCAGCCTGGACGAGGTCTTCCTGGCCCTGACCGACCACCCGGCCGTGTCGGCCGACGAGCGCGACGACGAGCTGGAGGCAGCCCGATGAGCGACACCACCACCGCCACCACCGCCGAACGGGCACCGTCGGTCTACGTACCGTCCGCCGAGGCGTTGGCGACAGTCCTCGCGCCGGGCGCCCGACCGACCCGGCCGAGCGCGTTGGGCGCGTCGCTCACCTTCGGCTGGCGAGCCCTGCTGAAGATCAAGCACGTGCCGGAACAGCTCTTCGACGTGACCGCGTTCCCGATCATCATGGTGCTGATGTTCACGTACCTGTTCGGTGGCGCTCTCGCCGACAGCCCGCGCGACTACCTGCAATTCTTCCTGCCCGGCATCATGGTGACAAGCGTCGTGATGATCACCATGTACACCGGCGTCGGCCTCAACACCGACATCGAGAAGGGCATCTTCGACCGCTTCCGGACGCTGCCCGTCTGGCGACCCGCCGCGCTGGTCGGAATGATCTTCGGGGACGTGCTGCGCTACATCCTCGCCGCCCTGGTCATCCTCGGTGTCGGGCTGGCGCTCGGCTTCCGGCCCGCCGGTGGCGTCGCCGGCGTGGCCACCGGGATCGGGCTGCTGGTGGTCTTCTCGTTCGCGTTCTCCTGGGTGTGGACGTTCTTCGGCCTGATCCTGCGCAGCGAGAAGTCGGTGATGGGGGTCAGCATGATGGTGCTGTTCCCGCTGACGTTCCTCAGCAACGTCTTCGTCGAGCCGACCACCATGCCCGGCTGGCTCCAGGCCTTCGTGAAGGTCAACCCGGTGACGCAACTGGTGGCCGCGGTACGCGCCGTCATGTCCGGCGAAACGGACCCGTCCGCCACGATGTGGCTCCTGCTGTGGAGCGCCGGCTTCGTCGTCGTCTTCGGCACCCTAACCATGCACCGCTACAACCGCCGCTAAACCCGCTCCCCGCTCCCCGCTCCCCGCTCCCCGCGCCCCGCGCCCCTGCCCCCGCCCCGTCGATCATGAAGTTGTGGTGGGCGACAAATCAGCCCGCAAATCCCCAAACCGGGCACCACAACTCCATGATCGACGAGACCTGACGGCGACTGCCCCGCGATCTTGCACTTGCTGTGGCGACATAAGCCACGGGAGCGCCCAAATCAACAACCGAAAGTGCAAGATCGCCGAAGCGGGGGCGGGCGGGGGCGCGGGTGGGGATTTAGAGGTGCCAGGGGAGGCGGGTTTGCGGGAGGTAGCGGCAGGTGGCACCGGTGGAGACCGCATCGCGCAGGTGGTTGGCCAGCGCGGGATGGTTGTCGTCGAGCTTGCGCAGGGTGTCGCGGATTCGCGCGGTGACCGTCTTGCGGGCGCGTTCGGCCTCGTCGCCCAGCCGTCGGCTTCGACCGGCCAGCCCCGCCGCGGCGCGCAACTCCTCGATCAACGCGCCGCGCTCGACGTCCAGCGCGCCGACCTTCGCCGTGTCGCCACGCGCGGCGGCCCGGTCGATCTCGTCGTCGAGGCGTGTCAGGTGCCGCCGGTAGCGGGCCTTCGCCTCGTCGTCGAGGACCGGGTCGCCGCCCATCCGACGGGCGGCCACCAGCACCGGCCCAGCGGCCGGGTCGAGCAGTTCCACCGCCGGGACGTCACTGCCGGGGCGGCCCAGCAGCAGGTGCAGGTCGTGCAGGCCCTTGGCGTCGGGCAGGTGCGCCACCACTCCCGCGTACGCGAGCCGCCAGACCGGCCCGTCGCGCTGGAACGCGTACCCCTCGATGGTGGGGTCGGACGGCACCACCTGACGCCGGCCGACGGCCGGGCCGCCCCCGACCACCTGGTCGCCCCCGCCTGCGTGGCCTTCCCCGCCGGCCTGGCCCGCGAGCGCGACATCGCCCAGCCCGCTGCCCCCGGCCCGGCCAACGGCGTGGCCCGACGCAGCGTGAGACAGCCCGCCTTGGTTCAGCTCGGCGTGGGTTGGGTCCGGGTTGGCGAGCCGGAGGAGCACCTGCTTCATGCCGAGGGCGGTGGCGTCCCGGACGGTGGTGGCGCGCACCTCCGCCAGCGTCGCGGCGTCGCCCGGGTGACCACGGCGGGCGAGGGCGTTCACCAGTTCGGCGCGGGCGATGAGTGACCAGGGTCGGGAGCCCATCCGGTCGGCGGCGTCGCGGGCCGCCGTGAAGCCGGTGATCGCGTCGTCCCAGCGCTCCTGTGCGGCGTTGACGACGGCGAGCCAGTGGTCGATGGGTCCGCTGATGTCGCAGCCGAACAGCCCTACTGCCCACTGTCCAGCGTGTGGGGTCAGCGCGACGCGGGCGTCGTCGCAGCGCCGCGGGTCCCGGGACGCGGCGGCGGCCTGTGCGCGCAGGCGCAGCCACAGCGGCGACACCGGACGCGGGTAGTGGATGCCGGCGGCCTCGATGCCAGCGGTCAATCGCACCGCCTCGTCGTCGTCGCCACGTTCGGCGGCCGTGATGGCCGACAGTAGTTCCCGGTACGGGTAGTCGGTCGGCGCCCACTCGCGCAGCAGCGCGTCGATCTCGTCGAAGCGCCCCTGCAACAGCAGCCGGGCCCAGCGCAGGTGATGACCCATGAAGGCGAATTCGGCGTGCCCCGGGTCGGACAGCTCGGCGATGACGGTGAACCGCTCGTCCGCCTCGGCGAAGTCGCCCCGGAACGCCGCGATGATCCCACCGTCGACCGCCGCCGCCATCCGGGGACGAGCCAGCTCACCCTGCTGGCCCACGGTGACGAAGGCGGTGAACTCCTCCATGAAGCGCGGGTCGCCCAGTTCCAGTAACGCCACCCAGCGCAGCGACGTGGCCCACAGCTCGGTCTCCCGGTCACCCGAGCGTCGAGCCACGTCCCGGATCTCGGCGGTGAGCGCGGCTCTCGCCGCCGCGGTGCCCAGCCCCCAGGTGGTGTCGTGGCGGGCCCACAGGCTGAAGGTGAGCGCTTCGTCGTCGCGACCCCGACGGGCGATGGTCTCCGTGGCGGTGATCAGATCCGCTACCAGGGTGCCCGTCGAGACGGTGGCGGCGGGCTCGCCGATCAACCGCCGGTACGCCTCGCGGATCAGGTCCGTCGTGTCGACCGCGTGGGTGGTGTCCACCTGGCGGGCGCGGTGCACGGTGAGCGCGACGCGGGCCAGCGGCACGGGGTCGTCGAGCGTACGGGCGAGCGTCGCGGCTTCGGCCAGCAGACGTACGGCCTCCGCTCTGCCGGCGTGGTGGGACTGCACCTCTCCGAAGTCGACGAGCAGCCGAATCCGCTGCGCGGGGTCCTCGACGATCTCCAACGCTCGGCGGAAGTGCATCCCCGCCTCGTCGGCGGCGAGCCGGGCGAACGCGTCCCGCCCGGCGGCGACCAGCAGCTCGACGGCCCGGGTCCGGTCGAGCGCGGCACCGGCCAGGTAGGCGTGGCGGGCCAGGTCGGCAGGGATCGGCCGGTCGGTGGGCGCTCTCGGCGGGTCCACCGCCCGGACCACTGCGGCGTGGCGGGACTGCCGGTCGTCGACGGTGAGCCCGTCGTACAGGGTCTCCCGGACGAGGTCGTGGGCGAAGGTGAAGCGGCCGCCGCCCCGGGCGACCACCAGGCGGGCGGTCACCGCGTCGTCGAGGAGCCGGTCGACCTGCGCGGGCGGGACCGCCGCGCTGGCCGCCACGACCTGCCGGTGGAACTCGCGGCCCAGTACGGCGGCGACGGTCAGCGCCTCGACCACCGCGGCGGGCAACTGGGCGAGCCGACGTCGTACCGCCTCGCGTACGCCGGGCGGGATGGCGCCGGTCGTGCCGTCGGTGTGCCACAGCCGCGCGGTCTCCTCGACGAAGAACGGGTTGCCGCCGGTGCGGCGGTGCACCTCGTCGGCCAGCTCAGGGGCGGGTTCCCGGCCGGCGGTACGCGCCATCAACGCGGCCACCTCGTCGCGGGCCAGGCCGGTGAGGGTGATCGTGGTGGCCTTGGCGACCAGAGGCAGCAACAGCGCGCGCAGCGGATGGTCGCCCGCCTCGACCTCCGCGTCGCGGTACGTGCCGATCAGCAACAGGCGTTCGAACCAGGTGTGCTGGGCGGCGAACGCCAGCAGCCGCAGCGAAGCCGGGTCGGCCCAGTGCAGGTCGTCGAGGACGACCACCACCGGCCGGCGCGCGGAGACGGCGACCAGTGCCGCGGTCACCGCGTCGTACAGGGCGAACGCCTCCTGGTCGGCGACATCCTGGCCGTCGCGGGTCGACCAGGCGGCGGTGAGGCCGGGTACGTCACCGGTGCCGGTCTCGCCGAGCAGGGCGGCGAGGGCAGGCTCGGCGTCCGAGCGTGCGAGCGCCCAGTCGTCGGCGGAGCGTCGGATCGCGCGCAACACCTGCACCCATGGCCAGTAACCGGGGGCGCTGTCGGAGTCCCAGCAGGCCGCGCCCACCACGAGCGCCCCTCGCCGGCGGGCTTCCCGCGCCGCCGACGTGACGAGTGTGGTCTTGCCGATGCCCGGCTCACCGGTGACCAGGACGAGACCGCCGTGGCTGGTGGCGGCCCGGTCCAGTTCGGCGCGCAGCAGACCCGCGGGATGATCCCGCCCGATGATGGCGTCGCCGGCCCGCGCGTCCATGGTTTCCAGACGGTACTGGAACCCTGCGACGACCAGTGTCGAGATTTGACAGCGGCATAGCTAGCGGTTATCTATAAGCGATCTATTCGGGGGGGTCGCATTGCAGGACGTGGTGCTAGCCCTGTTGGCCAAGGAGCCGGCGCACGGGTACGAGTTGCGCAGCCGGATGCGGAACGCACTTGGCCCGCTCGGGGAGTCGATGAACGCAGGGCAGGTCTACGTGACGCTGGCCCGGTTGGCGAAGGCTGGCCTGGTGACCTCGGAGCAGGCCGAGGGCCTGCCGGACCGGCCGGACCGACGGGTCTACGCGTTGACGCCGGCCGGACAGCAGCGTTTGGCTGGCTGGCTGACCGAGGTGAGCTGGCCGAAGCCGGACCTCACGGAGTTTCACCTGAAGCTGGTAGCCGCCGCAGCTGCCCGGTTGGCCGATCCGGTGGCGTTGGTGGACGCGCAACGACGTGAGGTGCTGCGCCGCCTGCGTGACGCGCAACGGGCGGCGTTGGAACGGTCGGTCGATCCGGTTGCCGGGTTGCTGTTGGAGGGCGTCGTGTTGCGGCTGCGAGCTGATCTGGAGTGGCTGGAGGCGTGCGAGCGCATCTGGTCCGAGCGTGATCGAGCTGAACGGAAGGCGGGGGCATGACCGGGTCGATGGCCGTGCGGACGCGTGGGCTGAGCAGGTGGTACGGCTGGGACAACGCGCTGGTACGCGCGGTCGACGAGGTGGACCTGGACGTGCCCGCCGGCCAGACGTTGGCGATCATGGGGCCGAGCGGCTGCGGCAAGTCCACCCTGCTGCACCTGCTGGGCGGGCTGCAACGCCCCACCGACGGCGAGGTGTGGCTGGCCGACCGCCGGATCGACACGATGAGCGAGCGCGCCCTCGCCCGACTCCGGCGCGACACCATCGGTCTGGTCTTCCAGTCCTTTCACCTCATGGACGAACTCACCGCCGTGGAGAACGTCGAGATGGCCGCCCTGCTGGCCGGGTGGTCTCCGGGTCGCGCTCGGCGGCGCGCGCTGCATCTGCTCGACCAGGTCGGGCTGGCCGACCGAGCCACGCACCTTCCCTCGGCGCTATCCGGCGGCCAGCGCCAACGCGTCGCCATCGCCCGCGCGTTGAGCAACGAGCCGCAGGTCGTTCTGGCCGACGAGCCGACCGGCAATCTCGACACCGCCGCCACCCTGGAGGTGCTACGGCTGTTCGAGGAGTTGCGCCCCACCGGGCAGACCCTCGTGGTGGTCACGCACGACGCCCGCATCGCGGCGGTCGCCGACCGGGTGATCTCCATGCGCGACGGGACCTTCGCCGACGACAGCCTTCTCACCGGGACCGGCACCGGCACCGTCTACGGCGGGGTGCACTGAGATGGCTGGTCGTCTGCTGCTCATCTGGCGACTACTGATACGGGGCCTGCGTCAACACCGGACCGAGAACGTGCTGCTGCTGGTCGCCATCACCGCCGCGACCGCGACGTTGACCCTCGGCCTCGCCCTCAACGAACTCGTCACCCGCCCCTACGAGCGCACCCAGGCCGCCACCGCCGGGCCCGACCTGGTGGTGGAGTCGGGCCTCACCGGTCCGCAGGCCCTCGACGCGCTTGCCCCGCTGGCGACCCTGCCCGGCGTCACCGAGCACAGCGGCCCCTTCCCGCTGGCCTTCCTGACACTGACCGCCCGCGACACCACCGTCCGGGTCATCGTCGAGGGCCGCGACGAGGCACCCGCCGCCGTCGACCGGCCTGCGCTGACCGACGGCACCTGGATACGTGCCGGCGGCGTGGTCATGGAACGCACCTTCGCCGAGGCCCTCGACGTACACACCGGCGACACGGTCACCATCAACGGCCACCCATTGCAGGTGACCGGGTTCGCGGTCACCGCCGCCCGTGCGGTGTACCCACAGGTCCACTGGCACCTTCCGGGCGGGAACCTGGTGGAGAAGGGCGGCCTGGTCTGGGTCGATCACCGCGACATCACCACCCTCGCCGGCGACCGGCGGCTGTCGTACACCCTGAACCTCAAGCTGGTCGACCCACAGGCCGGCGCCCAGGTCGTCGGCCGGTCGACCGACGATCCCCGCTTCCGCGGCTGGATCTTCCGGTCGGCGGGCGATATCGCCACCAGCAGCGGCCGGCAGAACAGGCAGGCGGAGACGGCTCTGACGGTCGGCAGTTGGTTGCTGACTGGCCTAGCGATCGTCGGCGTCGCCGGCATCGTCGCGGGCCGAGTCATCGCCCGGCGTCGCCAGGTGGGGCTGCTCAAGGCCGTAGGCGCCGGGCCGGGCGTTATCGCTGCCGTACACCTGGCCGAATACCTCGTGCTCGGGCTCGCCGCCGCCGGGGCAGGCCTGGCTACCGGATGGTTCGCGGCGCCCCTGCTGTTTCGTCCCAGCCCTGGATTCATCGGCTCCGTCGACGTGAACCCGCCGCTTCGCATGGTGGTCACCGCCACCACGTTCGCCCTCGCGATCGCCGTCGCGGCGACCCTGGGACCGGTGCTACGCGCCGTGGCCACCAGCACCGTCCACGCGTTGGCCGATGCTCCCACGCCAGCGCGCCGCCGACGGTGGCTCATCTGGCTGTCGCGCCGGCTGCCCACCGCACTCCTGATCGGCGTACGCATCAACGCGCGGCGGCCGCACCGTGCCCGACTCGTCACCATGAACACCCTGATCACCACGACCGCGATCGCCGCCGTCCTGTCGATCCTGGCGCAGGACGACGACCCACTGAATCTCGGCTACTCGGAACTCCCCGACCCCCGCAACGAGCGAACCCTCCAAGCCATGCTCATCGTCGCCGGGGTGGCCTGTTTCCTCGCGCTACTCAACGCCATCGTGAGCACCTGGACGGCAGTGCTCGAAACTCGGCACCCGCTGGCGGTCGCCCGCGCGCTCGGCGCGACACCTACCCAGGCCGGTATGGGCATGGCGGTGGCGCAACTCCTACCCGCCGTGCCTGGCGTCGTCGCAGGGATTCCCGTCGGCACCGGGCTGTACCTGTTCTTCGACGGCGAACGATATCCACCCGCTTCCTGGGCCCTCACCGCGGCACTCGGAGTCCTGCTCGGGGTGGCCCTGATCACCGCCATTCCCGCGCTGGCCGCCGCCCGCAGACCGGTCGCGGACACCCTCCGGGCCGCAGCGACCTGACCGACGCCGTGCAACCAGTCGAGTGGCGGTCCTCTGGAGCTGACGTGGTCAACGAGCCGACCCTATCGTTACCCAAACTTCCCTCTAGCGCTATGTTAGGGAACGATGACGGAAGAAATGTACTCGGTTGAACAGGTCGCCGACCGGCTCGGCCTGCACGTGCGCACGGTGCGCGGCTACATCCGCTCCGGCCGCCTGCGGGCGGTGCGGATCGGCAAGCAGTACCGGATCGCTGCCCGGGATCTCGACGCGCTCACCGGACGGCCGCCCGCCGCCATGGTGGCCGGGCAGGCGGAGGTGTCCAGCATCGTGCAAGTCGACGGTGTCGACCGGGCCGCCGCCGACCGGCTCGGCACGCTCGTGCTCACCAGCGCCAACACGGCCCACGACCAGGCCAACCCCCTGCGGGTGCAGACCATGTACGACGAGGAACGCCACCGGATGAAGGTCATCATCCTGGGTGACCCCGCCGCCACCGCCGAACTGCTGCACCTGCTCGACGCCGTCCTCACCGCCGACAACGGCCTACTCGACCGGGAGGTCCACGATGCCTGACGAGATGCAGCAGCGCGCCGGGGTGCCGGTGCTGGTCTGCGACCCGACCGGCCCGCCGATCGCCACCGAGCAGGACGCGCTGGACCTGATCGGCGCGGCCTTTCTCGGCGCCCAGGTGGTCGCGGTGCCGGCTCACCGGCTCGACGAGCGGTTCTTCTCGCTGGGCACCCGCTTCGCCGGCGACGTGATGCAGAAGTTCGTCAACTACCGGGTGCGGCTCGCCGTGGTCGGTGACATTTCGACACAGCTCGCGGGAAGTTCGGCGCTGCGCGCACTCGTGCACGAGTCGAACCAGGGCGGGCAGGTCTGGTTCGTCCCCGACCTCGACGCCCTCGACGAGCGACTGCGCACGGCGCGATAGCCACCTCAGCGGCCCGATCGGAGCGCCATCTCCACCGCGTCCGACTCGATCCCCCGGATGCTGGCCTGCTCGGCGGCCCAGCGCAGGTAGGCCAGCCACACCTCGGACGACCACCCGTCGCGGCGACCGACGCCCGCCTCGGCGGGGAGCAGGCCGGCCACTACACGGTCGAGGATCAGGGGTTGCACGCCGCCCACCCCGCGCCGGTAGCCGACGACGTAGAGGACCTTCGTGAACAGGCCCGGCCCCAACCAGGGCAGCCGAGCGTGGTCGCGATGAGCGAACCGGCGGTACGCCGCGCCCAGCGCGGCCTCGTCTGACTCCGGTGTGGAGACCTCCTCGAGCGCGTACGCCAGGCGTTTGCCCTCCGGATCGGCGTCGAGCGACCGGGTGGCACGCCACGGGCCGTACCCGATGGGACCGTAACCCCAGACCAACACGGCGGTCAGCAGTTGCCGTGCGCTCGCCAGGCCGGCCCGGTATGCCTCGGCCACCGCGAAGACGTCATGTCGCCAGATCTCGCCGCTCGCCGGCAAGCTGTCGGGCCAGGCGTCCGGCGGCAGCCCGGCCCGCCAGCGGTCCACCCGCACCGTGACCGGGGCGGACTCACCCAACACCACACCTGCGGCCGTCTGCATGGTCGCCTCCCTCGAATCGAGCGCGTGGACCGTCGATCGGGACGCTACGGTCGGGCCCTCCCGTCCACCGTCCTTCGACGCCATATCGGGGTATCGACCGCAGAGCGCAGGTCCCGAAGCGGCGTGGCCACCCCGAGCGGTATGGGGTGGCCACGCCGGACCATCAGCCTGTTACGGCGTGGCGCAGATGGCGTACGCCGTGTCGGACCAGTTGCCGGCGAAGGCGTCCTCCTCGTACGCGCCGGACGCGGCGGACGTCGGGGCGGTCGCGGGGCCGCCGTTGGGACGGAAGTCGTCGACGATGCCCTCGCCGGTCACGCCGTTCAGTTCGTAGCCGGCACCGGTCAGCACCTTCCCGACCGGGCAGGTGGCGACGACGCTGCGAAAGTCGACGGAGTTGCTGGCACCTACTGTCGACGTCCGCACCAGACCGGCCAACGGGTTGGCGCAGATCGCGTACGCGGTCACGGACCAGTTCAGCGCGGTGGCGTCCGACTCGTACGCGCCGACGGTGACCGCTGTCGGTGCTGCGGCGACACCGCCGTTGGGGCGGAAGTCGTCAACGACGCCCTCACCAGTGACGCCGTTCAGCTCGTAACCCGTACCGGTCAACACCTTCCCAGCCGGGCAGGTGGCCGTGGCGGAGTGGAAGTCGGCCGAGTCGCTGACGCTGACCGTGGAGACCCGGACCAGGCCGGGCAGCGGGTTGGCGCAGATCGCGTACGCCGTCACCGACCAGTTGCCGGCGAACGCCTCCGTCTCGTAGGCACCTGCGGTGACGGCCGTCGGCGCGGTCGCCGGGCCACCGTTGGGGCGCAGGTCGTCGACGATGCCCTCACCGGTGACGCCGTTCAGCTCGTAACCCGTGCCGGTGAGCACCTTGCCGACCGGGCACGTCGCGGTGGCGCTGTGGAAGTCGGCCGAGTCGCTGACGCTCGTCGCGGTTATCCGGACCAGGCCGGGGACTGCGGCGGACGCCGGGCTCGCCGGGGCGATCACCGCTCCGGCGGCGACAAGACCGAGCACGAGTACGGACGCGCGGGCACCGAACCGGCGGCAGGTGTTCTGAGTACGCATATTTTTCTCCCGTCTGAGGCCGGACGGGGCGGCAGGTAGGACGCCGACGTCGAGGCCGTTCGTGATGACGGGTTGACGCTAGGTAACCACCTGACCAGGCATTATCTTCAAGCCGACTACGTCGCGTAATGGACCGATGGTCCGGCGACCACCACTGTCAGTCGACGTGGGCGGCGGGCGGACGGGTGCTGAGCAGGTCGCCGAGATTCATCATCGCCGCCTGGAAGTCGACCCGGTCTGCGGCGTGGAACCGCCGGAAGAACCAGTCGGGAACGCGCGCCTGGGCCTGCCTGCTCTGGAATATCAGGTCCTGAGTCTGCCTCGCGAGGGTCAGCAGGTCGGGTACGGCGGACGAGTCGTCGCCGCGCCGGACGGCGGCGGTGAGCCGCCTGTGCACGATCCCCAGGGCCCGGTATCGCTCGATGGCGACGTCGCGTTGCCCCCGATAGATCTCGACACCGAGCAGGAGAGCGCCGAGCGACGGCACGAACCACTGCGTCAACAGGTTGGCGACGGTGAGATCGGCGGTCACCGCGAAGACGACGCCCACCGCCGTCCAGAGCGCGACACCACCAAGCACGCCGTACGCGTAGCGTCGGCGCACCCGAGCGCCCCACCCGAGGTTCTGCTGTTGACATGCGAGCACGTCGTACGGGCGGGGCAGCGGGGGCACCTCGTAGTAGTCCCGCAGGTATCGCTCGTCACCCCGGTAGGCGCGGTCCAGACGGCTGACCTCCTCCGCACCGAGCGGCTCGCCCGCCGCGACAGTGTTCCAGGGCAGCTCGAAGAGCCGTACGTCGAACATCTCCTGGAGGGTGGCCGCCCGACGGAGCTGGCCGGTCGACCAGGAGGCGAGCCCGATCGCGTTGACGACCGCCCACAGGGCACCGACGGCGGTGACGGCGACGGCCGACACGCCGATGAAGGCGACGACCGCGCCGACGATGCCGATGGCGATGGAGAGCACCATCCGGAGGTTGTCGAGCCGTTGGGCCCGGCTGTGGCACACGGACATCGCGTGCAACAGTGCCATCATGTCGGGTCGGTTCTGCCGGCTGAGCAGGGAGTCAGTACGCTCTGTCACAGGACCCTCCCATCCTGGTGACGAGTCTATATCCAGGTCAATAGATGTGACGTACCGTCGCGAACCGGCTCTCCCCAGTGATCTTTTAGCTACCATTTAGTAGCTTTCACATATCGCTGCGAATTTCTCACGCATTCGCCCTTTCCAGGGGTAATCTTTGATGCCGCGCACATCCCACGCGCGACTCTTTTCGGCCGACACAGACCCGGTCACCCTTGTCCGCTCGAACCAAAGGACCGACCGACGGTCATGAACGACGGCCTCGATGACCTGTTCCAGGACCCGCCAGCCACAAGACGTCTACGAGGCTGGGCGAAGCAACTGGACGGCACGGTGCGGGCACCGAGTCACGCGCTGGTGATCCGCGGCTACACCGACGCCTACCTGGTCGCCGTCACCCTGAGCCGACGCGCCCGCTGGGGCGGCAACAGCGCCGAGAAGCTGATCGTCAAGGTGCACAACCGCGGGACGAGGGAGTCGGGCGGGCACGAACGGGCGTGGCGGCTGTCCAACGAGGAGTTCGCCAAGCGCCACCTGGTGCGACAGCCCTACCCTCCGCTGGATCTGGACGGCGACCGCATCCTCACCTTCCAGGAGATCGCCGCCGGCGGCTGCCAGGTGATCGCCTTCGACGACCTCGGCGACGAGTACGTCGTTGCCGCCTTCTCCGTCGTGGCAGAGCAGCTTCTCACCAACTTGAACCAGCACCCGGACGGCGACCACCACAAGGGCCGACCGCTCGGCAACAGGAGGGTCAGCTCCTACCTCTCTCGGGAGCTGAAGGTTGGCGGCGTCCAGCCCGACGTAAGCCTCCTCGCGGAGCGCGTCGGACTGCCGGACCCGTCGAGCGACTGGTTCGTCGTGGACGGCGTCGTCCTACCGAACGCGCTGCGGCTCATCGCGCCGACATCGAGTTTCGGGGCCACCCGCATCGACTACGTCTACGGGTACGCACACAGTGACCTGCACGGTGGCAACATCCTGGTGCCCTTCGACAGGTTCCCGCGGCCCGAGGAGTTCCAACTTGTCGATCTCGGCGCGTTCGCGGAGAAGGCACCTCTCAGCCGGGACCTGGTCTGCCTCCTGCTGACCACTCTGCTGCGCTACGTGGCACCCCGCGATCCCAACGACGGCCCTGGGCTGCCGTCGGCGCAGGCCACGGCACTCATCGACAAACTGCTCGACCCGTCGCCCGGGCGACCGAGCCTGGTGCTGCCGCCGGTGCTGAACGAGCTGGTGGACACCGCCCACCGGGCAGGCCTGAATGCCGTGTTCAGCAGCGGCCTGGGTGGCGAGTGGCAGCAGCAGTTCCGGCTCTCCCTCATCGCGCAGGCCCTGATCTGCACGACCTTCGACAACCTCAGCGCCGCCGGACGTCGGTGGTGCTTCCGCCTGGCCGCGGAGGCGTACAAGAACGTTTTCTACCGGTCGATCACGCCGCCCGCGCCGGCCCGGCTCCCAGTGCTGCCCCGCGTGACCGACCAGCCGGCGCCGCTGCCTGCGGCCGGGCGCCCGTCGGTGTCGCGGCCGGGCGACGACCGGCTCGACCAGGGCTGGTCGAACTTCACGGCCGTGCCGGGTGCGCAGCACGGCGATCACCACCGCCCGGCGATCAACACTCTGAAGGCCGAGAACGCGGCGAGGGCAGGGCGCACCGGCCCGGTGGACCACTGGATCCACCCCGCTCCGCGAGCGGGCAATCAGTCGGCACGCCAGCGTCCGGCCCCGACCACGGACGGGATACCGCAGCCGAGGCTGCCGCTGAACGACGGTATGGACTGGTCTCGGCGGGCCGCGAAGCACAGGACCATGCGGAGGGTGGGCGCGCGGTGGATCACGGCGGTCTTCGTCGGCGGGGCGGTCCTGGGCACCGCCGCCGCTGTCGCCGTCCCCTCGCCCCTCGGGCTGGATCGCCTGGAGGTGACTCCCACACCCCACCCACGCGCCGAGTCGGAGGCACCGGATCGCGGAGCGTCCCGGGACGAGGCCAGCCAACACCTGACCGAGCTGGCACTGAAGGTCGCACAGCTGCGAGAGGCTGTGCCGCCGGGCCGCTTCACCTATATCTGCCGGCGGGTCCGAGGTGCCGAGGCAACTGACGAGCCTGGCTCGGAGGACGAGCTCTATCAGGAGATTCGTCTCTGGTGGAACTCCCGCCTGGCCGGCCGTTCCGTCACGACGACCTCAGCCAGCGGGCATCCGACCGAGCCGCCGGACGTGGACACGTACGCCGACGGGGAGCTGTCGGAGGTCCTTCCGCTGCCGGCGCAGGACCTGAGTGAGCTGAACGACCAGCTAGGGACACTCTTCGATGAGTTGCCGCCCGGGCGGCGCAACGCCGCCGGAGCCTTGCGACTCGTGGCACGCTTCCACCAGTACCACCTGTTGACGCCCGGCCAGCGGGCCGTGCTGCTGTCGTACCTGGCCTCGACGCCGGGGATCACCTACCGCAAGAAGCAGCTCGACCAGGCGAACCGGCGCGGCTACGGGTTCAGCGCCGACGATGGTGAGAGCCGCCGCGACACCGTGATCTTCGGCGAGGACGGGCGGCTACTCAGCCACGAGTTGACCGGCGTCGGCGGCGCGGTCCTCAGTCATGAACTGCTGATGACGAGTACGCGGACCGAGACGACTGCGCGCCCCGGCTGCGACTGATCCCGGACGGCCGTGCCGGCTGATCCCGGATGGCCGTGGCGGCGCCATGACCGTCATGGGCAGTACCGGTCCACGTAGTTCGACCACTCCCGGTAGGGCGCGGCGTCGCTGCGGACACGGTTGCCCGTGCCGATGGTGAACAGCTTCGTGCCGTAGTAGTAGAACGACACGGACCCGCTGCTGAGGTTGTAGTGCGCGGACTCCACCCGGTCCTGCCACTGCCAGGTCGCCAGATTCTGACGGCCACACGAGGAGAGCCGCCCACGGGGGTACCCGAAGTTGGGCAACTCGTAGAAGCAGTACCAACCCGAGGGACAGTCGGCGGTTGCCAGCACCCCGAAGGGCGCCCGCAGGGTGACGACGAACGTGCCGTTCTGATAGCTGATCTCGTTGTCGTTGATCGCCGTACCGCCCGGATGTTCGGCGAGATAATTCGCCATCTCCGGACGGAGATCGGAATGATCGACCGTCGCGGCGTGGGCCGGGACTGGAGCCAGGAAAAGGACCATGAGCCAGCCAAGCGTGGCGGTCAGCGCGGTCCGATAAATGGGAGAAATGACCATTCGACACCTCGCGATGTGAGCGCGCAGGGACCTGAGGGAGGCGCGGGGAATCGGTGGACTCCACCACTCGGCAAGCATATGAACCAGCCGCTGTGATCACCAGTCATGCGGCGACAATCGGCCCGATTGCCATTTCTGCACCATCGAGGAAAGGCTTTCAATCCGACCCGTTGACTTCGGTTGAGTTATGGAAGTTGCATCCGGCAGATGACCAGCAAGCACGAAGAGACATTGATGCCGTGTGATCGAATCTCTACAATCCGGGCCATGCATGCTCGCCGCGTCATCGCAGCCGTCACCGTCGCCGCGCTGGCGAGCCTCCTCGCCGTCACCGGCGCCCGTGCCGACGGCCCGGCCATCAGCACCCCCGGCACCCCGATGGTGGTGGCCAACGGGCCACACCAGCTCACCCTCAGGTGGACACCCTCGACCTGGATTGGCGATCCGGCCGCCGAGCAGCCGATCAACTACGAGGTGCAGGCACCCCTGGGCACCAACACGTACCGCTGGCTGGGCACCACCCTCGACACCACGATCACGCTGACCGACCTCGCGCCCGGCACGACGTACCGGATCGCGGTTGCCGCCCGCGCGCTCGGCGGCTACTCGGACAGCTCGCCCGTCGTCACCGTGCGCACCGCCAGCGGGCGCGCAACGGTCAGCTACCTCAACCTCGACTGGTCACCGACGAACAACCAGATCCAGCACCTCCTGAAGGTCACCAACACCGGCACCGGGCCGCTCGATCTGCGAGCGGTGCGGGTGCGCTACCACCTGCGCTTCGAGGGCGGCAACACGTCGCTGGTGCCGAACTGCGACTGGGCCGCGCTGGGTTGCCAACGGGTCCGGCAGACCGTGCAGTTCTTCGTCCCGCCGGGCGGCCCGCCTGTGCTGACGACGCCGGCACCACCGGGCTACCCGATCCCCGGCACGCCGGTCCCCGGGTGGGTCGAGCTGACCTTCATCGACGGCACGCTGGAGCCCGGCGAGTCGACCGGACCGATCCAGCTGCGGCACCACCGGCACAGTTGGAGTGACATCGACGAGCGCGACGACCCGAGCTGGCTCGCCGCCACCGGCCAGTGGACCGAGAACGGACGGATCACGCTGGACGTCGACGGGGTACGCGAGTTCGGCGACACGTGGTCCTGACCGCGCACCGGCCGGTCCGGCGGGCCTTGTCCTAACGAGCGGTATACCTGTGAGTCATAGTTATGACTCACAGGTATATCGCTTCACGGGGACCTACTCCCGACTGTCCCGCGCCCTGGCTCTGGCGGCCAGGCGAAGGCCCCTGGGCAGGTGGATGCGCGCGGCGGGGATGCCGAGGGCGCACAGCCGTGACCGCGCGGCGGTCAGCATCGCGGGTGGGCCGCAGACGTAGATGTCCTGGCCCGGCTGGTGATGGTCGAGAGCGATGGTCAGGGCGTCGCCCTGCTCGGCTGGCTCGGCGCAGGGGTCAGCCGACAAGGCCGGCACGATTGTCAGCCAGTCGTGGGCGCACTGCAGCTTGTCGAGGGCGACCGCGTCGTACAGGTGAGTGAACGTGCGCGCGCCGACGACAAGCGTCACCCGCCGACCGTCCGGTGCGGCGGCGACCTGCTCGACCAGGGCGCGCAGCGGCGCCAGCCCGGTGCCACCGGCCACGAGCAGCAGATCGTTGGTGCCCGTCGGGTCGAGGCTCAGCCCGGTGTCGACGGGTGGGCCGAGCCAGAGCAGCTCACCGGGGCGTACCTGATGAACCAGGCGGTGGGAGACGGTGCCGGCGGGTACGGCGCGGACGTGCAGCTCGACGGTGCCGTCCGGGCGTGGGGCGTTGGCCGGCGACAGCCAGCGCCAGTGCCCGGGCAGGCGCGGCGTACAGACCGGCACGGCCTGACCTGGCTGCAACGGCAGTCGCTGCCAGGGACGTACCGTCAGGATGGCAATGTCGGGCGACGGCCGATCGTGGCCGATCACCTCGACGTGCCACCAGGCTCGGCCGTCGCCGGTGTGCGCGGCGGCCCGGCGGATGGCGTGCTTGGCGTGGCGCAGGGCGCGCTCGGCGACGACGGTGAGCTGCGGCGTCCACACTGGCCGGGCGTGGCGGGCGACTGTCGCGAGCAGCGCGTCGCCGATGGTGGTGGCGTGCGGGAGCAGGTCGAAGTGACGGTACGCGTGGCCGAGCACCCGGAGCAGCGCCGCCCGATTCGCCGGCGCGTCGCCGCCGACCAGGAGGCGGCCCAGCGCGGTGAAGAACAGCGG
This sequence comes from Micromonospora sp. NPDC005172, assembly GCF_040608555.1. NCBI lineage: Bacteria > Bacillati > Actinomycetota > Actinomycetes > Micromonosporales > Micromonosporaceae > Micromonospora > Micromonospora sp. NPDC005172. The sequence goes on from NZ_JBEXIL010000028.1 coordinate 21,469, forward strand.
CGCGTCGCGGCGTGGGAGCAGCCCGGCTCGGCGGTCTTCGACTGTGCACCAGAAATCGCCGGCGGCCCGCACGTCGACCGACTCCCAGGCGGCGGCCAGACTCGCGTGGACCGGGTGGTCGTCGTCGATCACGGTGGGCATACCGGCTCCAAGTCGTCGAATCGTGGGCTGGCACCGGGGCGGGAGGAGCTGTGCCGATGAGGGCCGGCGCAACTCCGGGGCCGAGCACCCGCCCCGGGCCATGCGTCGACTGTCGCGGCTGACCAGGCAGAACGGCATGTCGCGGTGATCGTTGACGGCATACGTGATCGGTATGGGCTCCACGCCGAGACTGTCGAATCGGGCAGACTGCGGGCATGACGGAACGCCCGGTGCTGTATCTGGTCGTCTGCGCCGCGGGTCCGGCGGAAAATATCGACGAGCTGGTCGACCTCCTGATCGCCGACGGCTGGCGGGTCTGCATGATCGTCAGCCCGACCGCCGCGCCATGGCTCGACCGGGCGGCGTTGCAAGAAAGAACCGGCTATCTGGTACGCGTGGAGTGGCGGATGCCCGGCGACCCCGAGCCCCACCCGCCCGCCGATGTGGTGGTGGCCGCCCCGGTCACGTTCAACACGGTGACGAAGTGGGCGTTGGGCATCAACGACACGCTGGCGCTCGGCGTCCTCAACGAGTCACTGGGGGCGGGGCTGCCGATTATCGCGTTCCCGCACACCAAGGAGGAGTTGGCCGCGCATCCCGCCTATGCGGGGCACCTGGCGGTTCTACGCGCTGCCGGCGTGGTGGTGGCGGACGGAAAGCCGCTGAACTCGGTGAACGGGCCGGGGCGTTGGGGCGTGGTCGTCGACGCGGTACGGGCGGCGCGCCCGTCCTGAACCGTTGCCGCCTGTTGGCGGTCCATTGGCGATATGCGTCGCGCGTATACCAGTGCTCCACGCAGCGTGTTCAATGGATACGCTCGATGAGGCGAGACGGACGGAGCCGCCGGTGACACACGCGAACTGCCCTCGGTGCGGCGGACGGCTGGCCCGGGACAACGACAGCGGGCGGTGTACGCCGTGCCAGGCCGCCGAGCGAGACCGGTTGAGCGCGCCGCCGGTGGTGCCGGCGAACTTCTGGGACCACGAGCCGGTACGACTCGCGCTGGCCGAGCGGCATCTGGGGCGGGTGATCCGGGCGTACCGCTGCCATCCGTACCACGGGCGGGTCGCGTTGCCGCAGTCCGTGGTGGCGGGGTGGCTGGGGATCACGCAGGCGCAGTTGAGTCGGGTGGAGAACGGGTCGCCACTGGTGCATCTGGACAGGCTGGCGCATTGGGCACAGCTCCTCGGGATTCCGGCTTCTTGTCTCTGGTTCGCCCTCCCTGGACGGCCTCAGCAAGCGGCCACGAGAGCCCTGAGCGCCAGCGTCTCAACCGACGCACCGGGTGCTGGGCCGGACGAGGGTCGACGGGCCCTGTTGGCCGGTATCGCCGCTGTCGCTGCGGGTGCGGGTCTGCTCGGCGGCAGCGAGCTTGTCCAGCCCCGGCGAATCGGCACGGCGGATATCGCTCGGCTGAACGCCGTGCTGGAGCTATATCGGTCGGTGGACCGCGAAACTGGGGGTGGCCTGCTGTATCGAGAGGTGGCCCGGTTCGCCGAATCGGTATACCGAATGCTTGATTGGTCGCACCCGGCCGAAGTCACACCATCCTTCATCGCAGCGGTGGCGTCAGCCCGGCAACTGGCCGGTTGGACCGCGCTCGACGCTGGGCAGCACGGCGACGCGCAGCGGCATTTCGTCGCCGGTGAGCGCGCCGCATTGACTGCCGATAACGCCCCTCTGGTCGCGATGATTCGGTACGCGCAGGCCAAGCAGCTTCAACACCTACGGCACAACCGGGATGCCCTCGCGACACTGCAACTCACCTACGCACAGCTCGGATCTCATGCCACACCAGCGGCCAAAGCCCTGCTCTGGGGCGCGAAGGCAGCCTCCATCGCGGCGCTCGGGGACCATCAGACCGCCTTGAGCGCCCTCGGCAAGGCGAGCGACCAGTTCGAGCGCATCGACAAGGAGCGCGAGCCGGCCTGGATGGCCTTCTACGACCGCGGCGAGCTGTTTGCTCAGTACGGGCGGGTGTACCGGGACATGGCACGGATAGACCGCAGGCACTCGTCGGAGGCGGTGCGGTGGGGCAGGGATTCCATCGCGGCCTTTGGCGCTGGGAACGTGCGAAGCGCCGTGCTCAATGAGGTCGGACTGTGCAGCGCGCTGTTCTTGGCGGATGAGCCCGAACAGGCGCTCGCTGTCGGGGCGCGGGTGCTGAAGCAAGCACAGGCGATGAGTTCACAACGGGTAATCGATCGGGTGGTGAACCTGCGTCGCGATCTCGTTCGACACCGGGAGCTTCCGGAGGTGGCATCGTTCGAGCGGATGCTCACCGCTCAAGCTGCGAAGGCCGCATGAGCGGGCGGCTCTCCGAGGAGGCAATGACGGCGGCCATGCGAGACATCGCCGCCACCCTTCGCGTCTCTGCCGATGATGCCCAACTGCTGCAACTGACCAACAACGCCGTATTCGCATTGCCCCGATCCGGGATCGTCATCCGGATCGCACGGACCCATCAGCTAAGGGACAGGGTGGCGAAGGTGGTACACCTCGCGCGCTGGTTCGCCGACATCGACGCGCCGACCGTCCGCCTCGCGCGCGAGGCAGAGCAGCCAATCGAAGTCGGCGACCTGGTCGCTTCGGTGTGGCAATACGTCACGCCGCATCCACCCGAGTTGACGGCCGAAGACCTCGGTACCGTGCTTCGCAAATTTCATGCCCTCGGTGTGCCCAGCTTTCCACTGCAAGAGTGGGACCCTGTTGGTGACGCACGGCGGCGGCTGGCTGACGCCGACGGACTCAGCAAGTCAGACAGGGACTTCCTGGCCGACTGGTGTGACCGCCTAGAGCCGGAAGTTGCGGCCCTGAACGAGCATGGTTTGCAGACGCTTATTCATGGAGACGCGCATGTAGGGAACCTTCTCCGAACGTCGTCGGGCCGGACGCTGTTGTGTGATTTCGATGCCACATGCGTAGGCCCATGGCAGGTCGATTTAGCAGCGGTCGCGGTCGGCGAGGCGAGGTTCAGGGGAGCAGGAGGACACCGTTCGTTGGTAACAACCTACGGCTTCAATGTCACCTTGGACCCGTCCTGGAGCGTCCTGCGAGAAGCCCGCGAGTTGAAGATGATCGCAGCCGCCGCGCCGATCCTCGCTATGTCGCCGGGCGTTGCGGCCGAGTTTGCCAACCGCCTGGAATCCATCCGCCGTAATAACGAAACAGCCCACTGGACACCCTTTGCCGATATTGCCTCAAAACAAAGAGGCACCACGGCGATCTGACCGCGAGTCCGACTCACCTATTCCTACAACGGCACGAAACAGGTTCCTGCCCCTGCAAAGGCTGAATTCTATAGCTAGAATAAGCATACGCTCACGCGCTTCTCGGCGGGCAAATTCGGTGTCAGGAACCTTCAGAATTGCCGAGACTGAACATTTCGACAAGTTCCGGAAGCGCCCTAATAAGGCTCTGCTGCTGTTCCGGACGCAGCCTTGACACAAACTGGATCACACCAGATGCGAGCTCACTAGAGCCTGATCCAGCTAGAACCGGTCTTGCGCTAGCGACACTATCACTTAGCGCACGGATGAACTCGAGTCCTTGCTCGTTCATCACGTGATCCGATTCTTGGCTAACGAACCAGGCTAGCGCATTAGCCGGCTCAGCAAGCAACGATGCTGCCACTTCCACTCTAGTGCGAGTTGCTAGCGCTTCAAGATGTTGGCGTCTACGGAGTTCAGAGAATTCTTTGACCATGCTAGCTTGACGTCTTCGCAACTTAGCGCGGACCCTCACCCGAGACACGATGACTGGATAATCGTCACTAGTCTGAAGTTCACCGCATGCCAAAGTTAAGTCGTCACCAATAGCCGATTCTGAACGATCCGGAGGGAGTGTAGAGGCCAAATCTTGGCATTTCCCTCTGACAAGGCTCCTTACAAGCAACTCGCCATGTCGCTTGTCTCGCGTCCCGGCCTGCTGCCACCGCCAAGAAAGCTTCAATGTCACACGAACGTGAACTCCCGGCAAGCTTGTTAGCAGAAGATCAGAGAAACGCAATCTCCGCCCTCGCCGGCGAAGACTACAGTTAGGCCAAGAGATCACAGAGCTTCACGATCCTCAGAAGCTGACGGATGCGCAGCAGCACCAACTGCTGCCTGAAATGGAACAGGTTCCAACTTTCGCCGGCCGAAGACAGCTCTTAAGACTTGCCTTCTGAGCTGTCGGAATTGGAGCGCACCGAAGGAATCCGAACCAGGGTTTACGGGATCAATCAACGCTTCCAATATTGAAAGATCCTCAATGGCCACTTCGCAGAGGACATCAAAGAGAAAGGCATATGCAGATTCCTCCTCCAGCTCCCCGGCTGCAATCGCTGCCGTCCATTGCTGAATAACAATAGTGGCTTTATGGCGATGGGAAGAATCTCGCAATATGGCTCGCCAGCCAACCTTCAACGCATTATGGCCTGCGTTCAGCGAGACAGCTTTACGAACAAGGCCGTCAAGATGGGGCGCGTACCGAGACTCAGGGGTAACCAAAGCCACGAAGGCCATTTTTCCCGCCCGCCGCACCGCTCCAGATTGCTTTATCCAACTTACTGCCGTCTGCATTACGAGATCGTCGGGCCGAATCTCCGCGGCCAACCTTCGGAGTGATTTTTCCGCTCCTTCGGTTACGGATGTATCATCTCCAAGCAGCAACCAGCGAAGGCGAGTAAGCGCATAACCCGGGTAATCCACACCGAAGGAGCTATTGCAAACTTGCAGCACCGACTTCTGGTTGCCGACTGATTTACTTCTAGACCACTTAAGAAGAAGTTCTCTCGTGAACTGGCCCACCTCAGCATCCCGCACGGCCAGCGTCAGCACTTCTGTTGCAAGTTCGCGTTGACGAGAATCCAGATCGGCATTTTTCGCCACTGACTCGATGATAGAGGGGTCCTTAACGTCGATCGCGAGAGCAACCACCGCTACCGCGACCTGGGGCGCGATACCGCTGCCATTTTCGAATCTCGCCGGGAGCCCAGCCATCCAATCAAGCAGTTTATCGTGGAGATCCCAATAATTGATCCAGACATGCCTAAGGATGGTTCTACTCAATCCGGGTCTGGCACGATCGAGGAAGGCGAAGCCGTCAATCAGCTTGACCTCAAGCTCTGCCAGGCGGCCCTCAATGTCTGGTTGTCCTATCGAAACCTCGGGCTTTGACTGCACGCCCAACGCCGTAAGCAACTCTTGCTGAGCACTCGTTATGAACCCCGGCGACTGCTTACCCAGAACCGCAAGCGTCAGGAGCAGTGCGCGATGCGAAACTGGCCTCGATCGCCGGAATTCGTTTTTTATGTAATCCGGCCATCGCATAAACTCTTCGAGGTAATTGTCAATATCCCCTAGATTGTTAACTGAGGCGCTTGCCATCTTCTCGGCCAAGCGAACAGCAGCTTCGGGCTCGGTAACCGTCGTTATAGCTGCTTGCAGTGGCTGGTGATCGAGCCACGCGAGGCGGTAACCCTCGGAGGTCAAGGACCTAAGGCGTCGGTCAAGAACGTCTGCCACTTTAGGCATGACATCGAGCGTCGCGAAAGGCAAGCCTAGTCCGGCACATTCCTCCCATGCTTTAGGTGTCACAGTCATAACCAGACACGAGTCTATGAGCTTTAGCCGCTGTCCGTAGGATGCAAGCTCCCTGCCATACGGTTGCGGCAGCGGATGAACTTCACTACCCAGATCCAGGAGATATGCCGTGCGGGGCTGCGCCGGCAGTTCCCCTACCGATGGCTTCTCCCAGTCAACAAAGAGCTCTGTCAGGACAGGCATCTTAACTTCGGGCGCTCGCCATGCCTGCGTCCACTCGTAGAGTAGCCTCAGGGCGGTCGTTCGCTTACCTGTTCTCTCTGGCCCTACAAGCACAAGCACAGGGACGGCGGAGAGCAGTTGTCTCGCCCGGTCAAAGCCCAACGGCTCAGCAAAACGCGAGTCTCGAACCACCTTAATCTCACTAGCGAGAACGCCGCCGCCTCGCAGCATATCTCTGTGATATATGGTCTGATCACCTAAGGACTGATAGATATCACCAACCCCTGCACTCTCGGCGTGTTGAAGCATGTACGGACCATCAACTTGCGGCTGAGCAGGCTCAAATAGGTTCACTAGCCGCGACCCGACCCGAAATTATATTGATTTTTTCCAACTTGATTAATGCTGTTACCGAAACCGTCAGCCCGCGCCACTTGGACTACTGGCTCCGAGCTTGACTCAGTTTGGAATTCTTGTAACATCTCACTCAAGAGATCGCGTATTTCGTCTGCGCGTTCGGGGTTGCGGATTACCGATTCGACCACAAACTCGGACCATTTGTCCGCGACGAAAGTCTTGAGCGATGGAAGGTTGACCGCTTCTGCTGATGCGAGCCGCTGTCTATCCTGATCGAGCCGATCCGAAATTCGATTCTGATCATTCACATTTTCCACACCCGTTGCGCGAGCGAACATCGCTTTCGCCTTACCCCAGCCGCTCGCGAACATCGCCGTCACGAGAGCTCCACCCACCTGCACCGCAAGAGCAGAGACCTCCGGAGTTACGTCCATTCTCACCCTCCTGAAAATTGCCACGGCGGCAGGTTGCATCGAAGGCTGCTAGCCCATGAACGATTGACCGGTAATTTTCGCTTCCAGACGTGCACCAACAAGGGAGGGCGCGGTCAATGATTTGAAGGATGTCGGGGTGGCGGTTGCTCTACGGGCGTCAGCCTTAAAGGCGCCAAGTCTCAACCTCCCGTCTCTTCAGATGGTGTTTCGAGAACAATACCGGCTCGGATCCCACCAGCGGGACCCCCGTCGCGGACCTGCCTTCGACAGCTGAGTTCCGGTCGATCTTGCAAGATCTACCAGGCCCATCTACCCGTGATTCAACTCTTGGCGTCGAAGTGCGTTTTGCCAGGCCAGTAGGCATAGGGCCAATCCGAGTTCGATGAGGCGAGGAGGGGTATCTCGGGTCGCGCCGGGCGCGACTGTCAAGGACCTGACAGCCAGCAGTACCAAAGCAAGCCTCCCGGATACCGTCGCCGAATGACGGATCTTGAGCGGGGTGTGTACGAGCACCTGATTACCCGCGAGCTGGCTGATCGCCTTCAGCACGTCGACCCCGCCCTGGTCCAGCACCACAACCTCGACCCGGCTGACGCGCACACCGCCCTCGCCCGGCACATCGCCACCCTGGCCGCCCGAGCCCTCCAGTCCGTCCCGAACGGCGACGACAAACTCCACCACCAGATCGCAATGGCGAACCGGATCGCTGACGCCATCACCACCCTGAGCCCCAGGGCAGCAACAGAACAAGACCAGGTCACCGACGCCAAGCACCTGCTCCATGCCATCGCCGCCCCGCCCACACCACCGGCGCTACCAGCCTTCCCGCAACGCCCCACCACTCCCCTCTCCACCGGAGCGCTGCTGGTCAACGGCCGCCACCAGCCCCGTATCGGCCACGAGGTCAACCACGAGATGGCGTCGGCTGAGAGCGTCGACCTGCTCTGCGCGTTCATCAAGTGGTACGGCCTGCGCATCGTCGAGCACGCCATCCGCGACCTGATCGACCGAGGTGGCAAGGTCCGTGTCATCACCACCACCTACCTCGGCGCGACCGATCAGCGAGCACTGGACCGGCTCAAGGAGTTGGGCGCCGAGGTCAAGGTGTCGTACGAGACGCGGACCACTCGCCTGCACGCCAAGGCGTGGCTCTTCCGCCGCACCAACGGCACCACCACCGCGTACGTCGGCTCGTCGAACCTGTCGAAGACCGCCCTGGTGGACGGCGTCGAGTGGAACGTCCGCATCTCGAACATCGAGCAGCCGCACGTCATCGACACGTTCACCGCGACGTTCGAGGACTACTGGAACGATCCGGCGTTCGAGGCGTACGACCCGAGCAGGGACGCCGAGCGGCTGCGGCACGCACTCACCGGGGAGCGTCGCGACCAGACACCCACCGAGATCTCGAACCTGGACGTGCGCCCGTACCCGTACCAGGCGGAGATCCTTGCCGACCTGGACGCCGAGCGGTTGGTACACGGACGCTGGCGCAACCTCGTGGTGATGGCGACGGGCACCGGCAAGACCGTCGTCGCGGCACTGGATTACCGCCGGCTGCACTGGGCGAAACGAGCAGACTCGCTGCTCTTCGTCGCTCATCAGGAGCAGATCCTGCGGCAGAGCCTTTCCACGTTCCGGCAGGTCATGGGGGACGGCAGTTTCGGCGAAACACTTGTCGCGGGCGAGAAGCCCAACGGTTGGAAGCACGTCTTCGCCTCCATCCAGTCGCTGCACCGCCGCGAGGTCGACCCCGAGGCGTACGACATGGTGATCGTGGACGAGTTCCACCACGCCGAGGCGCCCACGTACACGCGCCTGTTGGAGCGGCTGCGTCCCCGCGTACTCCTTGGACTGACCGCGACCCCCGACCGGGCTGACGGCGGCGATGTGCGCCGGTGGTTCGACGGGCGGGCGGCCGTTGAGCTGCACCTGTGGGACGCGTTGGAGCGGCAGTTGTTGTCGCCGTTCCAGTACTTCGGGCTGCACGACGACGTGGACCTGTCGCACCTCGCGTGGAAACGCGGCCAAGGCTACGACCCGGCCGACCTGGACGTCGTCTACACCGGCAACCACGCGCGGGCGCGTTCGGTGTTGCGCGCCGTCAGCGACAAGGTGGACGTCGGGCGGATGCGGGCGCTCGGGTTCTGCGTGAGCATCGGGCACGCCGAGTTCATGGCCAGGTGGTTCAACGACCACGGCGTGCCGTCTGCGGCAGTGACGTCGCGGGCCGGCACCGACCGGGCCGGGCTGTTGCGGGACTTCAAGGCTGGCAAGCTGCGGGTGCTCTTCACCGTGGACCTGTTCAACGAGGGCGTCGACCTGCCGATGGTCGACACGATCCTGATGCTGCGACCCACCGAGAGCGCCACGATCTTCCTGCAACAACTCGGCCGTGGCCTGCGACTGGACGACGACAAGCCCTGCCTCACGGTGCTCGACTTCATCGGCGGGCAGAACGCCAACTTCCGCTTCGACCTGCGCTGGCGCGCCCTGACCGGGGTGAGCCGGCGGGCGATCACCGAGGCCGTGCGCGACGATTTCCCGAGCCTGCCCAGCGGCTGCCACGTCGAGCTGGACCGGGTGGCAAAGGAGATCGTCCTCGCCAACCTGAAGAGCGCACTGCCCACCTCGAAGGCCGGCCTGGTCTCTGAGCTGCGGCACCTCGGCGACGTCACCCTGGCGACGTTCCTGCGCGAGACCGGCCTGGAAATCGAGGACGTGTACCGATCGGCCAGCATCGGCGGCTGGACCGGCCTGCGGCGGCTCGCCGGCGTCGAAACGGCCGCGCCCGGCCCCGACGACCGCGAGCTGGGCCGGGCCATCGGTCGCATGCTGCACACCGACGACGTCGACCGGCTAGAGCTGCTGACGACGGTCGCGGCCGGACCGCCCGCGCCAGGTCAGCAGGTGTACGCGGGCAGCAGCCGGCTGCTGGACATGCTGCACTTCAGCCTCTGGGGGCCGAACGCCCCGTTGACGACGCGCGACGAACGGCTGGCACGGCTGTGGAAGGAGCCGCCCCGTTGCGCCGAGTTGCGGCAGGTCGCCGAGGTGCTGCGGGACCGCATCCACCGGGTCACGCCCGCGCTCGATGCGGGGGCGGTGCCGTTGCGGGTGCACGCCCGGTACAGCCGCAACGAGGCGTGCGCCGCCTTCGGCATGACCAACCCTGGGTCGCTGCGCGAAGGGGTGAAGTGGCTGCCGGACGCCCAGGCCGACCTGTTCTTCGTCACCCTGGTCAAGTCGGAAGCGCACTACTCCCCCACCACCATGTACGCCGACCGGGCCATCACCGACACGGTGTTCCAGTGGGAGTCGCAGAGCACCACCTCGGCGGCGTCGGCGACCGGGCAGCGCTACACGTCGGGCGGCTCGACAGTGCACCTCTTCGTTCGGGAGACCCGTATCGCCGACCGCGACCTGGGCGCGCCGCCGTACCTCTACGCCGGCACCATGACGTACAAGTCCCACAGTGGTGACCGACCCATGCGCGTCCTGTGGCAGCTCCAGCACGCCCTACCCGCCGACGTCTACGCGACCGCGCGAACAATCGCCGCTTAGCCCTCAACGGCGGTTGGTCAAGCTGCGTCCGCGTTTGAGGCGAACCTGACGTCCAGCCGTCGGTCCAGAGCCCGGGCTAACCTCTCCAGGACCGGCAGGGTCGGCACGGTCCCGCCCGCCTCGAAGCGTGCCACCGCGGACTGGGTCATGCCGGCGGCCCGCGCCAACTGGCTCTGACTCCAGCCGTGCCCTTCGCGCAGGTTGCGCACCTCCTGGCCAAGCTCGAAGGCGATCCGGGTGGCCTCGTACGTCTCGGCCGCTCCCGGCTCCGCCATCCGGCGCTCACGCAGGTCGTTCCAGTCAAGGCGATCACTCATCGCTCTGCCCCCTCGTTCACGATGTGCCGCTCCGCCACACATCGCTCGAATGCGCGGCGAGCCCGCTCGACTTCCCGCTCCTCCCGCATCCGCGTCTTGCGGAACACCGTCAGCAGGATGATCCTCCGGTCGGAGGCTATCCAGTAGGTCACGCGGACTGCGTCGCGCTCCAGATAAAACCGCAGCTCACGCAGTTTGCCGTCAAGCTGTCTGCTGTGCGGCTCGCCGAGCAAGACGCCTCGGCCAGCCAGAAGATCGATGTAGAACGCCGCTCGGGCGAAGTCGGCAGTTGATAATTCCTCCAGCCAGTCTCGGACCTCTGGTTCCAGCTCCACGCTACCCCAACCCATAGCATCGATGCTATGGGTTGGGTCGATCTCACCGAACTCCATTCAACGCGTGTCGGCGATGATTTCGGTGCAGCCCTGGCCGCTCGGGCGGCCACATCGTCGGGGCCGCCTGCCGAACCCGCGGCGGAACTGCGCGTTAGGTTGAAGACCATGGAACAGCGGATCACCCTCATCACTCTCGGAGTCGCGGACATTGCCCGCGCGAAGGCGTTCTACGAGCAGCTCGGCTGGCGAGGCCAGGAGGTCGAGGGGACGGTCTTCATCCAGGCCGGCGGCCTGGCCCTCGTCCTCTGGGGCCGCGACAAGCTGGCCGCCGACGCGGGCATCGACGACCCGGGCACCGACGGCTTCGGCGGGGTGACCCTCGCCCAGAACGTCCGCTCCCGGGCCGAGGTCGACGAGGTGATCGCCACCGCGACCACGGCTGGCGCGACGGTGACCAAGCCAGCCCAGGAGACCTTCTACGGTGGCTACGCCGGCTACTTCGCCGACCCGGACGGTCACCTGTGGGAAATCGCCTGGAACCCCGGCTTCACCCTCGCCGAGGACGGCTCCCTCACCGTCCCCGACTTCAGCACCATGGACTGAGCAGACAGCGGCACGAGAGTCAGCGATGACGCCGATCACGGTGCCGGGGACGGGCAGAGCAGCGGGTCCAGCACCGGCAGCTGAAGAGGGTCCAGACAGATAGCCAGCACCTCCGGATTCGGTGAGGGCGTAGCCGTCAGAGTCGGGGTCGGCGTCGGTGAGGCCGACGCGACGGGCGGCGTCGGCAGGGCTGACGCGGGCGGGTCCGTGCTGGGGATCGGCGTCGGTACCGGACTCGCCGAACGGGTCGGGACGACGGGCGGCGCGGCGACCGGTGGCAGGGCCACCGCTACGACAGGGGGCACCACTGTAGAAGCATCGGTCGGGGCCGACGGCCGGACAGTCGAGGCGGGCGGGGTGGTCCATACGGCACTGACGGCCGAGCCCACCCGCGTCCTGGCCGGCATCGGCCCGACGGGACCGATCGGAACGAGGACCGCCCCAGCCCTCGGCAGGTCCATCGCGACGATCTCCGCCGAGGGCACTGGGCCGACGGGACCTGACGCTCCAGGGCCCAGAGCGCCCGGTCCGAGCGTCACGAACACCACTGCGGCGACGGCGGCAGCACTGACCGCCCGTCGGTCGGGGCGTACCGCCGTCAGCGGCGCGTCGTCGGGCCCCACCGACAGAGGAGGCGCGGGCGGGGTGGCCCGGTGGGCGTTCAGCAGCGCGTCGATCCGCGCGATGACGGCGGCGCGATCATCCACGGACGCTGCGAGGGTGAGATAGAAGCGGAAGTTCACCACGGCACCGGACGGGACCAGTAGCCCGTCCAGTCGGCCGCGGTCGGGCAGCAGGGTGACCGGCACGTCGGGGTGGTGGGCGGGGCCGATCAGGTCGTCGTACCGCCACTCACGCCGATGCTCCCGACCGCCGAAGGCCACCCGTCGACTGGTCACCACGGCCATGCCGGTGTCGACGGCCCGCAGGCCCGGCGGCAGCGCCTCGCAAGACGGCTCAGCGAAGGAACACAAGCCCGGTGTGGGTAGCCCGGGGACGTGTCGCGCCTCGGCCTCGACAAGCGTGGCGACGGGAAGGACGCGGAAGACGAGTTCGTCGTCGTCGAGCTCCACCGGTAGGCCGGTGCGGGGCTGCGTACACCCGAGGAAGCTGGCGGCTTCGATGCGGAGCCGGACCAGGTGGTCGTCGCGGCGCTGCCAGGCGTCGGTGGCGTGCCGGTACGCGCGCTGCCGGCGCTCGTTCTCGCGCTCGGCCCAGGCGGTCCGCCAGGGGACGTGGGCCACAGAGGTCACGGTCACACGCGTTACAACCGCTCACGTACGTGACAGGCAACGCGACCGTGATCGATGTATCCCGTTGCGCCCGAAAGGAGAGTATTGACGGGACGCAGCGCGTAGCCCGCTGCCGGCGGCTGCTCCAGCAGGAAACCGGAGCAGCCGCCGAGACAGCACTACGGCCGCAGCGAGGTGAAGAACTGCGTCAGTTCACCGGCCAGCAGATCGGGCTCCTCCAGCGGCATGAAGTGCCCGCCCCGGCCCGGTTCGCTCCAGTGCCGGATGTCGGTGCAGGCCCGCTCGGCGATCGAACGGGGAAAGTTCGCCTGCGAGGGTTCGGTGCTCACCGTGAACGCGGCGGGCACAGTGATGTCGGGTCGTGGCGTGTTGTGGTCGAAGTCGGCGTACTGCCGGAACGACGAGCCGATCGTGCCCGTCACCCAGTACAACGTGATGATGGTGAGTAGGGTGTCCCGGTCGATGCTGTTCGCCAGGTCACCGTGGTTGTCGCTCCAGTCCCGGTACTTGTCGACGAGCCACGCGGCCAGCCCGGCGGGTGAGTCGGCGAGCGCCGCCGCCAGGGTGTCCGGGCGGGTGCCCATGATGGCGCTGTAGCCGCCGTCGGTCTCGTCGTACGCGGCCTCGGCGTCCAGGAACGCCTGCTCGGCCGGCGACAGCGGATGCGCGTCGAAGCTGGCCGGGAACGGTGGATGGATCATGTGGATGCCGGCCACCTGCTCCGGGTAGAGGGCGCCGAGCCAACCGGTGACCACTCCCCCGACGTCGCCGCCGAAGGCGCCGTAGCGTTCGTAGCCGAGCACGTCGGTCATCAGCTCGTGCAGCGTCCGGGCCAGCAGCGCCCGGGTGACCGGCTCGTCCGGTGTCTCCGAGAAGCCGAAGCCGGGCAGTGAGGGCACCACCACGTCGAACGCGCCGCCGGGCCGGTCAGGGTCGGTCAGACGGTCGACCAGCGGCAGCATCTCGACGAAGCTGCTGGGCCAGCCGTGGCTGAGGATCAACGGCAACGGCGCGGGCGCGCCGGCCGGGCGCGCGGCCCGGACATGCAGGAAGTGCAGCTTGCGGCCGCCGACGACGGCCAGGTGCTGGGGGTACGCGTTGAGCTCGGCTTGGCGAGCTGACCAGTCGAACCCGTCGTGCCAGTAGGACACCAGGTCCCGCAGGTAGTCGGGATCGACGCCGCCCTGCCACGGTCGGGTGCCGCTGCGGTCGGTGAAGCGGGTACGGGCCAGTCGAGCCCGCAGGTCGTCGAGAACCGCAGCGGGAACGTCGATGCGGAACGAGGAGACAGACATTTGTCCTCCGGTGAAGGAGGGCGCTCCCCGACGCGAGAGGTCAGCTGAGGGGGACGGCCGAAAGGAGCGCCCAGGAATGACGATGGGTAGTCACCGGGCTCACCTCCTCTCATGGCTGACGACGATCACCCTACACAGGCCCGCGCCGCCGTCGGAGGTCCGGCGTTGGGACAAGGAAGCTGGCACGGCCCGGCGGTCAGCCCGCCCGCCGTCGGTACGGCTGTGGCCCTTGGGTCGGGAACCGCGACCGGGTACGCGGTGGGTACGCCTCGCAGTGTTCGGCCCAGTGCTCGGCGGCGGTGGCCAGGGCGTCCGCGGAGACGGTGAGGATCAGCGGGTAGATCGCCGTGGATGGGCGGCGCATCCACGGTGGCAGGGACTCGGCGGAGAACTCCACGATCAACTCCAGCCGGCGGCGGCGCAGCACCCGGCTGCGCACCGCCAGGTTGGGTTCGGTGAACCGGACCATCGCCGGCGGCGCGCTCAGCCCGAGGGCTGCGGTGGCCTGCCCGTGCAGCCAGCCACCGAGTGCGCGGGCCTCCTCGACCATGAGGCTCGGATAGTGGTGTGACCAGGTCTGACCGTCGGCGGTGCGGGCGTCCACCTCGATGAGCAACCAGTCGTGCCAGCCGGGTGCGGCCGCGTCGAGGTCGTCGGGCGGGTCGATGCCGGGCTGGTAGCCGACCGGGCGGATCCGCACCCGGGCACCGTCGTCGGAACGGATCTCCACTCAATCATTCTGACTGACCTGAACGAGCGTTCGGGTCAAAACGCGCTACTTCGTGACGGTCCGCCGGACGCCCCGGTGCTCGGCGCACGCGTCCACTCGCCCACCCGCGAGGCTGACCGAGCCGTCCCGGCACTGCACCAGGTAACCCCGTCCCGCCCAGAACTGCGGCACGCAGTCGAACCAGTCGCACACCTCGGCGGCCGGCTTGCGGATCCGCGTCCCGCCACAGAAGTCGTACCCCAGGGGGTTCTCCGGCGCCCCGCAGCGCGGCCCGGACGTCGCGCTGGGCGACGGGCGTGGCGACGGTTTCCGCTTGGGCGTGGTGCTGGGCGCGGGCGGCGGTATCGCCGGCCGCAGCAGCGCGGGGAACGCATTGCTGGTCGGTGCCGGCGTGGCCGCCACGGCGACCTCCGCGCCACGTGTCGGGTTCGACGGGTTCGAGTCGACAAGCGCCGCCGGTACCAGCAGCGCGACGGCCGCCGCCACCGCGATGGACCGACGACCACCGGGCACGAGCGAGGAGAGCCGGGCCTGCGCCGGCGTGGCCGCCGCCGGCCGGAACGGCTTGAGCTGCTCGTGTTCCGCGATCAGCTCGTCGAGCTGGGCGAGCACCGCGGCGCGCTGCTCGATCGAGTCGGCGAAGGCGAGCGTCAGCTTGAACCGGAAGTCCGCCGCCGCGTCGGTGGGCAGCAACAGCCCGGAGGTACGCCGCCGGTCCAGCACCTGGACGAGGCTCACCGGGGCTGCCGGGTCGTGGGCCAGACCGGTCATCCGGCCGTACGCCCAGTCGCGCCGGCCGCGCCCGCCGAGCAGCACCAACCGACGGCTGGTGATGACGGCCACGCCGGCGTCGGTGACGCGTACGCCGTCCGGCCGACGCGGACGCAGGGGCGCGGCCGGCACGGCGACCGTCAAATCGGGGGCGGGCAGCACGGTCGTGTGCCGCACCTCGACGAGCTGCGCGGCGGGCAGCGCCCACAGCACCACCTCGTCGTCGAGGAGTTCGAGTGGAAGGCCCGCGCCGGCCGCCGCGGAACCGTGGAAGTCGGCGGCCAGGGCACGCAGCCGCCGTAACTCGTCGTCGCGTCGCCGCCAGGCCGTCTCAGCGCCGCGGTACGTGCTGACCCGCCGCACGTTCTGCCGCTGCGCCCAGCGGTACCGCCAGGTGGAACCCGTCGATTCAGTCTTTGCCACGCCGACTCCTTCGCCGCGCAGGCCACCAATCCGGGGTGCACTCGGATTAACAGTCGTGATGGTCCGCCGGGACACGCCAGGACGGGCGAACTATCCGAACGGTGGAGCAACCCGGACGATAGGGCGATACTGCCGCGTCGATTCACCTTCGCTCGTGTCGTGCGGGGTGGTCGCTGTCTCGGTAACGTCAGCCGCAGCCGGGTGGCGACGCCGCCGCACCGCCCGCACGAAGGGGGTGAGGGTCATGCCGCCGGACACCCTGCCCGGTGTGGTCGTCGGGGTCGACATCGGCACCACGAGCACCAAGACCATGGCGTACGACACCGACGGGCGGCTGCTCGCCAGCCACTGGGCCACGTACCCCCTCGACGACCCGCACCCCGGGTACGCCGAGCAGGACCCGGAGGTGATCCTCGCCGCCGTCGTCGAGTCGATCCGGATCGTGGTGGCCGAGCTGACCGTGCCGGTCGCCGGCCTGGCCTTCTGCTCCGCCATGCACAGCCTGATCGGGCTCGACGCGGCCGGCAACCCGCTCACGCCGTCGGTGACCTGGGCCGACTCCCGGGCCACCCGCCAGGCCGAACGGTTGCGGGCCGTGCCGTCCGGGCTGGCCCTGCACCGGCGCACGGGTACGCCCGTGCACCCGATGTCGCCGCTGCCCAAGCTGCTCTGGTACGCCGAGCAGGAGCCCAGGATCTTCGAACGCGTCGCGCACTGGGTCGGCATCAAGGAATGGGTGCTGCTGCGACTCTGCGACGCGCTGGTCGTCGACCACTCGATCGCCTCGGCCACCGGCCTGATGGACATCCACACCCTCGAATGGGACACCGAGGCGCTGACCGTCGCCGGCATCACCGAGGAGCAGTTGCCCCAACTGGTCGCCACCACCGCCGTCCTGCCCGGCCTCACCCCGCAGGCCGCCACCTCCCTCGGCCTACCTCAGCGCACCCCGGTGGTGGTCGGCGCGGGTGACGGACCGCTGGCCAACCTGGGTCTGGGCGCCGTGCACCCCGGCATCATGGCCTGCTCGATCGGCACCAGCGGCGCCCTGCGGGTCATGGTCGAACGCCCCAGCGTGGACCCGCTGGGCGGGGTGTTCTGCTACGCGCTGACCGAGGATCGCTGGGCGGTCGGCGGCGCGATCAACAACGGCGGCATCGTCCTCAAGTGGGCCGGCTCGGCGCTCGCGCCCGACCTGGGCGAGCAGTCCGAGGAGGAGCTGGTCGCCCTGGCGGCCCGCGCTCCGGCCGGCTCGGGCGGGCTCATCATGCTGCCGTACCTGCACAGCGAACGCGCTCCACACTGGAGTGCGCTGCCCCGCGGCGCGTACGTCGGGTTGACCCACGGGCACCGCCGCGAACACCTCGTCCGGGCCGCGATGGAGGGGGTCTGCCAACAGCTCGCGCTGGTGCTCACCTCCGTACGTGCCGCCGGCAACGAGGTCCGCGAGATCCGGGCCGGTGGCGGTTTCGCCCGCAGCGGCCTGTGGCGACAGATGCTCGCCGACGTGCTCGGCATGCCGGTGAGCTTCCCGGCCGGCCGCGAGGGGTCGAGCTTCGGCGCCGCGCTGCTCGGCATGCAGGCGTTGGGCCTGATCCCCAGCATCGACGTGGCGGCCGATCTGGTCCTCATCGACGAGGTCATCCGCCCCGACCCGGCAGCCGCCGCCACGTACGCGGCGCTGCTGCCCCTCTTCGCCGAGCTGTACGACGCGCTGGTGCCCACCTTCACGTCGATGCGTCGACTGGCGCCCGGCCTGCCCGCCGAACCGATGTAGGCCCTTCGGCCGGCCCACCCCCGGGCCGACCCCCACCGGAGAAGGTCGTGATCGCCGTGCACCCACCCCTCGTCGAACCGCTGACCGTCCTTGCCGCGCCGGCCGAGCCGGTCACCACGGCTGGCGACGGCCAACTCGTCCTCGCCGCGTTGCTCGGCATCGTCGCCGTGGTGCTGCTGATCGCCTGGGCAAAGGTCCACCCGTTCCTGTCGCTGATCCTCGGCGCGGCGGTGCTCGGCGTGGTCGCCAGCGTCGCGCCCGACAAGATGATCGCCTCGTTCACCGGTGGCGTCGGCACCACTGTCGGCGGTGTCGGGCTGCTGATCGCGCTGGGGGCCATGATCGGAGGGCTGCTCGCCGAGTCCGGCGGCGCGGACGGCATCGTCAACCGGGTCGTCGGCCGGGTGTCCGGTCGCGCGCTGCCCTGGGCGATGGCCGGGGTGGCGGCACTCATCGGGTTGCCGCTCTTCTTCGAGGTCGGCGTGGTGCTGCTGGTGCCGATCGTGCTGCTCGTCTCGATGCGGACCGACGTACCGCTGATGAAACTCGGCATCCCGGCGCTGGCCGGCCTGTCGGTGCTGCACGGCCTCGTGCCACCGCACCCCGGCCCACTGGTGGCGATCTCGTCGCTCGACGCGGACCTGGGCCTGACTCTCGGGCTGGGCCTGCTCGTCGCGATCCCCACGGTCATCATCTCGGGGCCGGTCTTCGGCAACCTCATCGCCCGGTACGTGCCGGCGACCGCACCCGCCGCGCTGCTGCCCACCCGCCGCGACGCCGACGGCGGCCAGGCCGCCCGCCCCGATGTGGACGGTGACCTGCTCACCGACGACGATCTCGTCAATCCGGGCGGCGGTCGACCGGGCGAGCCGGTGGACGACAGCGGCACGGAGACCGCCCGTCGTACCCCGGCGTTCTGGCCAGCGGTGATCACCGTGCTGCTGCCGGTGGTGCTGATGCTGCTCCGCGCGATCGGTGAGCTGACGCTGGACGAGGGCACGGCGGGCCGAAAGACGCTCGACATCATCGGTACGCCGATCGTGGCGCTGCTCGCCGGGGTGATCCTGGCGATGTTCACCCTCGGCTACCAGGCCGGTTTCAGCAGGTCCCAGGTCTCGTCGGTGCTCGGAGGTTCGCTGCCTCCGATCGCCGGCATCCTGCTGATCGTGGCGGCCGGCGGTGGATTCAAGCAGGTGCTGGTGGACGCCGGTGTGGGCAACCTGGTCGCCGACGCCGCCAAGGACGCCAACCTCTCCCCGCTGCTGCTGGGCTGGCTGGTAGCGGTCGGCATCCGGGTGGCCACCGGCTCGGCGACGGTCGCCACCATCACGGCGGCGGGCATCGTGGCACCGCTCGCGGCGACCCTGGACCGGCCCGGGGTGGCCCTGCTGGCGCTCGCCATCGGCTGTGGGTCGCTGTTCTTCTCACACGTCAACGACGCCGGTTTCTGGCTGGTCAAGGAGTACTTCGGCCTGACCGTCGGGCAGACCATCAAGAGCTGGTCGGTTATGGAGACGCTCATCTCGGTGATCGGCTTCGCCGGCGTACTCCTGCTCGACCTGGTGGTGTGACGGAGCGGACCCGGCTGTTCGGTGTTGCGCATGATGCCTCTGCGTCATCTTGATGCCGCTGAGGCATCACCCTTTCGGGGACGAGCCCTCCCGGACGGGTGACTGACGTCCCGGCAACCCCATCCGCCTCCCCCGCTTCTTATCGTGCAAACGTGAGGAAAAGCGACAAGAAGCGCTCATCTTCCCTGCTCGCGGCGGCGGTCGCGCTGGTCGTCGCCATGACGACCGGCCCGGCCACCGCCGACGGTCCCGGACCAAGCGACGGGGGCGGGCGCAGCGACGAGCCGGGCGTGGAGCCCGCGCCGGAGCGGGCGCCGACCAGCGAGGTGTCCTGGCTGTCGTTCCCCGGCGGCGCGTTCGCGGTGGACTCGCTCGGGCACACCGTGCGCTACCGGGCCTGCGACGGCGATACCGGCCGGGTCGCCGACCCGGGCATGCGCGTCGCCGCCGGGGTGGCCAGCGGCGAGGTCACCGTCGACGGCCGGAGCTTCCGCTACCGGGTGCCGCTGGTCGGGCGCAGCACGGGCACGCTCGTGGTGTCCGGGCCGCAGGCCCAGCCGGTGGAGCTGCCCGGCGTCGTGGTCACCAGCCCGCAGCCACCCACCGACCCGGCCGAGGGTGCCCGACTGTTCCCGCTCAGCGGGCAACTCGCCCGGGTCGTCGCCGACGCCAGCCTCAACGCCGCCGGGGCGACCGTGCGGGACCTGTCCGGCCGGTACGGCGACCAGCAGGTCTCGGTCAACGGCGCGTTGCGCCCCAAGGCCGCGAGCGTCATCAAACTGTGGATCCTGGTCGAACTCCTGCGCCGCGTCGACTGTGGACAGGTAGCCCTCGACGACGGCGTGCTGGTCACCCCGGCCGACGTGGTGGGTGGCACCGGCCAGCTCCAGTTCGAGACGTTTCCGCAGGTTGTCACGCTGCACCGACTCGCCCAGTACCTGATCAAGTACAGCGACAACGTCGCCGCCAACGTACTGATCACCTACCTGGGTGGGTTCGCGCCGGTCAACGCGCTGATCGACTCGATGAACCAGCGCTCGACGATCCTGGCCCGGCGGATGCTCGACAGCGCGGCGGCGCAACGCGGCGAGGAGAACTACACCAGCCCGGACGACGTGGTGTCACTGCTCGGCGCGGTCTGGGACGGCGAGATCCTCACCCCGGCCTCCCGCGACCTGATGATCGGCTTCATGCGCGAACAGACCCTCAACACCAAGATCCCGGCGGCGCTGCCACCCGGCGTACCGGTGGCCCACAAGACCGGTGACCTGCCGGACGCCTCCCACGACGTCGGCTACTACCTGATCCCGGGCACGGAGACCGCCGTCGCGTTCCTCACCGCCGGGCCGATGGAGACCGGGGACGAGACCGTCCGCCGGATGGCCAGGACCGTCTACGACTTCCTGGTCACCCCATCCGGCGGAGCGGTCGAGGAGTGAACCGCCGTCAGGCCCGGCTGATCGCGTTGGCGTGGATCGCCTCGCTCACGTACGCGGCCAGCCCGGGGGCGATGTTCTCGAAGTACGCGGTGAACCGCTCGTCGGCCAGGTACATGTCGGCCAGCCCGATGTGCATCTCGTACGAGCACTCGTAGAACCAGCGGCTGATGAGCTGCCGGTGCTCCTCGGCCAGGTCCATCGCCTCCGGGCTGTCCGCCGGCACACCCGAGGTCAGCAGCGCCACGATCCGCCGACCCCAGTCCTCGTTCTCCGCCTTGTTCCGCAGCCAGTCGTCCTTGCTGTACCGCGCCACCCGCCGGTTCGACTCCCGGTACGCGTCGGTGTCGCCCCAACGCTGCTCCGCCTCGGCCTCGTACTCCTCCGGCCGGAAGTCACCGAAGACCTCGAACCGCTCCTCGGGTGTCAGTTGGATGTTCAACTTGCTCGCCTCCATCGCGAACTCGACCGCCGTGACCATCTCCTGCAACCGCTTGATCCGTACCGTCAGCAGCTCGTGCTGGCGGCGCAGGTGGGCGGCCGGGTCGGCCGCCGGGTCGTCGATGATCGCGGTGATCTCCTCAAGCGGGAAACCCAGCTCGCGGTAGTACAGGACGAGTTGCAACCGTTGCAGGTCCGCGTCGTCGTAACGGCGGTAACCCGTCGAGGTCCGGCCGCTCGGCGAGAGCAGACCGATCTCGTCGTAGTGGTGCAGCGTCCGTACCGTCACGCCGGCGATCCTCGCCACCTGACCCACCGTGTACGCCATGGTTCCCCTCCCTTCCGGGAACCAGGCTCCCGCCTGCCGTTACGTCAGGGTCAAGCCCGATTCTGGCCCACCGTGGCGGGGCTGTCCGGTCGCCCGTACAGATAGCCCTGGCCGCGCGGACAGCCGATGGCGGTGACCGCGTCGTGCTGGCGCTCGGTCTCCACCCCCTCGGCGATCACCGCCAGGTCGAACGCGCCGGCGAGCCGGGTGACCATCTCCACCGTGGCGTACGCCCGATCGTCCGACCCCAGCCGCGCCACGAACGAGCGGTCGATCTTCAGCTCGGTGGCCGGGATGCGGTGCAGGTAGCTCAGCGACGAGTAGCCGGTGCCGAAGTCGTCGATGGCGATCTGGATGCCCAGCTCCCGCAGCTGGTGCAGCCGTTCCAACACCGAGTCGGTCCCCTCGATCAACGCCGACTCGGTCAGCTCCAGCGTCAACGCCCGTGGCGCCAGTCCGGCGCTGGCGGTCGCCGCCGTGACAGTGGCGATCAGGTCCGGTCGGCGCAGGTGCGCCGCCGCGATGTTCACCGCGACAGTCGCCTCCGGCGCGCGTTCCCGCCACGTCGCCGCCGCCCGGCACGCCTCGTGGATCACCCAGCGGTCGATCGGGAGGATCAAGCCGGTCTCCTCGGCCAGCGGCAGGAACCTCGCCGGCGGCAACATCCCCAGGCGGGGGTGCCGCCAGCGCACCAGTGCCTCGGCGCTGCGCACCGCGCCGGTGGCCAGGTCGACGATCGGCTGGAACTCCAGGCGCAGTTGCTCCTCGTCGACGGCCCGGCGCAGGTCGGCGATCAGCTCGGCCCGGGACACGGCCGACTCGCGCAACGCCGGGGTGCACGTGCGGTACGCGGACTTACCGGCGGCCTTCGCCGCGTACATGGCGATGTCGGCGTCGCGCAGGAGGTCGCTGTGGGTGGCGTGCTGCGGCCCGTACTCGGCGATGCCGATGCTCGCCGACGGGTGCACGCCCACGCCCTCCTCTCCCTCGGAGGGGCGCAGAGCGTCCAGCAACCGTTCGGCGAGGCGCTCCGGGGATACCGGACGGTCCCCCTCGACAAGCACCGCGAACTCGTCGCCGCCGAGCCGGGCGATCGTGCCGTCACCGTCCACGGCAGCCCGCATCCGAGCCGCCAGCCCGGTCAGCAGGGTGTCACCGGTGGCATGCCCGAACCGGTCGTTGACCTGCTTGAACCCGTCGAGGTCGAGCAGCAGGACGGCCACCGGCCGGCCGTCGCGCAGAGCCAGACGCAGCAGTCGGTTGAACAGCAGCCGGTTCGGCAGGCCGGTGAGCTGGTCGCCGTACGCGAGCCGGCGCAGTCGCGCCACCAGGCGCAGATTCTCGTTGGCGGCCAACCCCTGACGCACCGCGAGGGCAGCGAGCAGCACCATCATGGTCACGAAGACCAGCGGCGGGGTCTGCCCGGTGGGCCGGCGGGCCAGCAGCACCGCGATGATCGCCCCACCGACCGGCAGGTACGGCAGCGCCACCCGCCACCACGGCGGCAGCGGAGACTCGGCGGCCTCGTCGATGCCGTCGCAGTCCGGCGGTGGAGGGCTTCCGGTGGCCAGGCCGATCAGGAGATAGCTCAGCGGCCAGCACAGGTCGATGGGGTGGCCGGCGACGTAGTCACCCCGGGCGACCAGCGAGACGTACACGACGTCGGCGACCACCCGGAGGGTGAGGCTCGCCGCGAGCAGGCGCATCGGCCGCCACAGCGGTCGTGCCGGGCCGGCCACCGCCACCAGGATGGTGAGCTGCATCAGTTCGAACATCGGAAAGAGGAGCCCCAGCGTGCGCGCCGGGTCGGCCAGCTCGGCGGACGCGACCCCGCGGAACACCAGCACCCACGCGACCGGCACCAGGGCCAGCGCGACGATCACGCCGTCCAGCAGCGTCCGCGCACGCCCGACCGCTGTCCGCGGCCCGGAGGGTGAGCTGAGCAGCGCGGCGGTGCCGGTGAGGATGCCGGCGGTGAAGACCACCCCGACCAGCGCGTTGTGCGGCAGGTCGCCACCGGCGAGCCGCTGCACCGTCCAGATCGCCCGACCCGACGCGGCGAGCGCCATGGTGACGGCGAGCAGGGTCCAGAACCTACGCAGTGGGGCCGGATGTCGACGGGCGACGGTCACGCAGGCGACTGTCGCCCAGCCGGCCACCAGCAGCGCGCCCACGTCGCTGACCAACGCGGCGCCGGGGAGCGCGGCGGCCAGCCAGCCCGCCTCGACGGCCAGGACCGCAACCGCGACGATCGGGCCGGCGGGCTTGAGCTGCCCCACAGCCTGCTTCACGTCCTGTCGCGACACGGTCGCTCCGGCTCCTGGTCGTGTGTGCACAATCGGTCGGACCGGTCCACGGCAAACCCCGAAAGCCTAGCCACCGCACGGATACGCCGCCAGGGCCGAACATCCAGGTCGGTGCGGCCTCCCCGGGCGATCATCGCGGCGTGAGTCGTTGGCGGAGCGAGGGATCAGGTCAGCGGCCGGCGGAGCGGTTCCAGGGTGAGCGGGGCAACGCGGTGCCGGCCAGGGGTCGACGCACGGGTCGGCGTCGTCGCCGGCCCGGAGTGCACGGCGGGCGGGCGGCGGTGTGCACCACGGCCTCGTCCGACGACGGTCGGCCGATCAGCCAGCACAGGAAGCGGGCCATCTGCGACTCAGCCGACCGGGAGACGCTGGGCGTCGGACTTGGCGATCTCGTACTCGGCTCCGCAGAACGTGCACTGCTGCGCGTACCGGGTACGGATCGGGATGAGCGGAATGAAGAAGAGGGTGAACTTGGTCGACCGGCGGGTGATCACCTGCGCGGCGTGGTTACCGCAGTGGCGGCAGACCTCCTGCACGACACCGGACCGGTCGACCTTGGTACGCAGACCAAAGATGAGGAACATCGCCCGGCAGTACCCACTCCACCCCGAAAAGTCACCGAACCCGCCCCACGGGCTGCAAGATCCGCACAAGTACAGGGAACTGCTGCCTCCAGACAGCCTGAGGCAGCAGTTTCCCTGATGTTGTCCGGATCTTGGACCCTGCCCGATGATCGAGCACGATCACGGCGGGGCGGTCAGAGGGTGGGCTGGGGCTCCAGTCCGGGAACCTCCTCGGCGAGCCAGATCGGCTGCCAGGCCGTCATCTCGTGGAATCGGCGCAGCTCGAACAGCCCGGCCACCGAGCCGGACCAGGCGGCGTACGGCGGGTTGGTCTCGTCGAAGCCGCTCTGCACGAAGGTGAGCGTGGTGCGACCGCCGGATTCGGCGAGCTCCCAGCTCGTGACGCCGGTCGGTCCCCAGTCGACGGACATCCTCCGGCCGGGCTCCAGGTCGACGATCTTGGCGGCGTATCCATGCTCGAAGCCGCCCATGGCGTACCGGCCGCCGACCCACGGCTCGATCCCGATCGGATAGCCGAACCAGGCGCTGGCCTGCTCGGAGTCGGTCAGGGACTCCCACACCTTGTCGGCGGGTGCGGCGATGACCAGCTCACCGCGCAGGTCGGCGGAGGTGAAGTCGGTGCGCGGCAGCAGCGGCCTGCCTTCCAGGTGCGCGGCCAGGTTGGCGATGGACAGCGCCCAGTACGTCTGGAGCACGCCCCGGATGCTGGAACCGCTCATCGCCTCGGCGAAGTCGAAGTGGCTCTGCGTCAGCGTGAGCACCGTGGCGTCCGGGCCGTCGTCGGCGAGCTGGAACCCGGTGGTGGTCTCGACCCCGTCGAGCAGCCAGGCGAAGCGCAGCGTGTCGTCGTCGGCGTGCAGCAGACGCTGATGCGGGGCGTCGCCCTCGGGCGTGTAGCGACCCCAGAACTCGTACCGCTCGGGCAGCTCGACCTCGGCGTGCTCGGCCAGCCAGAGGCGCAGCTCGGCCGGGTCGGTCAGGGCCTGGCGGACGCGCTCCACGGGCGCGGAGAGACGGGCTTGCACCTTCAACGGCTCACTCATTGTCGTTCCCTTTCGGATAGCAGGCGACGGCCAGCTTGAAGGCATCTCCTTCGCTGCCGCCGTAGCGGGTGAACAGGTCCTGAAGTGCGGTTTGCAGGTCGTGCAGGAATTCCTGTCGCCGCTCGGCGGGCACCCGGATCTCGCCGGACACGCCGATCGAGGGCAGCTCGGGCGCCGTCCGGTCCAGGGCGGCGACGTCGGCCTGGACCTCCTCCATCAGGTCGAGCAGGTAGCCCAGGCTCAGCTCGTCACGGGCGCGGCGCAGCCCGATGCGCCCGACCAGCCGTGGTGAGAGCCAGTAGGACCGGGCGGCGGCCTGGTAGATGCCCTCGGTGATGCCCCGGACCTTGCGCTCGTTGACCAGCTCGACCAGGCCGGCCGCGACGAGCTGCTTGACGTGGTAGTAGACGCGCTGTGGCGTCTGGTCGAGTCGGGCCGCGACCTCGGTGCAGGTGCGGGGTTCGGCCAGCTGCCGCAGCACTTCCACGCGCTGCGGCTTGAGCAGGACCTCGGCCTGCTCGATCTGCTCCAGGTACAGGACGTCTCTCATGGCAAAATCAGTTTGTACGTACAAAACTTGTTTGTCAATCGCTTCGCGAGAAGCCGCGCCGACTTTCTCGACGCGGCTTCAGGCGACGTTCAGCAGATGATCAGGGCAACCAGTCGGGTCGCAGCGGGTAGCCGTTCACACCGTCCGGGCCGTTGTGGGTGGCCAGCACCTGGTGCAGCTGGATGCCGTTGCGCTCGAACGCCATCCGCGAGCCAGCCATGTAGAGACCCCACACCCGGGCGGTCCCCGCGCCCACCTCGGAGACGCAGAAGTCCCAGTGCTCCACCAGGTTGCGACACCAGGCCGCGAGCGTCAGCGCGTAGTGCTGGCGCAGGTTCTCCTCGTGGTGCACCTCCAACCCGGCGTCGTGCACCTCGCTGATCAGCCGACCCGGGCCGGCCAGCTCGCCGTCCGGGAACACGTACCTGTCGATGAACGCGCCCGAGCGGTGCGGCGCCCGGTTGTCGGCCCGCGTGATGGTGTGGTTCAGCAACCGCCCGCCCGTGCGCAGCCGCGACCGCAGCGCGCCGAAGTAGGACGGGTAGTTGCGCACCCCGATGTGCTCGGTCAGCCCGATCGAGGAGATGGCGTCGAACTGCTCCGCCGGCGCGTCCCGGTAGTCCAGGTACCGCACCTCGGCCAGCTCGGTCAGACCCTCCCGCTCGATCGCGGCCTGCG
Source organism: Micromonospora sp. NPDC005172 (assembly GCF_040608555.1). Classification (NCBI taxonomy): domain Bacteria; kingdom Bacillati; phylum Actinomycetota; class Actinomycetes; order Micromonosporales; family Micromonosporaceae; genus Micromonospora; species Micromonospora sp. NPDC005172. The sequence continues at coordinate 48,153 of NZ_JBEXIL010000028.1, forward strand.
CCCACTGCGCCTGCGCCTTCGACAGGGTCACCCCGAGCGCCTTGACGCCGTACTCGCGCGCGGCGTGCCGGACCATGCCGCCCCAGCCGCAGCCCACGTCCAGCAGCCGCATGCCCTTCTTCAGCGCGAGCTTGCCGGCGACCAGGTCGTACTTCGCCGACTGGGCCTGCTCCAGGGTGTCGTCCGGGGAGCGGTACACCGCGCAGGTGTACGTCATCGACGGGCCGAGCACCTTCTCGTAGAAGGCGTTCGAGACGTCGTAGTGGTGCGAGATCGCCGTACTGTCGCGGACCCGGGAGTGCCGCAGCCCGTTCACCACCCGCTTCCAGCGCGGCTGGGCCTCCTGCGGCGGGGCCGGCGGCGGCAGCAGTCGCTCCCAGCCCAGCCCCCGCACCAGCGCCACGCCGTCGGCCACCGACGGTGGGCGCAGCCGCAGCTCGTCCTTGAGCACCCGCAGCGCCTCGTACGGGTCACCCGGGTGCACCCCCTGCAACGCCAGGTCGCCGCTGACGTACGCCCGGGCCATGCCCAGGTCGCCGGGGGCCGTGAGCAGGTACGACAGTCCCCGCTCGGAACGGATCGACAGGGTGATGCCGGCATCGGTCGGCCCGACGGCGCTGCCGTCGTACCCGACGATGCGGATCGGCAACGGCCCGCCGGTGACCGCGCGGACGACATCCGCGACGGTCGGACCGGTGCGCCGGCCCCCCGCCGGCGGGGTGGCGGGGACGCTCGCCGCCCCCTGATCTCGGTCGGTCAGGCTCATGCTCGTGCTACCGCCTTCTCGTACAGTCCCGTCAGCCGGTGGTCCGGGTCGTAGCGGTCCTTCACCGCGCGCCAGGTCTCGCCGCCGTAGAGGCGATCGAAGGCGTCCCGGTCGTAGTACGCGTCGGAGTAGAGCGACTTGTGCCCGCCCAACTCCGACACCCTGCGCTCGATCGTGCGGTTGACGTCGCCGTCGGCGGCGCCGGGCGCGATCGGCACACTCCCCCAGAACCCGATGTTGACGTAGTCCTGCCCCGCGTGGAGCGGATACAGCGGCCACGACCGCGCGGAACCGGGACCCTCCGGCTCGCGCAACCGCAACGGGCAGAGCCACACCGGGGTCATCCCCACGCTGGCCGAGAACCAACGCAGGAAGTCGGCCATCCGGTCCAGCGGGATCTCCACGTCCTGCACGACCCGTTCCCGGGCCGGCTGGCCGCGCAGCCGGTCGATCCGGGCCGCCACCTGGTGCCGGTGTTCGAGGCGGACCAGTCGGTGGTAGACGTCGCTGCGCCGGTAACGCGCCGGCCAGAGCCTGCGCACGACCGGATGCTGCGCCCCGAACGCCGCGGAGCACCAGAACCAGTCGGTGTCCCAGCGCCACAGATAGTCGTACGCGGTCAGCACGTCGCGGGTGCGCTGACGCAGCGACCGGTAGTAGATCTCCTGGCCGGTGTAGTCGCTGGGCGGGTCGGCCGTGTCGGTGAAGGTACCCAGCACCAGGTACGCCTCACCGGGGCTGAACATCACGCCGTCCAGCGCGTCGACCGGCTCGCCGGCCCAGGCTCGGGTGGCGGTCACCTCGGCGATCGCGTCGGTGAGCGCCTCCAGCTGGGTGAACCGGATGTTGCGCAACGCCACGTACCGGCCGACCGGTTGCAGCTCGATGCGCAGCCGGGTGGCGTAGCCGAGGCTGCCCAGCGAGTTGGGGAACGCGCGGAACAGGTCGGCGTGCTCCCCGTCCGGTCGGGCGCTGACGATCGCGCCGGAGCCGGTCAGGATGTCCATCTCGCGTACGGACTCGTGGGGCAGGCCGTTGCGGAAGGACGTCGACTCGATCCCGAGGCCGGTCACCGCGCCGCCCAGGGTGATCGTGCGCAGTTGCGGCACCACCAACGGCATCAGCCCGTGCGGCAGCGTGGCGTCGACCAGGTCCTCGTACGTGCACATGCCCTGCACGTCGGCGGTACGCCCGGTCTCGTCGACCGAGAGCACTCCGTTCAGGCCACTCACGTCGAGGCCCGGAGTGCGGGGAGCGGATCGGGGACGGAACAGGTTGGAGGTGCGTTTGGCCAGCCGGACAGGCTCGCCCGTGGGCACCGCGGCGTACGACCGCCGCAACGTGTCCACCGCTTGATCATGGTCAATGGGGTGATCCACACGCTCAGCGCGCATGTGATCACCTTACGCCTGGACCCGGAAAATCGTGGGATGTCCTCGCCTGCTGTTTCCCGCCCCACAGCAGGTCCGCCGGCTACCGTGGCGGTCATGCCGTCGCCCGCGATCGTCGCACTCGACTCCGCCGGACTGCCGTACCGGTTGGTCAGTCACGGCGCGGTCGGCAGTCTCGCGGAGGCCGCCGCCGTCCGCGGTGTGGCGATCCCGGACGTGGTCAAGACGATCGTCGTGCGCCGTGGCGAGGACGACCACCTGTTCGTGCTCACCCCCGGTGACCGGGTCGTCTCCTGGCCCAAGCTGCGCGCCCTGCTCGGTGTGCACCGCATCTCCATGCCGGACGCGGCGGGTGCGCTGGCCGCCACCGGGTACGAGCGCGGCACCATCACCCCGTTCGGCGCGAGCACGGCGTGGCCGGTGATCGCCGACGAGCGACTGCGGGGCCGGGAGATCACTCTGGGTGCGGGCGAGCGGGGTCTCGCCGTCGCGGTGAACGCCGACGCCGCCATCGCCGCCCTCGACGCCACTGTGGCCGACGTCACCGATCCGCAGCCCACTCGTTGAGCGCCGCCGCGGTCGCCGGACTGGCTCCGGCGCGCCGCCGTGGGTGAGGATGGCGCCTATGCCCGCCCCCGAGGAACGCCCCGACCCCGCCGGCACCGTCTACGGCGGCCGGCGCCGAGCCAGCTCGGGGCCGCTGGCCGACCCGCTGCTGCGGGTGGCGTTGGCGGTCGGGCTGGTGGGCGTACTCCTTGGTGTGGTCTTCGCCACCGGTCTGCTCGACGGCGACGACGAGCCGGTGGTACCGGCGACCGTCGGCGCACCGTCCAGCGCGGCCGAGCCGACCGCCCCGGAAGCCGAGCCGAGCCCGACGCCGTCGGCCGAGCCGTCGCCGACACCGTCGGCCACGCCGGCCGTCCCCAGCACCGGGCCCCACGTGCTGCGGTCGCCCTCGGGCCTCTGCCTCGGGCTCGACGGTGACGGTGAGAAGGCCGGGGCCGAGCTGGCCCCCTGCACCGGAGGCCCGGAGCAGCAGTGGGTGGTGAACCCGGTCGGACCGGACGCGGCGACGCTCACCAACGCCGCCCACGGGCAGTGCCTCGACGTCGAGGGCGGCAGCGGTGACGACGGCGCGCGGATGATGCAGTTCCCCTGCCACGGTCAGGCCAACCAGCAGTGGCGACTCACCGCCACCGGCGCCGGCCCGGTGCTGCTGGTGGCGGTGCACAGCGGCAAGTGCGCGCAGGCCGAGGACGACGGCGCCGAGGCCGGGGACGAGATCCGGCAGCGGCCCTGCGACGGCCGCCCCGCCCAGCAGTGGACGGTCGGCTAGCCCCGGAAGCTCCACGCGCGCGGCGCGGTCGCGGCGACGAGGACCGCTTCCGGCACCGGCCGGCCCGGCCGTCGGCGTAGCAGCAACGACAACCCGGCCGCGCCGATCGACAACGCGCCAGCCACGTACCAGGCCAGCGCGTAGTCGCCGAGCCGGTCGCGCACCAGCCCCGCGCCGGTCGCGGCGAGGGCCGCCCCGAACTGGTGGGCGGCGAACACCCAGCCGAACACGACCGCCCCGGCACCCCCGAAGTACTCGCGGCACAGCGCCACGGTCGGCGGCACCGTCGCCACCCAGTCCAGGCCGTAGAAGACGATGAACACCAGCATGCTCGGCTCGGCCCTGCCCGCGAACAGGCTGGGCAGCACCAGCAGCGACAGCCCGCGCAGCGCGTAGTACGCGCCGAGCAGCAGCCGGCTGTCCACCCGGTCGGTGAGCCAGCCCGAGGCGATCGTGCCGACGATGTCGAAGAGCCCCACCAGCGCGAGCAGTCCCGCTGCCGTGGTCTCGGTCATGCCGTGGTCGTGCGCGGCCGGCACGAAGTGGGTGCCGACGAGGCCGTTCGTTGTCGCGCCGCAGATCGCGAACCCGCCGGCCAGCAGCCAGAAGGGCCGCGTCCGGGCTGCGGCGGCCAGCGCGCCCAGCGCCCGCGTCGCCGCGCCTCCGGTCGGCGGCGGTGCCGCGACGACCTCGGTCGCGCCGTAGGCGGGCAGGTCGAGATCCGCCGGGTGTTCGCGCAGCAGCCACACCACCAGGGGTACGACCGCCAGGCCGGCTCCGGCCACGACGAGGGCCGCCGTGCGCCAACCGTGGTCGCGCACCAGCACGGCGATCAGCGGCAGGAAGATCAGTTGCCCGGCGGCCCCGCCCGCGGTCAGCACCCCGGTGACGAGGCCCCGCCGACGGACGAACCAGCGCCCCGTGACGGTCGCCACGAAGGCCAGCGCCATCGAGCCGGTGCCCAGACCGACGAGGACACCCCAGCACAGCAGCAGCTGCCAGCTCGCGGTCATGAACACCGTCAGACCGCTACCGGCGGCGACCAGCAGCAGCGCCACCGAGACGACCCGGCGGATGCCGAACCGGTCCATCAGCGCGGCGGCGAACGGCGCGGTGAGCCCGTAGAGGAGCAGGTTGACCGAGACGGCCGCGGAGATGGTGGCGAGCGGCCAGCCGAACTCCGCGTGCAGCGGGTGCAGCAGCACCGACGGGGTAGCGCGGAACCCGGCCGCGCCGACGAGCGCCACGAAGGCGACGGCGGCGACCAGCCAGGCGGGATGCAGGCGACGGTTCTTGGTCACGGGACAAGTCTGAGCTGGGCCGGCCTGCTCGGCGAGTGGCCGGAAAGCCATCATACGCAATAATCAGGCCATGAGCACTGGCCCGCACCGGATCGCCGTCCTCGCCCTCGACCAGGTCGTCGGCCTCGACCTGGGCACTCCGTCCCAGGTCTTCAGCACCGCCCGGGGCGCCGACGACGCGTACCGCTACGACGTGCGGGTGTGCACCCCGGGCGGGAGGCCGGTCCGCAGCACCGCCGGCTTCCAGGTGCTCCCGGACCACGGGTTGGAACTCCTCGACACCGCCGACACGGTGATCGTCCCGGGCATCCACGACGGCGATGCGCTGACGTCGGGCAGCATCGACGACGAGGTGGCCGAGGCACTACGGTCGGCGTACGAGCGGGGTGCCCGGATCATGTCGATCTGCACCGGAGCGTTCGTGCTGGCCGCGGCCGGCCTGCTCGACGGCCGCCGGGCGACGACCCACTGGGCGTACGCCGATCAGTTCCGCCGCCTGCACGGCCGCGTGGACCTCGACCCTGACGTGCTCTTCATCGCCGACGACCGGGTGCTCACCTCGGCCGGAGTGGCCGCCGGCATCGACCTCTGCCTGCACGTCATCCGCCTCGACCACGGCAGCGAGATCGCCAACCGGGCCGCCCGCCGCTGCGTGATGCCGCCGTGGCGCGACGGCGGGCAGGCGCAGTACATCGAACAGCCGGTGCCGAAGGCCACCGATGCGAGCACCGCTGCCGCCCGGGAGTGGGCCCGGCAGCGGCTGCACGAGCCGATCGCCCTGCGCGACCTCGCCGAGCAGGCCCGGATGAGCGTCCGCACCTTCACCCGACGCTTCCGCTCGGAGACGGGGCTGAGCCCCGCCCAGTGGCTGCTGCGTCAACGTGCCGACCACGCCCGACTGCTGCTGGAGACGACCGACCTCACCGTCGACCAGATCGCCCGCCGCTGCGGTTTCGGCACGACTGCCGCCCTCCGTCAACAACTCCACCAGCGCGTCGGCGTGGCCCCGTCGACGTACCGCCGCACCTTCCACCCCCGCCCAGAGCTGGCAACACCCTGACCCCAGCCCCAGCCCCGGCCCCGGCCCCGGCCCCGCGATCTTGCACTTTCTGTTGTTGAAACGCCCCTTATGATCGCTTTTGTCGGCGCAGAAAGTGCAAGATCGGCGAGGTCCCGGGGTGGGTCAGCGGCGGAGCATGTGGAGCTGGGCCTGGTGTTTGGGGAGGTGAACCCGGGCGTGCAGGTCGAGCGTGCGGGACCAGGGCAACGGCTCGTCGACGATCAGGTCGAAGCCCTCGCGCAGGTGGGTCTCCACCGGCGCCTCCGATGCCAGGCCGAGTTCGGTGACCAGTCCGCAGAGCCGGTCACTGGTGTCGTGCAGCAGGGCCGCCAGACCACGCAGTCCACCCTGCTCGGCGGCCAACGCGTCGAGCTGCGGACGGTGGATGTCCTCCTCCAGCTCGTAGTAGGCGAACGGCGACCCCGCGAGCAACGCCTCGCTCGCCTGGATCATCAGTTCGTCGTTGGCGACGAGGTGCGCGACGATCTGCTCGGCGCTGAGCTGCCCCTGCGGCGCAGGCCCGAACGTCGCCCCGTCGATCTCGGCGAACACCCCGTCATAGGCCCGCCGCAACCCGCCACTGTCCACCACACCCCCACCCCACCCGCCCACCGTGTCGATCATGGCCTTGTGGTGCCCGGTTCACCCGGACGAGCGGCATTCGCCACCCACCACAACCCCTCGATCGACACGGTGGACGTTCAGCGGCGGGACTGGCGGGACCGGAGGTAGTCGGACACGACGTACTCGCCCAGGTCGTCCGTGTCGGGGGTGAACATGCGGCCACGGCTACGTCGGGCCACCGCGTCGATGAAACGCCGCAGGCCGTCATCGTCGCCGAGCATGAACAGGTTGAGCGTGGCGCCGTAGCGGCTGAGCCGGTCCACCTCGCGGACCGTCGCCTCGATCGTCTCCGGCAGGGGCGGCCAGTGGAACAGCGCCTCCCCGTCGTCCGGGTCCAGGTGTGCGGTCGGCTCCCCGTCGGTGACCACCAGGACGATCGGCTCGGCGTCCGGATGGCGGCGCAGGTGCCGGGCGGCCAACCGCAGCGCGTGCTGGAGGTTGGTGCCCTGTTCCAGATCCGGCTCCACGGCGGCCAGCTCCTGCTGGGTGAGCGTCGTCGCCTCCCGGCCGAAGCCGACGATCTGCAGGGCGTCCTGCGGAAAACGCGTCTCCATCAGGTGCGCCAACGCCAGGGCCGTCTGCTTCATCGGCCCCCAACGACCCTGAGAGATCATCGAGTACGACAGGTCGACGCAGAGCACCACCGCCGCCGAGGCACGCTTCTCGGTCTCCACCACCTCGAAGTCGTCCGCTTCGAGCTGTAGCGGAACCGTCGGCCCGGCCCGGCGCACCGCCCGGGTGAGCGTGCGGACCACGTCCAACGGCTGCTCGTCGCCGTACTCCCAGGGGCGGGACGCACCGCTGACCTCGCCGGCCGCACCCGCCGACCGCAGGTCGTGCTGGCCCCGCGGCCCGGCCGTCAGGTCGGCGAAGACCCGCCGCAGCGCGGTGCCACCGAGCCGGCGCAACGCCTTCGGACTCAGCGTCAGCCCGTCCGCGTCCCGGCCCACCCAGCCCTGCCGGCGCAACTCCCGTTCCAGCTCACGCAACCGGCGGACGTCGTCAGCCGCGTCCCGGCCCAGCGTCCGGGCCACCGCGTCGACGTCCACGTCGTCCAGCGTGGCCCCGGGGTGCTCCTGGTCGAGTTGGTCCAGCAGGTCGTCCAGCTCACCGATCTCACCGAGCGCGCCGGCCGCGTCCGCGTAGTCCAGGGGCTGGTCGCCCCGGACCCGCTCGCCGCGCCCCCAGCGCAGGTCCGGCCGCAGCGCCCGCAGGTTCGCGTCGAGCGCCGACAGCTCACCGGCCAGGCGGTCGCCGAGCGACTGCTGCATCAGACCGGCCAGTTCGGCGCGCTGCCGGTCGGACAGCGAGTTCATCAGGCGCTCACCCGCCGCCGAACGGCGAGCCAGCACGTCGATCAACTCGTCGACCGTCTCGGGCTTCTCGGGGAAGAAGTCGCCGTGCCGCCGCATGAACTCGGCGAACGCGTCGGTGGTGTCCTCCGCGCGGCCGTGCCGGGCCAACAGGTCGTTCAGGTCCCGCATCATCTCGGCGAGCCGCTGCTGCGCGGCCGGGTCGGCGGACGCGCGCACCGCGTCGCGCAGCCCGGCGAAGCGCTGACCGAGGACGTCGTCCCGGAGCTGGTCGAGGATCTGCTGGTACGAACGACGGGCGTCCTCGCTGGCCCACTGGTAGCCGGACAGCTCCTCGACCGCACGAGCCGTGGAGCGGGGCAGGTTGTCCAGCACCGACTCGGCGAACCGCGCGCCGTCGTCGTCGCGCTCCCGCAGTTCGTCACGTTCGGCGGCGAGTGCCTGGTCGAGCAGGGCCTGTGCCCGGGTCACCGCGCCGTCGAGGTCGCCGCGACGAAGCGCCTCGCGGCGCAGCCGTCGCGCCCGGGCGGCCAGGTCGTCCAACCCGCCACGCCCCTGCGGACCACGGCGCAGCAGATCGCGCAGCGCCTGCCGCAGGCTGCCGCCGGCCAGCACCTCGGCGCCGACCGCGTCCACCGCCTCACGCACGTCGTACGGGGGTGCCAGCGGATCGGGGCCGCCGTTCCACTGCCCGTACCGGAACCGGTTGCCGGCCATGGTCAGCCCCGGCCGCCGTAGACGGTGCGCCCCGACTCGGTGACGTCCTTGCCGAGCCGGCGGGTCAGGTGCAACCCCTCCAGCACGAACTCGACGGCCGCGGCGGCCTCCTCCGGGGTGGGCGCGTCGCCCAGGCCGAGCCGGTCGAGAACCTTGGCCAGGCCGGGCACGGTGCCCACCTGGCGCAGCAGCTCGGCGGAACCGACCAGCTCCCCGGTCTCGATCGCCGCCCCGTCCTCGACGAGGGCGGTGAACCCGGACAGGTCGAGCCCGGCCAGGTGGGCGCGGAACGTCTCGGCGGTCGCGGTCCGCAGCAGGTGAGCCAGGACCTCGATCTCCCGCCCCTCCTCGCCGCTCTCGAACTCCACCTTGCCCCGCAGCGTGCTGGTCACCGACACCGCGTCACCGACCCGGGCCACCGCGGCCTCCGGCCGACCGTCCGCGTCGTCGGAGGCGGCGAGCAGGCCGGCACGACGCAGCGCGGCACCGGCAACCGTCTCAGCGGCGGCGATCGCGAATCGAGCGGAAACTCCGGAGCGCGGGTCCACCGACGGGGATTCCCGCACCGCGCGGGCGAAACGGGCCAGCACCTCCAGCACATGCTCGGGGACGGCCGCGACCAGATCCGCCTCCTGGCGGATCAACGCCAGCTCCAACTCCAGGTCGACCGGATAGTGGGTACGGATCTCCGCGCCGAACCGGTCCTTGAGCGGAGTGATGATCCGGCCCCGGTTGGTGTAGTCCTCCGGGTTGGCGCTGGCCACCAGGAGCAGGTCCAGTGGCAGCCGGAGCTGGTAGCCCCGGACCTGGATGTCTCGCTCCTCGAGCACGTTGAGCAGCGCCACCTGGATGCGTTCGGCCAGGTCGGGCAGCTCGTTGACGGCGAAGATGCCCCGGTTGGTCCGCGGCACCAGCCCGAAGTGGATGGTCTCCGGGTCACCGAGGGTGCGGCCCTGGGCGATCCGGATCGGGTCGACGTCACCGATCAGGTCACCGACGCTGGTGTCCGGGGTCGCCAACTTCTCGCCGTAGCGCATCGAGCGGTGCAGCCAGCCGATCGGCAACTCGTCGCCGGCCTCGGCGACCTGGGCACGGGACGCCGGGGTCAGCGGGTGCATGGGGTGCTCGTTGAGCACCGAGCCGGGGATGACCGGCGTCCACTCGTCGAGCAGCGCGCCCAGGGCGCGGATCAGCCGGGTCTTGCCCTGGCCGCGCTCGCCGAGCAGCACCATGTCGTGCCCGGCGAGCAGAGCACGCTCGACCTCGGGCAGGACGGTGTCGTCGTAGCCGACGATGCCGGGGAAACGGGTCTCGCCCGAACGCATCCGGGCGAGGAGGTTGTCGCGGAGTTCCTGCTTGACGGTGCGGTACTGGTGACCGGCCGCCCGTAGCGCGCCGAGCGTGCCGGGCAGGTCGGCCGGTGGAACCGGGATTACCGGGGTAGGCGCAGTCACCCGAGTAACGCTAGCTCACATTCGCGGGGGCACCTCCGGCTTCGGGTGGCACCCCCACTGCCACCCTCAGCCCCGGCCGCAGCGCCGGCAGGTGCCCCGACGGCGCAGGTGGTACGCGTACGTCGCCGCGCCGAGCGCAACGCCCCACACCGGCCAGAGCAGCATCGGCGCCGCGGTCAGGCTGGTCCCGCCGGTGAGCTCCCAGAACTGGGGGTTGCTGAGCAGGCCGAAGCTCGCCGCGGTGACGGAGATGGCGACCAGGCCCGCCGGCACCACGGCCAGCTTCACCGGCACCCGCCGACCGGCGAGCCCGACCATCCAGCGGGGGAACCGCTCACCCCAGCGCTGCACCAGTCCAAGGGTGAGGATCGCGCCGGCGGTGGCGAAGGCGGCCAGCCCGAACCCGGCCCAGACCAGCCCGCTGTCCTGCATCTCGGTCAGGAACTCCCGGGAGATGCCCAGCGGGATGCCGGCCGCCCAGGCGAACCGGATCGCCGCGTACGTCACCGGGATGACCGCCGCGATGCCGGCGGCCCACCGACCCCAGCGAGCGGCGGCGGTCGGGGTGGTCCAGCCACGGTCGGTGTCGTCCCGCCCACAGGAGACGCAGGCCCGGGCGGTGCGGCGCTGCCAGGCGAGCATCGCCCCGGCCAGCAGCAGCCCGCCGAGCAGCGCGGCGAACCGGCCGAACAGGGCCCAGTTGAAGATGTCGGAGTAGTCGACCGGCGGCCAGCCGAACGGCGCGCCGACGATCAGGATCGGCAGGTAGCCGAGGATGACCAGCACGCGGACGTCCGGCACGACCACGGCGAGGACGAACGCGACCGCCCAGCCGTAGCCGGCGAGCAGCGCCCGCAGGGGGCCGGGTGGGCGGACCGCCGGGCGGCTCATGGCCAGGGCGGCCACGGCGGCGGTCAGCAGGACACCGGCGAAGATCGGGGTGGCCACCTCCACCGGCACCAGGCGCAGCAGGCTGACGTCACCGCCGTGCGGGTCGTTCGGGCCGAACGGGTAGCCGGCGCCGGTGAGCGTGCCGACCAGGGCGAGTACACCCCACAGGCCGAGCCAGGCGGCGGCGAGCGGAGCGAGCCGGTCGGGCCAGCGGGAGTCGGTACGGGTTCGAACGTCGTCGATCGTCGTCATGCTCTCAGCCTCGACCGATCGGCGACCGGTTTCCTCCCGGGCGACGGTGAACCGGCTCCCCCGGCCGGGGGAACGGCCGGTCAGCCGGACGGGGTGACGAAGCCGGACTCGTAGGCGGCGATGACCGCCTGGGTGCGGTCACGGACGCCCAGCTTGGCCAACACGTTGCCGACGTGCGTCTTGACCGTCTCCACTCCGACGACCAGGTGGGCGGCGATCTCCGGGTTGGACCGGCCGGTCGCCATGAGCCGCAGCACCTCGGCCTCCCGCTCGGTGAGGCGCGCGGCGCGCAGACGGTCCCCACCCGCCGGCCCGTACGCGCCGACGAGCTGGCGGATCGCGGCCGGGAACAGCAGCGACTCCCCCGCCGCGACGACCCGGACCGCCTCGACGACCTCCGCCGGTCGGGCTCGCTTGAGCAGGAAGCCGGACGCTCCGGCGCGCAGCGCCTCGTAGACGTACTCGTCGTTGGCGAACGTGGTGACCACCAGCACCCGGGGCGGGTCGGCGGAGGTCGCCAGCAGGTGTCGGGTGGCCTGGATACCGTCGATGCCGGGCATCCGCACGTCCATCAGCACCACGTCCGGGCGGTGGCGGGCGACCAGGGGCGGCACCTCTGCGCCGTCGGCGGCCTCGGCGAGCACCCGCAGATCGGGTTGCGCGTCGATGATGGCCCGCAGCCCGACCCGGATCAGCTCGTCGTCGTCGACGATCAGCACGCCGGTGCTCATCGCGCGTCCTCGTACGGCAGGCGGGCCCGGACGAGCCAGCGGTCGCCGTCCGGGCCGACGGTGAGCCGGCCGCCGAGCAGCAGCACCCGTTCCCGGATACCGTCCAGGCCCCGCCCGCCCCGCCCCGGATCGGAGCGACGCTGTCGGCCGAGGGCATTTTCCATTTCCAACTCCAGAGCATCGCGGTGCAGGTCGAGCCGCAGCGTCACCGGCCCGTGGCCGTGGCGGGCGGCGTTGGTCAGTCCCTCCTGGACGATGCGGTAACCCTCCCGGGAGACCACCGCGGGCACCGCCGCGGGGTCGCCGGCGCGGCTGTCGTAGACCGTCAGCCCGGCCGCGCGGGCGTCGGTGACCAGCCGGTCCAGGTCGGCGAGCGTACGCTGTGGCGCCACCGACGGCCGGTCACCGCCGGTCTCGCGGAGCAGCCCCAACACGTGGTCCAGCTCGTCCATCGCGGTCCGGCCGGCGTCCTCGATGGCGGCCAGCGCGCGCCGGACGAACTCCGGGTCGGTGTCGAGCACCTCGCGGGCGGCGCCGGCCTGGAGGGTCGCCACGGTCAACGCGTGACCGACGGAGTCGTGCAGTTCGCGGGCCAGCCGGTTGCGTTCGGCGAGCCGGGTCGCCCGCACTTCCAGGGCGGCGATCCGCTCCGCCTGGGCGGGACCGAGCAGCACCGGAGCCATCGACACGGCGAGCGCGCCGAGCCCGGCCACGGCGTAGCCGAGGCCGACCAGCAGGGCGACCCCGCTGAGGGTGAGCCAGCCGCTGTCCCGCCCGTCCAACGGCCCGAACCGTTCCCGGCTGGTCAGCTCGTCGCCGACACCGAACTGCTGCGCGATGAAGGCCAGCGCCATCGGCAGGGCGCTGAACAGCGCGATCATCACCACTGCGCCGACGATGAGGTGCGTGGCGATCCAGAGCGCGCTGCGCAGGCGGCTCTCCCGGTCGCCGCGGTGTCCCAGGGCCGGGTCGGGCAGGTCGACGCCGAGCAGCGCCCGTACGGCGGCGATCTCCAGCGCCCGACTGCCGTCCAGCAGCAAGGGCACCACGGCGATCAGCGCGGCGATCACCAGCAGGACGTACACCAGCGGGCGGGGAATCGCCGAGTCACGCAACATCTGCGCGAAGGTCACCGCGAGGACGCCGTACGGCAGGGCCAGCACGCCGCCCAGCAGCAGGAAGACGCCGCGTCGCCAGGTGCTGCCCGCGACCAGCGGGGCCAGCACCGCGCGGAGGGTCATCGGATCATTCTGCTGCCGTCGGGCGGGCGCGCGACTCCCCCGTACCGGGGAGATCTCAGCGGTGGTCGGCGACGTACCCCTGCGGGTCCTTGTCGCGGAACGCAAGGTCACGGCCGTTCTTGTGCTCGCCGTAGAAGGTCAGCCAGCGTTGCCCCAGCTCGGCGCGCAGTTCGAAGCCGGCGTGCCGGCGGAAGTCGGGCAGCGCCTCGTCCTCCTCCTCGGCCAGGTGCTCGCTGTTCTCCCGGCGGGCCGTGCCGACAGCCTCCCACCAGGGCTTCGAGCCGACCGGGTGCAGTTTGGACTCGGCGATGGCATCCCGGATCTTGTTGTGGTCGCCGATGGCGTCGGCGGTCTCGTCCTCGCCGTCGTCGCCGTGCTTGACCAGGTGCGGGTAGAGGATCGCCTCCTCGGCCTCGGCGTGGATGTCGAGGTGCAGGGCGAGGGCGTCCCAGATGGCCAGCAGTTCCTGCTCGTCGCGGGCGTCGTCGAGGCGGGCGAAGCCGCGCCGGAAGGCGGCGTGGTCGTCCAGGATCAGTGCGGTGATGTCGTCCACGTCGTTCACTTTCTGCGGGTCCGGGACCGGTCGTCGCGTCGAAACTACCCCGACGTCCGACTTCCCACGCCCGATCTCGGGCACGTCCGACCGCGGTTAGGCTCATGATCGTGACCTACCTCGCCGCGGAAGACCGCTACGACACCATGACCTACCGGCGCAGTGGACGCAGTGGCCTGCGGCTGCCCGCCGTCTCCCTCGGGCTGTGGCACAACTTCGGCCCGGACCGCCCGTACGAGCGCCAGCGCGACATCGTCCGACGCGCGTTCGACCTGGGTGTCACCCACTTCGACCTGGCCAACAACTACGGCCCGCCGCCCGGTTCGGCGGAGGAGAACTTCGGCCGGATGCTCGCCACCGACCTGAAGGCGTACCGCGACGAGCTGGTCATCTCCAGCAAGGCCGGCTACCTCATGTGGCCCGGCCCGTACGGCGAGTGGGGCTCGCGCAAGAACCTGATCTCGTCGCTGGACCAGTCGCTGGGCCGGATGGGCCTGGACTACGTCGACATCTTCTACTCGCACCGCTTCGACCCGGACACCCCGCTGGAAGAGACGATGGGCGCGCTGGACGCGATCGTCCGCTCCGGCAAGGCGCTCTACGTGGGCATCTCCAACTACAACTCGGAGCAGACCGCGAAGGCTGCGGCGATCCTGCGCGAGCTGGGCACGCCGCTGCTGATCAACCAGCCGTCGTACTCGATGCTCAACCGCTGGACCGAGGACGACGGCCTGCTCGACACGCTGGAGCAGGTCGGTGCCGGCTGCATCGCGTACAGCCCTCTCGCTCAGGGCCTGCTGACGGACCGTTACCTCAAGGGCATCCCGGCCGACTCGCGGGTGCGGACCAGCGTCTTCCTCAACGAGAGTGACCTCGACGACGAGAAGATGGCCACCATCCGCGGGCTCGGCGCGGTCGCCGAGCGGCGCGGCCAGTCCCTGGCCCAGCTCGCGCTGGCCTGGGCGCTGCGCGACCCGCGGATGACCAGCCTCATCATCGGGGCGAGCAGCGTCGAGCAGTTGGAGACCAACATCGCCGCCGTGCACAACCTCGACCTGAGCGCCGAGGACCTGGCCGAGATCGACCGGCTGCTGGGCTGACCGCCGCAGTACGGGCGGCCCGGGTCACCAGATCCGGCGCCGCCCGGCGCGGTGGTTGCGCACCTCGCACCGTCGTCCCGCCGGCACGACGGGCTCACGCCGCCGCCGGCCCACGCCGATCAGCACCGCCAGGACCAGCACGACGGCGGCTCCGGCCAGTACCGGCCACCGGCCGTCGAGGTCGGTCACCGACGCCACCGGCACGCCCGGGTTGGCCGCCGCCGCCACCGCCGACTCCGTGGCGGCCGGCCGGCTGGCAGGGGTACGCGCGGAGGCCTTCGTCGTGGCGGCACGCTTCTCGGTGCCGGGCGGGGCCGTGAAGACCACGTCGGAGCAGGAGTAGTAGGTGTCCGGGGTGTTGGAGTTCTGCCAGATCGTGTAGATCAGGTGACGCCCGGTGCGACCCGTCGGCAGCCGGCCGGCCAGTTGGTACGCCCCGGCCCGCACGGGCGGGTCGGTCCGGGTCAGGAACGGACGCGGTTCCAGCTCCGACCAGGTCAGCGGCTTGCCGGGGTCGTAGTCGGCTGTGGTGACGTAGAGCCGGAAGGTGCCCTTGTGCTCGATGGTGGTCCGGTACCGGAAGGTGAACGTCGCGCCGGTGGTCAACCGGGTGCTCGGCCAGTCGGTGCGGGGCAGGTCCAGCCCCCGGTACGCGGAGAGCCCACCGCTGCACAGTTCGCCGTCCGGAATCCGCTCCCGGTCCCGACCGTTGATCGCCGCGACGCGTACGTTGTCCCATTCCCGCACCGCCGCGCCCGCCGCCACGGCCGCTCGGCAGGCGCTGGTGGAGGCGTACCTGCCCTCGGGCCCGCAGGCCGCCGCCCGGCTGACGGGGTTGGTGGGGGCGCCGTGCGCCCAGGCCGGTGCCGCGCCCAGCGGTGCCGCCGCCACGGCGACCAGCACCGTGACGAGCATCCGACGCATGCTCATGGCTTGACCTCCCGGGCAGTGGTACGGGCGCGGAGGGCCAAAGGTTCGACGCCCGGGGCGCGGGAATCGCGCGGCGGTCCCCGGCGTTCCGATAACCGGTACCGAATGAAGGCCAGACCCCAGGCCGAGGAGGCAGACATGAAGGTACGTAGCTCGTTGCGTTCCCTGAAGCAGAAGCCCGGTTCGGTGGTGGTCCGTCGTCGCGGCCGGGTGGTCGTGGTGAACCGCGCGAACCCGCAGTGGAAGAGCCGTCAGGGCTGATCAACCCCTTACCGGACATACAGTCGAGAACGCCCCGACCGGGACCATCCGGTCGGGGCGTTTCGCGTCTCGGCTGCCGGCAAGCGGTGTGGCCCGGTCGATGGCATCATGCCCCTTGATCAAGCACGTTCATCGATCGAGGGGGCGACGGTGCACAGACCGGACAGATCAGCGACCCGACGGCGTACGCGACAGCTCACCGCCGGCGTGGTCGGCGTGTTGGCGGCCCTGGCCGCCGTTCCGGCACCCGCGTGGGCGGCCACGTGGTCGCCGATCCAGGTCGTGTCGGAGGCCGGTTGGAGCGGGCAGGACCAGCCCTTCGTCGCGGTAGACCGGCAGGGCGACGCACTGCTGGCCTGGGCGGGCTGCGACAGCAACGCGAGCGGCTGCTACGACCAGGTGAAGGTCCAGACGGTCTCGGTCGACGGCGTACCGGGTCCGGTCCAGACGCTCTCGCCGCTCGGCGCGTCCGCGTCCTGGCCCAAGGTGGCGTCCGACGACGACGGCGACTCCGCCGTGGTGTGGACGCAGGACGGTCTCGTGGCGGGACGCCGCGTGTCCGCCACCGGCGAACTGGGTCCGCTCCAGATGATCGCCACGTGGCACGGGGTGAGTCCGGCCGTCGCAGTCGACCCGTCGGGACTGGCGCTGGTCACCTGGACGGAGATCCGCGACGGCACGTACACGACGAAGGCCCGTTACTTCGGCGCGGACAGCTCGCTTGGTCCGGAGTTGACCCTCGGTGTCGGTGTGGACCAGCCGGTCGTGGGCGTCGACCGCACCGGAACCGCCCTCGTGGCCTGGACGGAGAGCTACGAGCGGGTCGTCGCGCGCCGGGTCCGCCCGGAGGGGGTCTCCGCCCTGCGCGTCATCGCCGGCCGGGCCACCGACGTGAGGTACGCCAGCGTCTCGCTCGCCGTGGACCGGGACGGGGACGCGGTGATCAGCTACCGGTGGTCGAAGGCGGGTGAGCTGCCCCGCCTGCGCTTGCGGCAGCTCAGCCGCACCGACACGTTGGGCAGTGTCATCAGCGTCTCGCCGGCCGCCCACGAGCTGACGCTCTTCGACGAACTCGCCGGTGATCTGGACGGCGACGCGGTGCTGACCTGGGGTCGCTGGACTCCCGAGGGTAGGCAGGTGTTCGCCCGCTCGATCTCCAGCACCGGCGTCCTCGGCACTGTCACCCGACTCGGCGTCGGCGACTGGCCGAAGATCACCCTCGACGACGACGGCGACGGTCTCGTCACCTGGAACACCCCCAGCCCGGACTTCTCGACCACCCAGGTGCAGGCCAGGACGATCGGGCAGGACGGCGCGTTCGGGGCGGCCGAGATCATCGCTCCGGACGGGCGCTACGCGCAGCCGGCGTCCAGCCCGACGGGCCGGTTCTCGGTGATCTGGCAGAAGGCGTCCTACGAGTACGACATCCGGGCCCGCTTCGGCCAGTAGCCGGGCGGCGACAGCAGGACGCCCGGACCGGGGAACCGGTCCGGGCGTCCTGCGTTTCGCGCTACCGGAGCTGCCGGAGTTGACTCTTGTCGGGTTTGCCGCTGGCGGCGAGCGGAACCCGGTCGACGACCGTGACGGTTCGGGGCACGGCAAGATCGCCCATCTGTACGGCCACGAGCTTGCGCAGCAGGTCCGGATCAGGCGTCCTCCCGGCCGCCGGCACCACGAAGGCGTGCACGGCCTCGCCGGTCGTCTCGTCCGGACCGCCGACGACGTACGCCTCGGCGATCGCGGCATCGGAGGCGAGCGCCCGCTCCACAGCTCCGGCGTGGACCAACTGCGCGTTGACGATGATCACGTCCCGGGTGCGCCCGAGCAGCCGCAGGTAACCGTCGGCATCGAGCTCACCCAGGTCACGGGTCCGCACCCAGCCGTCCACGAACACCTCGGCCGACTCGTCCGGGTCCTGCCAATACGACGACGCCTGCGCGGGGGCGCGGACGTAGATCTCCCCATCGCGGACAGAGACCTCCACGGCCGGACGACCGACAGTGGCGAGCGTGGCCGCGTTCGCCACCATCTCGCCGGGGGTCGCCATCGCGATCATCGACGTCTCGGTCTGACCGTAGCCGTGGAAGAGCACCGGACCCAGTACGTCGAGCGCCTCCGCCAGTCGGCCCGGCGCGAGGGGCGACCCGGAGACCATCAGCGCACGCAGGTGACTCAGGTCGACCGGGTGGGCCTGTTGGTCCCGGATCAGTTGGTGCAACTTGCCGACCGTGATCACACTCGCGGTGGCGCGGTGCTCGACCAGGGCATCCGGGAAGACCGGCCGGGGTGCCACGACGAGGGTGCCGCCCGCCGCGAGGGCGAGGACGCCGTACTCCAGCATCACCTGGCTGGCCAGCGAGCCGAAGACCAGGTAGCGCTGCAAGCGGGTGGCCAGGTCGGCGATGGCCGGGGGCCACCGGTCCGGGTACGGCACCCAGGCCGCCGACATGGCCGCATAGCTCTGGACCACGCCCTTCGGCGTCCCCGTGCTCCCACTGGTCCAGATGATCCGCGCGGGATCATCGGGCCGTCCCGCCGCGACGAGTGGCAGCCCGTCGTCGGGGTGCTCGGCGAGCGAGGCCAGCCGAGCCGAGTCGACCACGAGGGCGCCGGCACGTTGTGCCGGGCTCAGGTCGGCCCGCCACCCGGACACCCGCGCCCCCACGGCGAAGGCGGCAACCGTGGCGGCGAAGGCGGCTGCGGTGACCGGCAGGTCGAGCGTGACACCTACTCCGGGCCCCGCGCCCAAGGAGCGCAGCCCGGCCGCGATGCGCCGGATCAAACCCGCCATCTCCGCTGCGGACGTGACGACCGGCCCGTCCTCGAAGACCGGCCGGTCCCCGCCGGCGGTCAGGAGGTCGAGGACGGGCTGCGGCCAGACGTCATCGGACATCGGCGAGGACGCCCTTGACGAAGACCTCGAGGGGCTGCCGGTGCACGGTCGGCAGGTCCCAGTTGTTCTCCAGGTTCTCCGCCAGGTGGTGCTCGGCGACGACCTGCCCGTCGCGCAACACCCGCACGACGGGGTGGAGATAGCTGGCGTCGTGCGCGGCGTTCGCGTCGTTCTCGGCCGGACGCGGCACGGTGACGTCGAACGGGTCGACCTGGTCGTGGTCGGGGCCGTACTCCAGGGTCACCAGGAACGCGAACACGTCCGGTTCCGCCTCCCGCAGGTAGGCGACCGGCATCTCCTCGCGGTAGCGGGCGGTCTCGTCCTCGACCGTGACGACGTCGCCGAGCACCGCGAACTGCTGCCACAGCGCCGAGGTCACGTTGATCCGGGCGATTATCGAGTCGGCGATCGCCTCCGGCGTCAGGGCGATCTGCCGGGACGGCCAGGGCTGCCCGTGGTGCCGCTCGCGCAGGATGTGGTGCAGCGCGCGGGTGGCATAGCGGAAGCCGTGGATGAAGCCGTTCGTGGACTTCTTGAAGTCACGCTGCTGGCTGAGGGTGCCGGCGAAGTGCAGACCGGGAATGTTCACCGACTCGAAGGCCGGGGTCTGCGCCGGGAACCGATCGTTGATGACCAGCTCCGGCCGGGCGGACTCGGCGAAGATGGACGCGTCGAAGCGGAACCCGGTGCAGAGGATGATCCGGTCGTACTCGAGTTCACGCAGGTTCTCGACCGTCCGGGCGTACCGGAGGAGCACCCGGAACCCACCGCCCTCCCGCTGGCTGATGTGCTCCACACTGCCGTCCAGGACGGCGTTCTGCGACTTCAGCTGATAGGTGTCCAGGAAGTTGTTGTTCACCGCGCGCAGGTGACCGACGTAGTGGGACTGCCAGGCCAGCTTGATGCTGTGCGGCCCGGCGACGTGAATCGTGGCGGCGGTCTCGACGAGCGCGTCCGCGGTCTCGAACGCCGAGTTGCCCTTACCGAGGATCAACACCCGCTGGTTGACGAAATCGGCGGGGTCGACGCTCACCGTGTCGTAACGCTCGGCCAGGTCCACGCCCTCGATCGGCGGCACGTAGAGCTGGGAGACGCCGGTGGCGACGACGACTCGCCGTGCCGTCCAGGTGTCGTCGCCGGCCCGTACCGTGAAGACGTCGCCGGCCTTCGACACGGCTGTCACCCGGGTGTCGTAACGGACGCGCAAACCCCGCGCGAAGTCGGCGAGATAACGCACCAGATCGTCAGCGGCCGGAAAGTAGCGCCTGCTGTAGTTCTTGAAGAGCAGCGCCGGATCGTCGGTCAGCAACGAGTTCCAGTCCGACCGTAGATTGAACTCCGGATCCTCCGAGCCGGTCCACACCTTGTTAATCGAAATCAACTGGCGGTGCCGGGGATAGGTCTCGAAGAACATGCCCGCCCGGGGGCCGCCCTCCAGCACCACATAGTCGTGACCGTCGCGCTCGAGCAGGGCCGCGAGCTGCAAACCCGCCGGCCCGGCTCCGATGATCAGGCAATCGTGCGTCATGCGGCGCAATTTACTGAGGCGATTTCAGAACGCTCTGAGAAGCTGTTCGTAGCATCCGCTTCCATGACGATTCAGGTGGATCTGGCAGCGCCGCTGCGCCCCGCCGACCTGCGCGCCGCAGCAGGCCCGGTCACGGTCGTGGTGGGCGAAGAGGTACGCAACCGGGTGACGACCGGCCGCGCATTCCTGGGCAAGGCACTCGGCGACGACCGGGCGATCTACGGTGCCACCACCGGTTTCGGGGCACTCGTCGGGTACGCGGGTCGAGCCGACCAACGCGACCAGGCCGACAACACCCTCGCCCACCTCGGCGCGGGCCAGGGTCCGGACCTCGCCCCGGACGTCGTACGCGCGACGCTGTTGGTCCGCGCCTGGTCTCTGGCCCGGGGCGCGTCCGGGGTCTCGCCGCACGTGATCGACGCGCTCGCGGCCATGCTCGGCACGACGTTCACACCGGCGATGCCCCGGCTCGGTTCCGTGGGGGCCAGCGGCGACCTGATTCCGCTCGGTGCCGCCGCCCAGGCGCTGCGCGGGCGCGGACACGCCTATGTGGACGGCGTCCGGATGCCCGCCGGGGAGGCACTTGCGAAGGTGGGCCTGGAACCGCTCCCGCTCGACGGCCGGGACGCGCTCGCGCTCGTCAACGGCACGTCGCTGACCACCGCCGCGCTGACCCTCGCCCTGGACCGGGTCCGCACCTCGCACCGCGTGGTGCAGACGTTGAGCTGCCTCCTGGCCGATCTGCTCGGCAGCGACCCGCAGTTCCTCGATCGCGCCCTCCTGGCCGCCTACGGTCACCGGGGCGCCATCGAGGTCGGCGCCGCGATGCGGGCGACCTGCGTCGGTCTGCGGGCGTCGGGCACCAGACCCTTGCAGGAGCCGTACAGCATCCGCTGCGCGCCACAGTTGCTCGGGGCGGCCGAGGACGCCCTGCGCTATGTCGACGGCGTCGTGGCGGCGGACCTCGGCGGGGTCAGCGACAACCCGCTGTTCTTCCCGGCCGACGACAGGGTCGTGCACGGCGGCAACTTCTTCGGACAGCCCGCTGCCTTCGCCGCCGACGTCCTGTCCATGGTGATCGCCCAGGTCGGCAACCTCGCGGAGCGTCAGCTCGACCTGCTGGTGGATCCGGGTCGCAACGGCGGGCTGCCACCGATGCTCGCGGCGGGGCCGGGTCAGCAGCACGGGCTACAGGGCGTCCAGCTCGCGTCGACCGCGCTCATCACCGAGATCAGGCGGGACACCATACCCGCGAGCACGCAGAGCCTCCCGACCAACCTGCACAACCAGGACGTCATCCCGCTCGGCACCCAAGCCGCGCTCCGTGCCCTGGACCAGGCGGAACTCCTGCGCCTGATCACCGGTTCGCTGGGACTGGGTCTGCGCCAGGCGGTGCATGTCGGAGCGCGCCGCCCGACTGCGGCGGGTTGCGACCGTGCGCTGCGGGCCCTGGAGGAGGCAATCGCCCCGATCGATCCGGACCGACCACTCGACGGGGACGTGCGAACGGCTGTCGAGATTCTGGAAGAGCTTGAAAAATCTCTGATTTCCGACTCGTACGGTGAGCGCCGTGACGCTTGATTACCTGATCATCGGGGCCGGTCCGGCCGGTCTTCAGCTCGCCGCCCTGCTCGAGGCCGACGGCACGCGTGACTATGTGGTGCTGGAGGGCGCCGACGGGCCGGGGGCGTTCTTCGCCACCTATCCGCGACACCGCCAACTCATCTCGATCAACAAACCGCACACGGGCACCGACGACCCCGAGCTGAATCTGCGGCTCGACTGGAACTCCCTGCTCACCGACGATCCGGCGCTGCTGTTCACGCAGTACACCGAGCGGTACTTCCCCGACGCCGAGGTGATGGTGCGATACCTCGCCGACTTCGCCACGAAGACGGGCGTCAAGGTCAGTTACGGCACCCGGGTGACGCGCGTGTCCAAGCACGACGACGTGTTCACGGTCGAGGCCGGCGACCGGCGCTGGCAGGCCCGCGCGGTGATCGTCGCCACCGGTGTGTCGAAGACCTACCGCCCGGACATCCCCGGATTCGAGCTGGCCGAGGGGTACGACGTGATGAGCGTCGAGCCCCGTGACTATCTCGACCAGAAGGTGCTCATCATCGGTAAGGGCAACTCCGCCTTCGAGACCGCCGACAGCCTCATGGAGACCACGACACTTATCCACCTCGCGGGGCCCAGCTCGGTCCGGATGGCGTGGCGCACCCACTACGTCGGGCACCTGCGCGCGGTGAACAACAACTTCCTCGACACCTACCAGCTCAAGTCGGCGAACGCGATCCTCGACGGCACGATCAAGAGCATCGAGCGCGACGGTACGGGCTACCGCGTCACGTTCAGCTTCTCGCGGGCCAACGAGGTCGTGAAGGAACTGCACTACGACCGGGTGCTGGCGTGCACGGGATTCCGATTCGACGACTCGATCTTCGACACCTCGGCCCGACCCCAGCTCACCATCAGGGACCGGTTTCCGGCACAGACGCAAGCATGGGAGTCGGTGAACGTCCCGGGGCTGTTCTTCGCCGGAACGATCTCGCAGGTACGCGACTTCAAGAAATCCACGAGCGGTTTCGTGCACGGCTTCCGCTACGCCGTACGCGCACTGCACAGGGTCCTCGCCCGCCGGTACGACGCCACGGACTGGCCGTCGGACAGGCTCGCCGCCGATCCGGCGGCCATGACCGCGGCGGTCATCGAGCGGATCAACCGCAGCTCGGCCCTGTGGCAGCAGTTCGGGTTCCTCGCCGACGTGCTCACCGTCGCCGGAGACGAGGCCCGGTACCACGAGGAGGTTCCGGTGGACTACCTCGTGTCGACCGGCCTGCACACCGCCGACCACGAGTACGACCAGGCATTCGTGATCACGCTGGAGTACGGCCCCGACCACGACCAGGTCGACCCGTTCGACATCACCGTGTCCCGCATCGCCCAGGATGTCGTGGGGCAGGCGCACGACGCGGCGTACCTGCACCCGGTGGTCCGTTACCACCGCGAGGGTCAGCTGATCAGCACGCACCACCTCGCCGAGAACCTGGAGAACCAGTGGGATCGGCCCGACGTCCACGTACGGCCGTTACAGGAGTTCCTCGGCCGTTGCCTCTCCGGTGCCGAGGGCTGACATGGACCCGGTCCACCAGGACTTCTTCGAAGGCGGTGCCGGGCGCGAACGCACCCTGGCCGACAACGAGCGGGCCTTCGAGCGGCGGTGGATCGTGCCACGGGTGCTGCGGGCGACCGGCGAGCGGGACCTACGCACCACTGTGGCCGGCACGTCGCTGGCCGCACCGGTCCTGGTCGCGCCGACGGCCTTTCATCGCCTCGCGTATGCCGAGGGCGAGGTCGCCACCGCGCGGGGAGCCGCGGCGGCCGGCACCGCGATGGTGGTCAGCATGGCCGCCACCCGGCCGATCGAGGAGATCGCGGCGGTGGGCGGGACGCTGTGGTTCCAGCTGTACCCCCAACCCGACCTCGACTTCACGGAGTACGTGGTGAAGCGCGCCGAGTCGGCGGGCTGCCAGGCGATCGTGGTGACCGTGGACTCCCCGGTGTTCGGGCGACGCGAGCGTGACCTGCGCAACGGCTTCACCGACCTGCCAGCCGGCTGTGCCTGCGAGAACATGCGCGACGCGACAGGCCAGGTGCGCCCGATCGCCATGGACGCGACGGTGGGGTGGGACCGGATCGCGTGGCTCCAAGGCGTCACGGGCCTGCCGATCCTGCTCAAGGGGATCCTGCATCCGGCGGATGCCCGCCTCGCGGTCGAGCACGGCGCCGGGGGCGTGATCGTGTCCAACCACGGCGGACGACAGCTCGACGGGACGATCCCCACGCTCGACGCGCTTCCCGCAGTCGTGGCAGCCGTGCACGGGCAGATTCCGGTGCTGCTCGACGGGGGTGTGCGCGCCGGCACCGACATGGTGGTCGCGCTGGCGCTCGGAGCGCAGGCGGTGCTGGTGGGGCGTCCGGTGGTGCGGGGGCTCGCGGCGGGCGGGTCGGAGGGCGTACGGGAGACCCTCGAACGACTCACCGGGGAGCTGGATCAGGCCCTCGCCCTGGCCGGAGCGCGGCGACCTGCCGATCTCACGCCCGACCAGGTGGTGACCCGATGAAGGCGGTGGTCGCCCTCCGGGAGTGGATCTTCGAGCGGGTGAACGGGACCGAGGGGGTTCCCGTTCCCGGGCCGCTGGTGGGGCCGGAGGACTTCGAGCGGGTCTACAGCCACCCGGCCGCCGACGGGCGCAGCCGCGGGGCCGGCCTCTCGGACCTGTTCTGGTACTGGCTCGCCCCCGGTCCACAGATGCATCAGGAGCACCTGGAGCCCGGCGAGGCGTACAAGACGGTCGCGCGGACGACACGTCAGGTGCTGGCCGTCCCCCACCCGCGCTCCGACGAGCTGGCGACGGCCGCGACCCGCCGGATCCTCGACGCGCTCCCGACCGGCCGGATCAGTCACGTGCGGTTACGGGACCTGATGATGCCGATCTGGGCCGAGGTCTCGTACGAGCTGGTGTTCGGCGCATCCTGCCCGCGCGAGGTGCGGGACCTCATCGTGGCGAACGCGGACGACGTGGTCACCGCGCTGAAGGGGATGAGTCTGCGGCACATGTCCCGGCGGGATCGCCTGACCCGCTACCTGCTGGACCGGATCGACGCGGGGACGTGCCCGGTCGTGCTGCCGCCGCCCTTCACCGCCCTGGAGACCGCCTGGTACCTCCAGGGCGCGTTCTTCAACACGGCGGTGGTGCAGATGTCGGAGGCCATGACACACATCCTGCTGTGCGCCCGGGCCGTCGAGGACACGTCGGACGACTCCCTCGACCGGATCATCGACGAGACGCTCCGCGTGTACCCGCTGTTCGGTATCGCACACCGGATCACCTCCGGACCGATCACCGTGGGAGATCACGCCCTCCCCACCGGATCGGTGCTGCTCTTCAACTATCCGGCCTACCAGCGCACCGGCCCCGCAGCCGACGACGCGTTCGACCCGGACCGCTGGCTGTCGTTGCGCCGGCAGGACGCCCATTTCATCCCGTACGGCGTCACCGCCAACCGGGCCTGTCCGGCTCGTGGCTCGGCCCCCGTCCAGTTGCGCGCGGCCACCCGGGAGGTGCTGCGGCGCTTCTCGGTCAGCTCGTCGGCGGCGCACACCCGCTCGCTGCCGAGTCGCGGTCCGGCGTACCTGACGCCCCGAGGTCTCGCCGGTCCTGGCCGCAAACGGCTCGCGCTCATGCGGCAGCGTGACCGGCTCTTCGACGTGGGGCGGTCGTTCACGCAGCTCGTCTGCGGCACCTGGATGGTCGTCGACGCCCGGCGACAGAAGTTGTGCACCCGGTTCTTCGAGGAGGCAGACGCATGACCCCCACCGAGCTCGCTCCGCGGTTCTTCATCGCAGTCGCGGTCATCCTGCTCTTCTGCAAGCTGGTCGCCTGGCTCCTGGGCAAGGTGGGCCAGCCACCCGTGGTGAGCGAGATGCTCGCCGGGGTGCTGCTCGGCCCGTCGCTGCTCGGCCTGCTGTGGCCGGGCGCGCAGGCCGCGCTCTTTCCCGCGCCGCTGCTGCCGATCCTGTACGTGGTCGGCCAGGTCGGCCTGGTGCTGTTCATGTTCCAGGCCGGGTACGCCTTCACCTCGCACCGGGTGACCGGGCTCGCCGGCACGGCGGGAGCGGTGTCACTCGCGGGTGTCAGCGCCCCTCTGGTGCTGGGGATCCTGCTGGTCCTGGGCATGGCGGGCTTCGTCCCGATCCGCACGGACGGCGTGTCGCTCGGTGTGTCCGCGGCGTTCGTCGGCGTGGCGCTGGCGATCACGGCCTTCCCGATGCTCGCCCGGATCATCACCGAACGCGGCCTCGCCGGCACCCGCTTCGGGTTGCTCGCCCTGGCCAGCGGCGCGGTCGACGACATGGTCGCGTGGATCATGCTGGCCGCGGTGCTGGCGTTCGCCTCGGGCGCCGCCGGCCCGGCCCTGGTCACCGTGGGTGGCGCGGTGCTGTTCGGGGTGGTGCTGTGGCTGGGTGGGCGGCGGGTGACCGGCTACGTGATGGGGTTCCCGGGCGAACGTGCGCGGCTGCTCGGCACTGTGGCGGTGCTCTTCCTGGTCGCCTGGTACACCGACGAGATCGGGCTCTACGCGGTCTTCGGCGCTTTCGCGGTCGGTGTGGTGATGCCGCGCTCGGCGCAGACCGACAAGGTGGTCGACACGCTGACGCCGATCGCGGCGACGGTGTTCCTGCCGCTGTTCTTCACCTACTCCGGGCTGCGCACCGAGTTCGCGCTGTTGGGCAACCTGGCCGTACTCGGCTTCGCCGCCGCGTGCGTGACCGTCGCGATCGTCGGCAAGTTCGGCGCCTGCTGGGCCGCGGCCCGGGTGCGCGGCGAGCCGAACACTGTCGCGTTGCGGGTCGGCGCCCTCATGAACGCGCGGGGCCTGATGCAGCTCATCGCCCTGAACGTGGGACTGGAGGCGGGCATCGTGAACTCGTCGCTCTTCACCGTGCTGGTGGTGGTCGCGCTCATCACGACACTCATGACGACGCCGCTGCTCACCTGGATCGACCGACGCGAGGCCCGAACTTCCGCGCCCACACCGTCGCGCGTGGCCGTCGGAACCCGGTAAATTGTTTGTTTGAGGCGACAAGTTCTCCGAGACATAGAGACTTCTCGATGCACTGGTGTCACTATCGAAGCATGAACCGACTCCTGCTCGTCGAGGACGACTCGGAGCTGCGCGGCATGGTGGCCGAGACACTGACCGGCGAGGGATACGTCGTCGACCAGGCCCCCGACGGTCAGCGCGGTCTGCATCTGGGGCTCACCCGGCCGTACGACGTCATGGTGATCGACCGACGCCTACCGGCCCTCGACGGGCTGGACCTGGTCGTCCGGCTGCGCTCGCGTGCGGTGGCCGCCCGGGCGCTGCTGCTGACCGCGCTCGGCGCCGTCGAGGACCGGATCGCCGGCCTCGACGCGGGTGCCGACGACTACCTGACGAAACCCTTCGACCTGGACGAGTTGAGCGCCCGCATCCGGGCCCTCTGCCGCCGGGTCACCGACTCCACCGAGGTGCTGCGGTTCGGGGCAGGCCAGCTCGACCTGTCCGTACGCGACGCCGTCCTACCCGACGGCACCCGGATCGCCCTGTCCGCACGCGAGTTCGAGCTCCTCCGGGTCCTCGCGTCCCGGCCGCTCACCGTCCACTCCCGCGCCGAGCTACGCAGCCGAGTCTTCGACGGGGCTGCCGCGGCGTCCCTGGTCGACACGTACGTCTACTACCTGCGCCGCAAGCTCGGCCGCTCGGTGATCCGGACCGTCCACGGCCTCGGCTACCGGCTGGGCAGCCTGTGAACGTCGAGGACACGATGCTGCGCCGAGCCAGGGCGCGGGTCAGTCTGCTCGTCGGACTCACCATGACGGCGCTGCTCGCCCTGGGTGCCGCCATCTCCTATGCCGCCCTGCTGCACAACCAGCACGAGCAGATCGAACGAGAGCTCAGCTACGGCGTGGTCCACGGCACCATCGACGGTCCACCGGCCTGTAGCTGGATCATCCTGTCCGACGGTGGCCGCACCGACCTGGGTCGGAACCCGCCGCCACCGGGCTTCCCCCTGCGTTCCGCCATCGACGCGGCGGCCTCCGACCAGCAGGTCCACAGCGACAAGGTCGACCGGAACGGCACGACCTACTACGTCCGCACCCAGCCACGCGGCACGGGAGTGGTGCAAGCGGTGTTCGACGCACGCTTCCAACTCTCCGACCGGCGTCACCTGCTCGCCGCCTTCCTGCTCGCCGCGATCGTCGGCCTCGCCGCGGCAGCCCTCACGGGCATCGCCGTGGGCCGCCGGGCCGTGGCACCGCTCGCCGAGGCGCTCGGACGGCAACGTCGGTTCGTCGCCGACGCCAGCCACGAACTCCGGACGCCCATCGCCCAGGTCCACACCCGCGCCCAGATCCTGGCCCGCCGCGCCGGGGCCGACCGGGCCGACTACGACCGCCTCATCGAGACCACCGGACGCCTCGGTGAGATCGTCGACGAGCTCCTGCTCTCCGCCCGCCTCGCCGCCACCCCGGTCGACCGTCATCTCTCCGAGCCGGTCAACCTGGCCCTCCTCACCGCCCAGGCCGTCGACTGCGAGGCCGACCGCGCCGCGGAGCAGGGCGTCCAGCTGCACGTGACAGTCCCGGACAGCCCGGTCCTAGTCCCCGGCATCGCCTCGGCCCTGCGCCGCATGGTCGGTGAACTGCTCGCCAACGCCCTCACGCACACCCCGAGCGGCGGCCGCATCGATGTCGCCCTGCACACCTCCCGCTGCGGCGCGGACCTGGTGGTCAGGGACAGCGGTGCCGGCTTCGATCCCGCCGACGCGCGACACCTCTTCGACCGCTTCCACCGCGGTGCCGGGGCCAAGGACCGGCGCTTCGGTCTGGGCCTGGCCCTCCTGCGCGAGGTCGTCACCAGCCACGGCGGGACGATCTCCACCGACAGCCGGCCCGGTGCCGGCGCGACCTTCACCGTCCGCCTACCGACAGTTTCGCCTCGGGCCGCCGCCTGACCGGCCCGGTCCGGCGAGCTGCGCGTCTCGGCGCAGAAAAGGTCAGCGGCCTGGCCGGTGAACCCGACCAAGCCGCTGACCTGCAAAAACAAGGGTGGAGCCGAGGGGACTCGAACCCCTGACCCCCACACTGCCAGTGTGGTGCGCTACCAGCTGCGCCACGGCCCCTTGCTGTCGTCCCGGTCGCCCGGGCACTGGGAAACTATACACAGACCGGCTGGCATGGTCATCTCGCGGGGTCCCCGACCGGCCGGGTCAGTTCAGCGCCACGTCCGGCGGGAAGTGGGCGACCGCGGCCATCATCCCGCCCTGCCGCCGCAGCACCATCGGCCACAGGTCGTCGGGGCGGTCGACGAAGGCGTCGCCGGGCAGGGCGTCCAGCAGGAACCAGGAGCCGTCGGCGATCTCCTGCTCCAACTGGCCGCTGCCCCAGCCGGAGTAACCGGCGAAGACCCGAATTCCGCCGATGCTCTCCCGCAGCTTCTCCGGGTCGACGGAGAGGTCGATCGTGCCGACCGCCCCGGACACCTGGTGGAAGCCCTTGAGCCGGCGCAGCGGTTGCCGCATCCGGGCCAGGCAGATCGCCGAGTCGGGTTGCACCGGGCCGCCCTCGAAGAGCACCGCCGGGTGGCGGGCCAGGTCGCTCCAGTCACCCAGCACCTCGGCGACCGGCACCTCGGTCGCCCGGTTCAGGACGACGCCGAGCGCGCCGCCCGGCTCGTGGGCGACAAGCAGCACCACCGTACGGTCGAAGTTCGGGTCCTTGAGCGCCGGAGTCGCGACCAGCAGCCGCCCGGTCATCGACTCCATCGCTCGTCCGCCGATCGCCTGGCCCTCTCCCTGCATCCCGCCTACCCGTCAGCCGTGAGCCCGCACCCGGGTTCCGTCATTCGCCGCCTCCGCACGGTGCATCGGTGTCCGCCGCGCTGTCAACGCCATGCCTGGCACCATAGCCTGCGTCCCGGGCGCTGGCTAAGGTCTGAGCGGCGGGTGATCGGACAGTTGCGACGGAGGCTCGATGGCACCGACGGCGGACCTCGCGGTGATCGGCGGCTCGGGGCTCTACGCCCTCCTCGACGGCACCCCTCATGAGCTGGGCACCCCTTACGGTCCGCCGTCCGACGCGGTGACCATCGCGGAGGTGGCCGGGCGACGGGTCGCGTTCCTGCCCCGGCACGGTTCCGACCACCGGTTCCCACCGCACCGAATCCCGTACCGGGCCAACATGTGGGCGCTGCGCTCCCTCGGCGTACGCCAGGTTCTGGCGCCGTGCGCCGTCGGGGGGTTGCGTCCGGAGCTGGGGCCGGGCACGTTCGTGGTGCCGGACCAGCTCGTCGACCGCACCAGCGGACGGGTGCAGACCTACTACGACGAGGGCGCGGTGCACGTGCCGTTCGCCGACCCGTACTGCCCACGGGGCCGTCACGCCCTGCTCGCCGCGGCGGCTTCCCGGGACGTCACGGCGGTGGACGGTGGGACGGTGGTGGTGGTCGAGGGCCCACGGTTCTCGACCCGGGCCGAGTCCCGCTGGTACGCCTCGATCGGCGGCACTGTCGTGAACATGACTGGCCACCCGGAAGCGGTACTCGCCCGCGAGATGGCGCTCTGCTACTCCTCGATCGCGTTGATCACCGACCTGGACGCCGGGGTGCGGGCGGGCGAGTCGGTGACCCAGGACGAGGTCTTCCGGGTCTTCGCGGCCAACACCGAGCGCCTGCGGGACGTGCTGCTGGACGCGGTGGCCGCGTTGCCCACCGAGCAGGACTGCGCCTGCGGTCGGGCTCTCGACGGCATCAAACTGCCCTTCGCGCTCCCCTGAGCGCTCTCCGAAGGCCTCCTCGGACGCCGGAAAAGCCCGAAAGGTCTGTCACATCCCGATAGATTCGGCTGATCGGGAGGGCGGCCACGGTCGCTCCTGCGCGCGAGACGGAGGCAGGCGACGATGACAACGGTCCGGGACGCGACGTACGACGTGCTCCGCGCCCTCGGCATGACCACCGTCTTCGGCAACCCCGGTTCCACCGAGGAGCCGTTCCTGCGCGACTTCCCAGCCGACTTCCACTACGTCCACGCGCTGCACGAGGCCACGGCGGTGGCGATGGCCGACGGGTACGCCCAGGCGGCCGGCACCCCCGCGCACGTCAACCTGCACACCGCCCCGGGCGTGGGCAACGGCATGGGCAACCTGGTGACGGCCTGGCACAACAAGACCCCGCTGATCGTCACCGCCGGCCAGCAGACCCGGGAAATGCTGCTGCTGGAGCCCCGACTGACCAACCGGCGAGCCGTCCAACTGCCCGAGCCGTACGTCAAGTGGAGCTACGAGCCGGTCCGCGCGCAGGACATCCCGGCGGCGCTGCTGCGGGCGTACGCGACAGCCGTGCAGCCCCCGGTCGGGCCCGTCTTCCTCTCCCTGCCGATGGACGACTGGGCCCAGCCCGCCGAGGCGCCGCCCGCACCGCGCTCGGTGGCGACCCGATTCGCGCCGGACCCGCAGCGGTTGGAGACCTTCGCCCGCATACTGGCGGACAGCCGTGACCCGGTACTGGTGTTCGGGCCCGGCGTCGACCGCTCCGGCAGTTGGCCGGAGGCCGTCGCGCTGGCCGAGCGGCTGGCCGCACCGGTGTGGTCCGCCCCGGCGCCGGAGCGGGCCGTGTTCCCGGAGGACCACCCACAGTTCCGGGGCGTCCTGCCGTTCGCGATCGGACCACTGGCGGAGGCGCTGCACGGGCACGACACCGTCCTGGTCGTCGGCGCGCCGGTGTTCCGCTACTACCCGCACGTGCCGGGCGACCACCTGCCCGAGGGCGCCCGGCTGCTACACGTCACGGACGACCCGGACGAGGCGGCCCGAGCCCCGGTCGGCGACAGCCTGCTCGGCGACCCCGGACTGGCCCTCGCCGCCCTGCTCGACCTGCTCCTGGCCGTCGACCGTCGACCGCCGGCACCTCGGGCCGCCCCGACGCCGCCGGAGGTCACCGCGCCGCTGAGCGCCGACGCGATGTTCGCCGCGCTGGCCGCGCACTGGCCCTCGGACGGCGTGCTGGTCCAGGAGTCACCGTCCAACCTGGCCGCGCTCCGCCGCCGCCTGCGCATCAACCGGCCGGCGTCGTACTTCACGATGGCCAGCGGCGGGCTCGGCTACGGCCTGCCGGCCGCGATCGGGGTGGCGCTGGCCGAGCGGGACACCGGGCGCGGCCGGCCGGTGGTGGCGGTGATCGGCGACGGCTCGTTCCACTATTCGGTGCAGGCGCTCTGGACCGCCGCGCGCCTGTCCCTGCCCGTCGTGGTCGTCGTCCCGATCAATCAGCAGTACGCGATCCTGAAGGCCTTCGCCGAGCTGAAGGACACTCCGGGGGTGCCCGGGCTGGACCTGCCGGGGCTGGACATCTCCGCGATCGCAGCCGGCTACGGCTGCGCCACCGAGGTGGTGCAGACCCCCGACGAACTCGGCGCGGCCCTCGCCACCGGCCTGCGCGCCGAGGGTCCCACCGTGCTGCCGGTGCCGATCAGCACCGACGTGCCCACGATCCTCTGACCAGGAGCCGGACGAGGCACGAATTGTCGCCCCGCGCCCGGGGCGCGGTACGGGCGGTCGGCGGCCAGGGCCTGGCGGGCGTCACCGCGGGGCGATCGACAGCGGAGTGCCGCTGAAGACGTCCAGGACCGGCCGCGCCCCCAGCGGCGCGGCCAGGGCGACGGTGACCGGCTCCAGTTTGAGCACGGCGGTGCAGACGCCCGTGGACCGGGTGACCGCGCCGCCGACGATCACCACGTCCGGCCGTTCGGAGACCAGCGGGGTGATGCCGGTGTCGCAGGCGCCCACGCCCAGGCGCACGGTCAACCGAGCGTCGTCCACCGCCGCGAGGTCTTGGGCACCCACCAACCCGTCCGGCAGCGGCTGCGTCGGTGGGGGCGCCGAGGGGACCGGTGTGACCGCCGTCGGCGCGACGGCGAGTTGGGCCACCGGGGTGGCCAGCTCCTCCACCGTGAACAACCAGGCTGGTACCTGCGCCTCGCCTCGACTCGTCCGGACCGGTACGGCACCGAGGGTCACCCCGGTGACCGTCAGCGGAAGGCAGGCCGTCTCCGTCGGGCTGGTCGCCCAGCCGTCCGGCCCGGGCTCGACTGTCGGACCGCCGGGGCTCGGCCGGCCGGGTCGCTTCGGCCGTCCCGGGCAGGGCAGTGGGTCACCCTGGTCGAGTTGCCGGTACGCCTCGGCCGCGCTGACCAGCGGCAGCGTCATCCGGCCGTCCGGGAAACGGATCTCGGCACCGACGCGGGTGGGCGGGATGGCGACCTGCGCGCGGTACCAACCGGCCCGGAAGGCCGTCTCGGTGTCGGGCGTGAAGCGCGGGTCGCCGGTGAGCACGGTCGGTCCCTGCAGAGGGACGTACCCGTCATGCCAGGCTGGACCGGGCCGCCACGCCGCGGCGACCGCGGTGGCCCGCTCGTCGAACGCACGGTTGGTCGACGCGGTGGGGCCGACGGCGGGGTCGACCCCGGTCGCGGCGCAGCCCACCATGGACAGCAGAGGCAGTACGAGCAGCAGAACCGGTCGGCGCATGCCGGGTTGGACGGCGTCGGCGAGCCGTGGGTTCCGCGGTCGACTCAGGTCTCGCGGCACCCCCCTCGGCCTGCGACGGCACGGTGTCGGCGGCGGAGGCGTTCAGGCGTTCGCCAGTCGGCGGAGTTCGGCGGCGACGGCGCGAGCCCCGGGCGCGGCCTCGGCACCACCGGCAACGAACGCGTCGGCCAGTGCGCGCAGCTCGGACGGCGGCAGGATGGACAGGCCCATGCCCCGCAGAGGGATCGTGGCCCGCTGCCCGCTGACCCGATCGGTGACGACGATGGCCGACCGGTCCCCACGGGCCGGAGCGTCCTCCCCCGCCTCGCGGTACGACCCGGGGTCGACGGCGGCGGTGGCGAGATCGACGGTACGGCTGCGCAGGGCACCCCGCACGTACACGCGGGTGCCGTCCAACCACGCGGCCGTCCGCAGCACCCGCAGCACCAGGTAGACGCCGAGCAGGACGAACGGAAGCCCGCAGAGCCCGAGAAACAGCCCCCGCCCCGGGTCGCCCCCGGACTCCCGCAGGGCGGGCGGGAGCATTCCCGGCGGTAGATCGCGAGCGTCCTCGTAGGAGGCGAACCCGTCCCCCGGACCGGTGAGGCGACGCAGCAGCCCGCCGGCGAGCAGGGGTACCAGCACGAACGCCGCACCGATCGCCGCGACGAGCACCCCCGTCACCACCGCGAGCGTGCGCTGACCGGCCGACGCTCCGACCGACAGGCGCAGTTCCTGGTTCGCCACAGCGGCAGCGTAGGCGGCGACGGCCCCACCCCGCCGCCCGGCGCCGGTCCCGAGCGCGCCGCGGTGATCGACTCCACGGGTGACATCGGCCAGATACGACGATGCGCCCCGGCCGGTCGGCCGGGGCGCATCGCTTCGAGGTGGTGGAGGTGCCGGGAATCGAACCCGGGTCCTTCGCCGGTTTGTCAGGGCTTCTCCGAGCGCAGCTCGCTGTGCCTCTACTCGGCCCCACCGCTCACGCGAGCAAGTTGGTGTGACGGGCCCAGTCGCTGATTGATCTCGCCGCACGGACCCCGCGACCGGGTCCGATTGGCCAGCCTTCTAGCTGATGCCGGCTACTGGGACGAAGGCGTTCCCAGGCCGACAGACTTAGCTACTCGCCTCAGGCGGCGAGAGCGAAGTCAGCGCGATTGCTCTTGGCGCTTATAAGTTTCCGACGACCGATTCTCGAGACGACGTCGGCTTCCTCGGCTCGCTTCCCCTGTCGCTGCGTACGAAGTCGAAACCAGTCACCCCCTCGACAGGCCGCCGATGTGGCGGCACTGACAAGGATAACGCCTGCCGCAACGGCTTTCATCCCGAGCCCCGAGTCGGCGTGCCGACCTGGACAAACGTGATGAATCAGTCGTCCATTCCCTTGCCGCGCCGACCGGACACCCGGGCGATCTCCCGGTCCGCGTCGCGCTTGGCGAGGTCCTGGCGCTTGTCGTACGACTTCTTGCCCTTGGCCAGGGCGATCTCGACCTTGGCCCAGCCGTCGGAGAAGTAGACCTGCAACGGGACGATCGTCAGACCGCCCTCACGGGTCTTGCCGACGAGCTTGTCGATCTCACCGCGGTTGAGCAGCAGCTTGCGCGTACGCCGGGGCTCGTGGTTGGTCCAGGTGCCCTGCGTGTACTCCGGGATGTGCATCGCGTGCAGGTACAGCTCGCCGTCGCGCTCCTGGGCGAACGCGTCGACGAGCGACGCCCGCCCGGCCCGCAGCGACTTGACCTCGGTGCCGGTCAGCGCCATACCCGCCTCGTACGTGTCGAGGATCGCGTAGTCGTGGCGCGCCTTCTTGTTGGAGGCGACCACCTTGCGCCCCTTTTCCCGTGGCATCGGCGCCACCCCCTCCCCCGGTCCGTCCGACTCCGGGGCCACCCCGGCCGGACAACCGATCATGCTACCCGAATGAGGCTTATTCGGGCTCTGGCCGTTGGTCAAGTCGCGCCATCGTGAGGGCCGCCCGAATAAGCCTCATTGACAAGGACCCTCCCGCGCCGTTTATTCCGGCTGCGGGAGGGTCCCCGAAAGGCGACGGGCGCGACCCGTACGGCCCTAGACCCGCAGGTAGAAGCGCAGGGTGATCCAGGCGGTGGCGGCGCTGACCAGGCCACCGACGATTGCCATGAACGGGAAGATGAACAGGATGTCGCCCCAGGTGATCGGCGACAGCAGGCCCTGCAACGCCTTGAGTGACCCGTCGAAGAGCAGATATTTCGCTGCCACCAGGGCCACCAGGCCGAGCAGTGCGCCGATCAGGCCGGCCACGACGGCCTCCAGCACGAACGGTGCCTGGATGAACCAGTTGGACGCGCCGACCAGCTTCATGACCGCCACCTCGCGCCGCTTGCTGTACGCGGCGACCTGGATGGTGTTGGCCACCAGGAGCAGTGCGGCGATGGCCATCACGACCGCGGCGGCCAGAGCGATGTTCTGGATCGCGCTGAGGACGTCGAAGATCTTGTCCAGGAGCCGGCTCTGGTCGACGATCTCGTCGACGCCCTCGGTCTCCTTGTACTGGTCGTAGATGTTCTTGTACTGCTCCGGGTTGTTCAGCTTGAGTCGGAACGACTCCGGCAGCTGATCCGGCTTGACCGCGTTCACCAGGTCCGGCGCGTCCTGGTACATCTCCTGGAACTTCTTGTACGCCTCGTCCTTGTTGACGTAGATGACTTCCTTGACCAGGGGGTCGTTCTTCAACTTGTCGTTCAGGTCGGTGCGCTGCTGCTCGCTCACCTCCTGGCTCAGGAAGATCGAGACCTCGATGTTCTTGTAGTAGAGGTCCTTCATGTCGTCAACCTGGCGGTACATGAGACCGCTGGCACCGAGCATGGTCAGCGAGACCGCCATCGTGATGATCATCGCGACGGTCATGGTCACGTTGCGCCACAGTCCGACCAGTACCTCGGACAGGACGTATTTCACGCGCATCGGGTTTTCCTCCGGGTCTCCGGCATGAAGTCTTCGTCGTCAGGCTGCGAAAGGGGTGAGCGCCGGCTCACCCGTAGACGCCGCGGGCCTGGTCACGCACGATGCGGCCGCTCTCGATCTCGATGACGCGGCGGCGCATCTGGTTCACGATGTTGGAGTCGTGGGTGACCATCACGACGGTCGTGCCGGTGCGGTTGATCCGGTCCAGCAGGCGCATGATCTCGATCGAGGTGTCCGGGTCCAGGTTTCCCGTCGGCTCGTCCGCCAGCAGGATCAGCGGACGGTTCACGAACGCCCGGGCGACGGCGACCCGCTGCTGCTCACCACCGGAGAGCTCGTGCGGGTAGCGGTGCTCCTTGCCACCGAGCCCGACCAGCTCCAGCACCTCCGGCACGACCCGGCGGGCAACCGCCTTGGTCTTGCCGATCACCTCGAGAGCGAACGCCACGTTCTCGTAGGCGGTGCGGTTCGGCAGCAGCCGGAAGTCCTGGAAGACGCAGCCGATCGAACGCCGGAAGTGGGGTCGCTTCCAGGAGCGCATCGACGTGACGTCCTTGCTGTTGACGATGACGCGCCCCTTGTTGGGGGTCACCTCGTGCAGCAGCATCTTGATGATCGTGGACTTGCCGGAGCCGGATGGACCGATGAAGAAGACGAACTCGCCCTTCTCGATCGAGACGGACACGTTGTCGAGCGAAGGCCGGGACGCCTTCGGGTACGTCTTCGTCACTTGCTCAAGCTGAATCACGGGTCGTGAGTCTACGCGGTGTAACAACTGAGCCAAGCCCCACGCCCCGCAGAAGGGGCGCGCGTCGTCGAATCAGGCTTTCACCTGGAGATCGACGACGCGCTCCGCCCCCACGCCGTCACGCACTGTCGCCGGCGAGCTGACGCTGCTTACGCCAACGAATACCGGCCTCGATGAAACCGTCCAGTTCGCCGTCGAAGACCGCGCTGGGATTGCCGGTCTCCTGCTCGGTTCGCAAATCCTTCACCATCTGATACGGGTGCAGGACGTACGAGCGCATCTGGTC
Organism: Micromonospora sp. NPDC005172; assembly: GCF_040608555.1. Classification (NCBI taxonomy): domain Bacteria; kingdom Bacillati; phylum Actinomycetota; class Actinomycetes; order Micromonosporales; family Micromonosporaceae; genus Micromonospora; species Micromonospora sp. NPDC005172. Next base: position 85,605 of record NZ_JBEXIL010000028.1, read on the forward strand.
GCCCCACGAGCCGGCGGCGTTCTCCTTCAGGCCCTCCAGCTTGGCCTGCTCCTCCTGGCGCTTGCGCTCCAACAGTCGCGCCTGGAGCACCCGTAGCGCGGAGGCCTTGTTCTGTAGCTGGGACTTTTCGTTCTGGCAGGTCACCACGATGCCGGTGGGGATGTGGGTGAGCCGGACCGCCGAGTCGGTGGTGTTGACGCTCTGCCCACCCGGGCCCGAGGACCGGTAGACGTCGGTCCGGACCTCGTTCTCCGGGATGTCGATGTGGTCGGTCTGCTCGGTGACCGGCAGCACCTCGACGCCCGCGAAGCTGGTCTGCCGGCGGCCCTGATTGTCGAACGGGCTGATCCGGACCAGCCGGTGGGTGCCCGACTCGACGCTGAGCGTGCCGTACGCGTACGGCACCTTGACCGCGAAGGTGGCCGACTTCAGGCCCGCCTCCTCGGCGTACGAGGTCTCGTAGACCTCGGTCGGGTAGCCGTGCCGCTCGGCCCAGCGCAGGTACATCCGCAGCAGCATCTCGGCGAAGTCGGCCGCGTCCACACCACCCGCGCCGGCCCGGATGGCGACCAGCGCCTCCCGGGAGTCGTACTCGCCGGAGAGCAGGGTGCGGACCTCCATCTCCTGGATGGCCTTGGTCAACCCGGTGATCTCGGTCTCGACCTCGGTCAGCACACCCGGGTCGGACTCGGCCTCGGCCAGTTCCAGCAGCACCCGGGCGTCGTCGAGCTGCGAGCGCAGGCTGCCCAGCTTGCTGATCTCGCCGTTGACGTACGACAGCTGCGAGGTCACCTGCTGAGCCTTGGCCTGGTCGTCCCACAGGTCAGGGGCGGACGCCTCCTGCTCCAGGCGGGCCTTGTCCTCGTGCAGCCGGTCCAGATTGAGGACGGCCTCGATGTTGCGCAGGGTCGCGTCGAGTTCCTTGAGCTGTTCGGCGTAATCGGCAGCGGTCACGACAGACAAGCGTACTGCGCGGACGAGGAGTGAGCTTGCGAGCCCCGCAGGTCCGCGCCAAATCGACACTGTGCCGGCAGCGGCGCAGCTCGTTCCGTGTCCGGGAACCCGCCGGTGATCACCCGACCGGGGCGGACTTCAGCCACGACAGGGCCGCCTTGTGGTAGGCGACGGCGAACTCCAGCGCGCTGGCGTCGTACGTCTCGCCGTCCCGTTTGGCGTTCTTCACCTGTTCCCGGACCTGGGCGAGGGCCTCGGTGTGGTATTCGTTGGCCGAGGCGTACAGGCCCTTGAGCTGGCTGGACGAGTGGAGGTTGCCGAAGGCCATCCGGAGCGCGATCGGGTTGCGGATCGTGTCCCGCCCCGGGTTCTCCGCCAGCCAGCGGGAGAACGTCCGTTTCCCACTGGCGGTGAGCGCGTACGGCTGGCTCATGCGGGGGCCCGGCTTGCCGAGCCGCACGTACCCGCGCTCGGCCAGGACCGGCAACTCGCGGTAGACCTGACTGCGGGTCATCGACCAGTAGGGCGCCAGCCGGCGCTCTGCGGCGGCCATCAACTGGCCGCCTGTCATGGGACCCTCGTGGAGCAGCCCGAGGAGGGCTGCCGCCGTGGGGTTGACTCCGGATTCCGCCATGCCCGTTACGCTGCCACTTTGCGCTGCCGGCGTCCAGGATTTGCCGGTTTGCCACCCGACAGGTCTTCCTATGTGCACTGTCGGCGACAGACTGTCCGTTGAGGACTATCGATGGATGGTCGCCCTCGACCGACCGCCGGCGGCGCTGGGCGCACCGCCGGCGGGTCGCCGCAGGTCAGCCCATGTGGGGGTACGTGTGGTCGGTCGGCGGCACGAAGGTCTCCTTGATCGTCCGCGGTGACACCCAGCGGACCAGGTTCAGCCAGGAGCCCGCCTTGTCGTTGGTGCCGCTGGCGCGGGCGCCACCGAAGGGCTGCTGCCCCACCACGGCACCGGTCGGCTTGTCGTTGATGTAGAAGTTGCCGGCCGCATACCGCATGCGCTCGCCGACCGCGTCGACGACCCGGCGGTCGGTGGCGAACACCGACCCGGTCAGCGCGTACGGGGCGATCGACTCGGCCTGCGCGACCACCTCGTCGAAGCGGGCGTCGTCGAACACGTGCACACCCAGGATCGGCCCGAAGTACTCGGTGGTGAACGTCTCGTGCGCGGCATCGGAGCACTCGAAGAGCGTCGGCCGGACGAAGTAGCCGACCGAGTCGTCGGCCGTGCCGCCGGCCAGCACCCGGCAGCTGTCGTCGCCGGCGATCAGGTCCAGCGCCGCGGTGTGCCGGGCGAATGCCTTGTCGTCGATCACCGCGCCGCCGAAGTTGCCGAAGTCGGCCACGTCGCCGTAGGTCAGCGAGTCGGCGGTCGCGGCCAGGCGGTCACGCAGGCCACCCTCCCAGATCGAGCGCGGCACGTACGCCCGGGAGGCGGCCGAGCACTTCTGACCCTGGTACTCGTACGCGCCGCGGATCAGCGCGGTGTGCAGCGCGTCCACGTCGGCGCTGCTGTGCGCGACCACGAAGTCCTTGCCGCCGGTCTCGCCGACCAGTCGCGGGTAGCCCCGGTAGCGCGCGATGTTGTCGCCGACGGTCTTCCACAACTGCTGGAAGACCTTCGTCGAACCGGTGAAGTGGATACCGGCCAGGTCCGGGTCGGCGAGCACGACGTCCGAGACCTCCTCGCCCCGGCCGGTCACCATGTTGATCACACCGGGCGGCAGACCGGCGGCCTCGAACAGCCGCATGGTGAAGTGCGCGGCGAACTGCTGGGTCGGGCCCGGCTTCCAGATCACGGTGTTGCCCAGCAGCGCCGGTGCCGACGGCAGGTTGCCGGCGATGGCCGTGAAGTTGAACGGCGTGACCGCGTAGACGAAGCCCTCCAGCGGGCGGTGGTCGAAGCGGTTCCAGACGCCGGGGGACGACGCCGGCTGCTCCTCGAGCAGACGCCGCGCGAAGTGCACGTTGAAGCGCAGGAAGTCGATGAACTCACAGGCCGCGTCGATCTCCGCCTGGATCGCGGTCTTCGACTGGCCGAGCATGGTGGCGGCGTTGAGCGTGTCCCGCCAGGGGCCGGCGAGCAGTTCGGCGGCGCGCAGGAAGATCGCGGCGCGCTCCTCGAACGGAAGTGCCCGCCACATCGGCGCGGCGTCCTTGGCCGCCTTGATCGCGGCGCGGGCATCGTCGTGGGTGGCGTGCGCGGTCACGCCGAGCACGTGGGCGTGCTTGTGCGGCTGCACCACGTTGATCGGGTCACCGGCCGCCATCCGCTGCTCGCCGCCGATGGTCATCGGCAGGTCGACACGCTCGGCGGCCAGCTCGGTCAGCCGCCGCTGGAGCCGCTCGCGGTCCGCGCTGCCCGGCTCGTAGTTACGAACCGGCTCGTTGCGCGGCTCGGGAACGGAGAACACGGCATCCATCAAGGCTCCTGGCGATCTCGACAGCGGTGGCGAAACCGGACCCGCGGGCACCGACCGGACAGCCGGACACCGGACGCCGCGCGGGGTGGCCGAGCAGCGGCGGGACCTCCCCCGATTGTTTCACGCGAAGGTGCTGACCCTGCCGCCGCCGTCACCCGATCGCGAAGGACCGGCTGCCCCTCCTCCCCTTACCGCTCGCGGTGGTGGGCTGGGGCGATCCCTTACCGCTCACGGTGGTGGGCTGGGGGGCGAGCGTCCCCGGCTCCGGGCGGTCAGGCTTGATCCCTCCGCCGGATGCTGGAGGACGCCGGCCTCAAGGGCAAGCAGCAGCTCGTCATCGGGGTGAAGGACGACCAGCCGGGCATCTCGCAGCGCCTTCCAGACGTTGTTCGGAAGGC
>NZ_JBEXIL010000029.1:0-85462 GCF_040608555.1 Micromonospora sp. NPDC005172
CTGTGAGTCATCAAGATGACTCACAGGCATCAACGCCACAACAGCCATGCCCGCCGCAACCGCCCGACGGACAACGGAACAGCCGGGACAGCCGGGACAGCGAGGCAGCGAGGCAGCGAGGCAGCGAGGCAAACTCAGCGGAAGCCGTTGAGCGCCTTCTCGTAGCGGAGGCGGTCGGCTGCGGGCGTCTTCGCTTCGAGGTAGTTGAGTACCACGGCCCCACGCCGGTACGACTGGCCGCCCCACGTCTCGGCGATGTCGCCGGCGCTGGTCTCGTCGGGGAACACGTAGACCGTGACGCCGTCGGTGGCGACGATCTCTGAGCAGCCCAGCCCGAGACCGTCCGGACCACAGTCGACCGAGCGGTCCTTCGGGTGCGTGACCCGCAGACCGGCGGCCTTGAACACGTCGACGACCTGCCGGGCGCTGGGAGCGCCCGCCGGGCGCTGGGGCAGCACCACCGGCGGTGGACTGGCCGGCCGGCGTTCGACCGGTCCCTGCGGCGGTGCCGGCGGCACGGGGGACGGCGCGACGGACCGTGGTGGCGGTGGTGCGGCCGAGTCGGTGCGGGAGGGAACCACAGCGGGATTCGGCACGCTCGGCAGATCGGTGGCCTGGACGGCCGAGGACGAGACGTTGGGGGCGGCACTCGATGGCGCGGAGTCGTCACCGCGGCCGCAGCCGGCGACAACGGCAGCGGCGACCAGCAGGACCCCGACGGCGGGCAGGCTCCGAAGTGTCACAGGCGAAGTCTGCCCAACCGCGCTGGGCGGCGCGAGGGGCCGGTCGGCCACCGCGCTGTCCGCTATCCGCCACCCGGGTCGACCGGATTCCGGGTAGCCCGCGCCGACACGGCCCGATCCGACCGTCGACCAGCAGGCGTCCGTGCCGAAAGATCCGCACAACATCAGGGTTGTTGCTGCCTCCCGAGCGCCGGAGGCAGCAACAACAAGGAAGTTGCGCGGATCATGGCGCGGAGAGCGCGGGCGCGGGCGCGGGACGCGCGGAGGGCGCGGGCGTTAGCCTGCGGGGATGTCCGGCACACCGTGGATCTCGTTGACCACCGACTACGGCCTGAGCGACGGCTTCGTGGCCGCCTGCCACGGGGTGATCGCCCGGATCGCACCCACCGCCCGGGTCATCGACGTGACGCATCTGGTGCCACCGGCGGACGTTCGGCGCGGGGCGGCAGTGCTGGCGCAGACCGTGCCGTACCTGCCGGTGGGCGTGCACGTGGCGGTGGTCGATCCGGGGGTCGGCACCGCCCGTCGGGGCATCGCCCTGGCCACCCCCGGTGGGCTGCTGGTCGGCCCGGACAACGGGTTGCTGCCCGACGCGGCCACCGCGCTCGGCGGGGTGAGCGCCGCCGTCGAACTCACCGAGCCACGGTGGCTGGCGGCCCGGGTGTCGGGCACCTTCCAAGGTCGGGACGTCTTCGCGCCGGTTGCCGCCCGTCTGGCGCTCGGCGCGCCACTGGCCGAGGCCGGTCCGGCGGTCGACCCAGACGGGTTGGTCCGGCTGCCACCGCCGCACGTGACCCGCGACGCCGACGGCTTCACCGCCGAGGTGCTGACCGTCGACCACTTCGGAAACGTGCAACTGGCCGCGTCGGGCGAGGTGCTCGATCCGCTCGCGGCCACCGTCCGGGTCGGCCCGCCCGGGCCGACGCCGCCCCATGCGGCGGTGCGCGGACGGACGTTCGGCGACGCGCCAGACCAGGCCCTCGTGGTGTACGTCGACTCGGCCGATCGGGTGGCGGTGGCGGTCAACGGCGGCCGGGCGGTGGACATCCTCGGGGTGCGCCCGGGTGACCTCCTGCGGGTGGCCGGGTGACATTCGACTATGGAATGCTGCCCCGGTGGGTGAACACGTAGTTCCCGTGGGCTGTCCCTGTTGTGCCTCTCGGACCGGCGGCGGGACCTGCCCGGTCTGTTTCTGGACCGACGACGGTCAGAGCGACGCCGACGCCGACGCCGTGCGGGGTGGCGCCAACGGTGACCTGAGCCTGTCGCACGCCCGCCTCAACTACGCCGTGTACGGGGCCAGCCACCCGCGTTACCAGGACATGGTGCGCCCCGCCCGCCCCGACGAGCGCCCCTGAGGCGACGCCCGCCGAGGCGAGGTCCGGTCAGCAGACCGGTACGGCGCCGCCGTACACGGTCGAGATGTACGCGTGGCTGACGTACTGCCCGGTGGCCAGGCGGTTCCACCTGGTGGTGGTGCGGTACGGGCCGGCGACCGACTGGCCGGTGACGTAGCACTGGACCGGCACGTTGGCGAACCGCGCGGCGAGGCCACGGGTCGCGTACGAGGTGCCCGGCCCGGTGCGGATGTTGAGCGGCCCGTCGCCCACCACGGCACGGGGCCCGCCGCCGGTCCACAGGTACGCGACGTCGACCCAGGCGTTGGTGGTGAGTTGCAGTCCGTCCCAGAAGGTGCCGTCGGCCAGGTCGATGCCGGCCGGGTTGAGCACGGTACGCCCGAACTGGTCCCGCCCACCGTTGTAGCCGGACTGGTAGGCGGCCTGTGCCTCGGGCCGGCCCTGGGGCAGGTTCTTCCAGTTCTCCCGGACGGCGGACGGGTTCCAGTAGTCGTCGCGGGTGTTCCACGGCCCGACGTCCCAGACCGGGGCGTACTCACAGCGGGTGCCCGCCGTGGTGCAGACCCGCACGGTGTAGTCGCCGGTGTTGAGCGGCGAGAGACCCCGGCGCGACGGTAGCGCCGCGAAGTGGTCGCGCGGCTGCACGGTACGGCCGTTGGCGGTCAGTTCGCCGACGAGCCCGATCCGGGTGGCGTACACCCGGTAGGTGAGTCCCGGCGTGGCGGCGGAGACGGCGGCCGTCGCGTCGGCGGTGAGCTGGACGGCGCGTACCGTCGCGGTGGCCCCGCCGGCCCGCGCGGTCAGCACCACCCGGGTCTGCACCCGGCCGACCGGCCGGTCGAAGACCGCGCCGGCGGTCGCGGCCCGCCACTCGGTCCAGCCGCTGAGCCGCCATCCGCGCACCTGCGCCTCGACGCTCGCGCCGGCGGGGACGTCGGCGCTGATCTCGGCGCGGACCCGGGTGGCCGGGCGGGCGAGGGTGCGCGGGGCGGTGAGCAGCATGCCCTCGGCGAGCGCGCTGTGCGGGCTGCGAGGGCTGCGTCCGGCCGGGCGGGCCGCACGGAGCCGCAGTCCGGAGGCGGTACGGCGGACGTTGACGTCGTCCCGGTCGACGACCGACAGGTCGGCACTCCACTGTTCCGAGGCGGGCGCGCCGGCGGTGAGGGTGAGTGATCCGGCGGTCGCGGGGGCGATGGTCGGGACGGCACTGGCGACGGGCACGAGCGCCGCGGTGAGCACGAGGGCGAGGATTGCGGCGAGGGTGGCGGGTCGGATACGACAATGGCGTCGTCTCATGGGCATTCTCCTCAGAACTCCCTGACCCTCCCATGTCGGGAGATCATGAGGAACCTGACTACAAATAGCGACACATGCGAATCTTGCTCGAAAGAGGGAGGATGGCAGCGTGCCCGAAGGTGACACCGTCTGGAACACGGCCCGCGTGCTGCACCGCGCGCTCGCCGGCGCGCGGTTGACCGGGTCCGACTTCCGGGTGCCACGGCTGGCCACCACCGACCTCACCGGCTGGACCGTCCGCGAGTCGGCCAGCCGGGGCAAGCACCTGCTGCTACGCCTCGCCGCTCCGGACGACGCGTCCTGGACGCTGCACTCCCACCTGCGGATGGACGGGGCCTGGCGGGCGTACGCGCCGGGGGAACGGTGGAGCGGCCGGCCCGCGCACCTGATCCGGGTGGTGCTGCGCAGCCCGGGCGCGGTGGCGGTGGGCTACCACCTGCACGAGCTGGCCCTGCTGCCGACCGCCGAGGAGGCCGACCTGGTGGGCCACCTCGGGCCCGACCTGCTCGGCCCCGACTGGGACCCGGCCGAGGCGGTCCAGCGTCTGTCCGCACACCCCGAGCAGACGATCGGCGAGGCACTGCTCGACCAGCGCAACCTGGCCGGCGTGGGCAACCTCTACAAGTGCGAGGTGCTGTTCCTGCGGGGTGTGTCGCCGTGGACGCCCGTCGGCGCGGTGCCCGATCTGCCGGGCATGGTGGCGCTCGCGCAGCGGTTGCTGGCCGCCAACCGTGGACGCTGGACGCAGAGCACCACCGGCTCGCTGCACCGGGGACAGACCAGCTACGTGTACGGTCGCCGCGCCCAGCCGTGCCGCCGCTGTGGCACCGCCATCGGCAAAGAGGAGCTGGGCGAACGGGTCACCTACTGGTGCCCGCTCTGCCAGCCGGAGCAGCCGGGGACCCCGCCGCCCGACTGACCGGGCGTTGTGGATCGAGGTCAGCGCAGATACGGACGATTGGGTAATTCCTAACCGGCCGTCGACGTCGCATGCTGCGGTTGGGTGCTCACCGCCTGTCAGCAAGAGTGCCGAGGGCCGCCACGTCGTGGTGGCGGTCCTCGTGCCCCGAGCCCGGGGAGAGTCATGGCGATCTTCCGCAGACTCCGCTCCACCTTCTTCTACCGGCCCGCCCCTGACGGCCTCGGTCGCACGGCATCCGTTCCGACCGCGCGTACCGCCGAGGAGGCCGCTCCCACGACGAGCCTGGACCCGTCCGCCGAGCCACGCTGCTTCGGGCCGGTGCCGAACGTCGCCCACAGTCCCCGCCCCAGACGTGACCCGAGCGGTCGGCTGGTGCCGGGCACCGGTCTGCGCAAGTTCGTCGACGCGCTGCCCGTGCCGGGCGAGGAGGCGCTGCCGGTGGCGGTGCCCGACACGATCAGCTACCCGGGCTGCGACTACTACGAGATCGGGCTCCAGGAGTACGCCCAACGCCTGCACCGCGACCTGCCGGCCACCCGGCTGCGCGGCTACCGGCAGCTCAACCTGGGCACCGACGAGGCGGGTCACAACACGGTGGCGCCACCGGAGCGCCCCTGGCACCTCGGCCCGATGATCCGCGCCCGGCGGGGCCGACCGGTCCGGGTGAAGTTCATCAACCAGCTTCCCACCGGGCGGGCCGGTGAGCTGTTCCTGCCGGTCGACGAGACGGTGCAGGGGGCCGGCATCGGGCCGCTGGACGGCCCCGCGCCGTACCCGCAGAACCGGGCGGTGCTCCACCTGGCCGGGGCGCAGACCGGCTGGACCAGCGCGGGCAACCCGGGGCACTGGATCACGCCGGCCGGGGAGATCACCCCGTACCCGACGGGTACCGGCCTGACGCCCGTGCCGGACATGCCCGCGCCCGGAGCCGGCGCCACCACGCTCTACTTCCCCAACGAGCAGAGCGGCCGGCTGCTGTGGTTCCACGACAACACCCTCGGGCTGGCCCGGCTCACCGTCTACGCGGGGCAGCTCGCGCCGTACCTGCTCACCGACCCGGTCGAGGACCAGCTCGTCGCCGACGGGGTGCTACCGGCCGACCAGGTGCCCCTGGTGATCGAGGACAAGACCTTCGTACCGGACGACACCCAACTGGCCGCCGAGGACCCGACCTGGGACCGGGAGCGCTGGGGTGCCCGGGGCAGTCTGTGGCACCCCCACGTCTACCAGCCCCGGCAGAACCCGTACCGGTCCGGCGGACGCAACCCCACCGGCCGGTGGGACTACGGCCCCTGGTCGCGCAGCCCCGCGCCGGACGGTGGCCGGACCGACAGTGGACCCACGGTGGACGGTTGGCCGATGGCCGAGCGGATCGCCGGCGAGCCACCGCTGACCGGCCCGGGTCCGGTGCCGAACCCGCACCACGACCCGGTCGGCGGCAGCGCCGAGCCGCCACTGCGCCCCGGGGTGCCGCACCCGTCCGCGGTGCCGGCGGCGTACGGCGACACCCCGCTGGTCAACGGCGTCGCGTACCCGTACCTGCGGGTGCGCCCCGGGGTGTACCGGCTGCGCATCCTCAACGCCTGCCTGGACCGCAGCCTCAACCTCCAGCTCTACCGGGCCTGCTCGGACGCGCCGATGTGGGCCGACGACGGCGGCCTGGCCGACGCGGACGCCGGGGAGGTGCCGATGGTGCCCGCCGTGCGGTCGGCGGAGCGACCGGCCGGCTGGCCCAGCGACGGGCGCGACGGCGGAGTGCCGGACCCACGGGCCGCCGGCCCGGAGTTCGTCCAGATCGGCAACGAGGCCGGGCTGCTGCCCGCGCCGGTGGTGCTGCCGAACCGTCCGATCGGCTACCGGTACGACCGGCTCGACCCGACAGTGCTGAACGTCGACGGGCACACGCTGCTGCTGGCCCCGGGTGAGGGCGCCGACGTGCTCGTCGACTTCTCCAGCGTGCCGCCGGGCAGCACGCTGATCCTCTACAACGACGCCCCGGCGCCGCTGCCCGGCTTCGATGAGCGCTACGACCAGCACACCGACGCGCCGGACCGCACGGCCGAGGGCGGCCCACCACCCACCGAGCCGGGGTACGGCCCGAACACCCGAACCCTGCTGCAGTTCCAGGTGACCGGCACACCCGAACCCCCGTACGACCTGGACCGGCTGCGGGTGCGGCTGCCCGCGGCGTACGCGGCCAGCCAGCGCCCACCGATCGTGCCGCAGCCGGCGTACGACCCGGCGTTCGGCAGCCGGACCCCGGCCCAGACGGTCATCTCGGCGCACGCCGACACGGTGACGTTCACGCCGCTGGCCGGTACCGGCCCGGTGACCCTGCCGATCGAGGTCAAGGCCGCGCAGCAGGTCTTCGAGCCCGGTCACGGCCGACTCGCCGGACGACTCGGGGTCGGTCACCCCCACACCGGGCCACTCGCGCCGGCGACGCTGCCACTCGGGCCGACCGACCCGGTGACCGAGGTGCTGTTCGCCGCCGATCCGGCCACGCCGGTGGGCGCGGCGACGGACGGCACGCAGCTCTGGCGGATCAGCGGGAACGTCCGCCAGACCGAGCCGCTGCGCTTCGGCGGTTGCGACGTGCAGATCGTCAACCGGGTCGGCTGGGACGGCACGCAGCGCCCCCCGCACCCGGGGGAGCTGGGCTGGAAGCAGATCGTCCGGGTCAACCCACGGGAGGACGTCGTGGTGGCGCTCCGCCCGATCGCCCCGGCCCTGCCGTTCAAGCTCGGTGACAGCGTCCGGCTGCTCGACCCCGGCCAGCCGGCCGGTTCGCGGACCGGGTCGACGCCGGTCAGCCCGACCGACGGGCGGCCGGCGGTGGTGGTCAACCAGATGGTCAACCTGGGCTGGGAGTACCGCTGGCACAGCCAGCTCGCCGGCCACCGCGACCTGGGGATGAGCCGACCGCTGGTGCTGCGGGTGACACCGCGCGCGCCCACCGGGCTGACGGCCACGCCGGTGCCCGGCTCGGCCACCGCGCTGCCGGCGATCGCCCTGGCCTGGACCGGCAACGGCGGACGTCCACCCGCGACCAGCCACCTGCTGCAACGGGCCACCGACGGGTCCTTCGGCGGCGACGTCACCACGATCACCGTCGCGGCCGCCGCGACCCGGTACACCGACGCGACGGTCACCCCCGGAGTCACCTACCACTATCGGATCCGGGCAGAGAACGAGGTGAGCTACTCGTCCTGGTCGAACAGCGTGCCCGCCTCGGTGCACCTCGCCGCGCCGGGTGGACTGATCGCGGCGATCCCGCCCGCCGCGCCGCTGCGGGTGGCGCTGCGCTGGACGAACCGGTCCTTCGCCACCGGCATCGACGTGCAGCGGGCCACCAACCCGACCTTCACCAGCGGACCCGGCACCACCGCGATCGGGGTCGGCGACAACCACCTCGACACCACGGCCGCGCCGGACACCACGTACTACTACCGGGTCCGCACCACGTACCTCGGCGCTGCCTCCGCGTGGTCGACGGTGGCCGCGGCGAGCACCCCGCCCGCGCCGGGCACCCCGAGCGAGGTGAGCGCCACCGCCAGCGCGCCGGGACCGGACACCGCCACGGTGGTGTTGGGTTGGGCGGCGGACACGCCTGCCGGCCCGGGGTCGGGGTTCATCGTGCAACGGGCGCTGGACCCGGCGTTCGCCCAGGAGGTGGCGACCTTCACGGTGACCGGCCGCGGCTTCACCAACACGGGTCTGGGCCGGGACGTGACCTACCACTACCGGATTCGGTCGTTCAACGTCGTGGGCAGTTCGCCGTACACCGATCCGATCCCGGTCACGACGCCACCGTGACGGGCGCGCGGCGCGCGCTCAGCGGGTGGGCGCGCGCAGGCCGGCACCGCCGGCACGCAGCTCGGCAAGGGCCGAGGCCACGCCGTGCAGCAGGTCGGTGGCCTCGGTGAGCCGATCGGCGGCCGGGTGGGTGGGCTCCGGGCGGGCGTCCTCGGCGAGGTAACCGGCGGCGGCGACCACCAGCCGCTCGTAGGCCGCCACCCCGCTCTCCAACTGCGCGGTCAGCGCGGCGTGCGCGTCGGCCAGCGGTGCCCGGGCGTCGGTCGGCGCGAGCCGCAGCGCCCGTTCGACGCTGGCCACCCGGTCGGCGAGATCCCGCAGCGACCGGTCGGCGGCAGCGGCCTCCAGCACGGCCGGCTCGGCCAGCCCGGTGAGCCGGGGCGCCATTCCGGCCAGGGTGAGCGAGGCGCGGTCCAGCCGCGCCCACTGCTGCCCGGCGGTGGTGCCACGCAGGGCGACCCGGCTGCGCACCCGACGTACCTCGGCCAGGACGCCCGAGCCGACCGGCAGTCGCTCGACGGCGGCCACCAGCCGGGCCCGGGACCGGGCGGCGGCCTCGGCCGGGTCCAGCGCCGGGGGCGCGGGCCGGGCGGCCAACGCCCGCAGGTCGATCCAGCGCCAGGCGGCCAACGCCACCGCGCTGCCCGCGGCGCCGGCCCAGGCCGCGTCCGGCAGACCGAGCCCGGCGTACGGAGTCAGCACCGCCGCGGCCCCGCCGAGCCCACCGGCCAGTACGCTCCACCGCCGGGCGGACCGGCGCAGCCGACCCAGCCGACGGAAGTACCGCGTCCGCTCGTCTGCCACGAAGACCTCCTCGGACCGCTGGTTCAGCCGGCGGCGGTCGGGTCGCCGGTGCCCCGCTCGCGGGCCATGCTGGCGCGCAACTCGTCCAGCCGGGCGGCGGCGGCCGGGTCGCTGCCCGGGCCCGCCTTCTCGGCCTGCGGGACCGCCGGGCGCTGCGCGGTGCCGCCGAGCTGCTCCCCCGCCATGCTGGAACGGATCTGCTCCAGCCGGGCCGAGCCGGCCGAGTCGATGGTCGCCTTCTGGATCTCCAGCATCCGGCCCTCGACGGAGTTGCCGGCCAGCTCGGCGCGGCCCATCGCGTTGGCGTACCGCCGCTCGATGCGGTCCCGTACCTCGTCCAGGGACGGCGTCGTGCCGGGGGCTGTCATGGTCGACATCGACTCCAACGAGCGGGCCACGGTCTCCTGCATCTTGGCCTGCTCGAGCTGGCTGAGCAGCTTGGTGCGCTCGGCGAGCTTCTGCTGGAGGATCATCGAGTTGTTCTCGACGGCGCGGCGGGCCTGCGCGGCCGCGCCGAGCGCCTGGTCGTGCAGGGTCTTCAGGTCCTCGGTGGCCTGCTCGGCGGAGACCAGCTGGGTGGCCAGGGCCTGGGCGGACTGTTCGAACCGCGTCGCCTCGGCCTCGTCGCCCTTGGCCCGGGCCTGGTCGGACAGCACCAGGGCCTGCCGGGCGTTGCCCTGGAGCCGCTCGACCTCGGACATCTGCCGGGACAGCTTCATCTCCAGCTGACGCTGGTTGCCGATGACGGCCGCAGCCTGCTGGACCAGCGCCTGGTGCTGCCGCTGGGCATCCTCGATGGCCTGCTGGATCTGCACCTTGGGATCGGCGTGCTCGTCGATCTTCGCACCGAAGAGCGCCATCAGGTAGTTCCAACCCTTGACGAACGGGTTCGCCATCTCCGCGGTATCCCCTCAGTAGCGTCACTCCACCACGGTCGGGCCGGATTGCGCCGACCGACCGCGACCCGGCCGGTCTCCATCGTCCCAGCCGAACGCCAGCGGGGCGTCCGTACCGGGCGCTCGACGGGCACCGTCGGCTCCTGCGGGCAACCCTACGCGGCGGGAGCCACCTCGCCCATGGTCATCCGCCGGACGGCGCTCAGGCCGCGCAGACCACGTCCCGGTCGCGCTCGGTGGGACGGACCCGCGTGCTGCGCAACGTCGCCCGCAGCGGGGACTCCTGTCGGACCGACACGGCGACCTTGCCGTCGGAGGTGACCTGACGGACACCCCGGTTGGCGGCCTTGCGGACGGCGGCCGGCGCGCCGACGGGCGCGGCCTCGGCCGGCTCGTCCTGCATGCCGACGAGCACTCCGGCGGGCATCTGTTCGACGAGCGCCACGGTGTCGCTCACTTCGCGTAGGAGTTCGGAGAGGCGGGCGCCGAGCGCGTCGCAGATCGCCGCGAGCAGCTCACTGGACGGCTCCTTGTGCCCCCGCTCGATCTCCGAGAGGTAACCGAGGCTGACATTGGCGGCGGTGGACACCTCACGCAGTGTGCGCTGCTGTCCCTGCCGGCGCGCCCGCAGTGCGTCACCGATCACCCGGCGTAGCAGGACCATCGCACCTCCCCCTGAGGGATACCTCACGCCCGCCGTCGGGAAGCCGGCCGCGGCGGACCGCGCCGACTCCGAGCGTCGGAGCCTTCCCGCAACCGTACCCGCTGCGCGCCCCGGCGACATCCCACCCCGCCCGTCGGATCGTGGAGGGCGGGCTCACCGACGCCCCGCGCCAGCCGTCCCCGCGCCGTCCCGGGCGGCGTGGCCCTTCGTCTCCGCGCCGTCCGGGGTGTTCCCGCCGGCCGTCTCCAGGCCCTCGACCGCAGCCTCGTCGGCGGCGTGGATGTGTTCGGCGAGCAGCCGCAGCGCCTCGATCACGGCGGCCGAGCGTACGCGGTCCCGCCCGCCGTCGAGGTCGAGCTGGCGGACCTCGGCGCCGGTCGGGCCGGCGACCGCCACGTAGACCAGGCCGACGGGCTTGCCGTCCTGCGGCTCGGGGCCGGCGACCCCGGTGGTGGCGAGCCCCCAGTCCGCTCCGCAGCGCTGCCGACCGCCCTCGGCGAGTGCCGCCGCCACATCGGGGTCGACCGGTCCGCGTGCGGCCAGCAGATCGCCCGGTACGCCGGCCAGCGTGGCCTTCAGCTCGGTGGCGTAGACGACCAGCCCACCCCGGTAGATCGCGCTGACCCCGGCGATCTCCACGATCGACGCGGCCAGCAGCCCGCCGGTGAGCGACTCGACGGTGGCCAGGGTCTCGTGCCGCTGGGACAGGCTGTGCACGACCCCCGCCGCGGCGCTACCCGTCGCGTTCTCTTCCCGCTGCACGATCCCGTCCTTCCCCACCAACCAACCCCCAACCCTCCCGGCCAAACCCCGTCCCAGCCAACCCTCCCGGGCCGAACCCCGTCCGGCCAACCCTCCCCGGCCGAACCCCGTCCCGGCCAACCCTCCCCGGCCGAACCCCGTCCCAGCCAACCCTCCCCGGCCGAACCCCGTCGATCATGAAGTTATTGCCCCGACACGCCGGCCCGAGCGGCAATAACTTCATGATCACCGCCCGGTGGCGGGCGGGGTGGGGCCGGGCGGGGTGGGGCCGGGGGTGGGGGTGGGGCCGGGGGTGGGGCCGGCGCGGGCGTCAGGGGCGGGGGCGGCGCAGGCGGAGGGCCTGGAGGATGTAGTCGAAGCCCGTTGCCACCGTGACCAGGACGGCGGCGCCCATGATCCAGGGACCGACGGCGACGAGAGAGTCCGGCATCGGCCAGAGGTACCAGGCGATGGCCAGGATCTGGAGCGCCGTCTTGACCTTGCCGCCACGGCTGGCGGCGATCACGCCGTGTCGGATCACCCAGAACCGCAGGCCGGTGATGCCCAGCTCGCGGACGAGAATCAGCGCCGTCACCCACCAGGGCAGCCGGTCGTACCAGGAGAGCAGCACCAGGGCCGCGCCCGTGAGCGCCTTGTCGGCGATCGGGTCGGCCACCTTGCCGACCGAGGTGACCAGCCCGAACCGCCGGGCGATCCAGCCGTCCACCAGGTCGGTCGCCGAGGCCACCGCGAAGATCAGGCAGGCCGCCATCCGCCAACCCGCGTGGGTCATCCCCGAAACGATCACGGACGCGGCGAAGACCGGAACCAGCACCAGCCGCAGGGCGGTCAGCGCGTTGGCGGCGTTGAGGACGGGCACCCGCGCGACCACCCGGGCCGGCGTCGACTCCGTCGCCCCGGTCATCGTCTCGCTCCGCTCGGGTCGGGTTGGCGTTCCCGGCACCGCACCACCTGGCTCCCCCGCTCCGTCCGGGCCCACCGTCACCGTGTCGCGCCGGGCGCCGCCGAGATCATCTCATCCGGCACCGCGAGCAGATCCACCCCTTCGGTGCCGGTCACCGTGGCCCGTACCAGGTCACCCGGGCGCAACGCGGCCAGGTCGACCCCGCCGTCGGCCGGCGCGACCAGGGTCGTCGATCCGTCCACCTCCGGTGCCTGGTGCGCGGCCCGGCCCTCGACAACGCCGTCGACGATCGCGTCGACGAGCACCTCGACGGTCGAACCGAGCCGGTCCTCGGCCCGCTGGGAGCAGAGCTCGTCGGCGAGCGCGCTCAGCCGGTCGTAGCGCCGCTTGATCGTCGCGGCGGAGACCTTGCCGGGCAGGCCGGCGGCTTCCGTCCCGTCCTCGTCGCTGTAGTCGAACATGCCGATCGCGTCGAGTCGGGCCTCGGTCAGGAACCTGGTCAGCTCGTCGATGTCGGCGCGGGTTTCGCCGGGGAAGCCGACGATGAAGTTGCTCCGCGCGCCCGCCTCCGGTGCCAGCGCCCGGGCACTCGCCAGCAGCTCCAGGAACCGGTCGGTGGAGCCGAAACGCCGCATCCGGCGCAACACCGGCTCGCTGGAGTGCTGGAACGACAGGTCGAAGTACGGTGCCACCCCGGGCGTGCCGGCGATCGCCTCGACCAGACCGGGCCGCGTCTCGGCCGGCTGGAGGTAGCTCACCCGCACCCGGACGATGCCGGACACCGCGGCGAGCTGCGGCAGCAGCTTCTCCAACGCGCGGGGGTCGCCGAGGTCCTTGCCGTACGAGGTGGAGTTCTCGCTGACCAGCACCAGCTCCCGTACGCCGGTCTTGGCCAGCCACTCGGCCTCGGCGAGCAGCTCGTCCGGCGTACGCGAGACGAAGGCTCCACGGAACGCGGGAATGGCACAGAACGCGCAGCGGCGGTCGCAGCCGCTGGCGAGCTTCAGCGAGGCGACCGGGCCGGTGTCCAGCCGGCGGCGCAGCACCTGGCGCAGGTGCGCCGGGGTGTGCTCGTCGGTGTCGACGGCGGTGCGCGCCACGGTGCCGTGCCCGGGCAGGGAGACGGTGGCGCTCTGGCGCTGCACCGGGGTGAGCGGCAGCAGCTCGCGGCGGTCCCGCGGGGTGTGCGCGGTGACCTGCTCCCCGGCGACGACGGCGTTCAGCCGGGCCGCGATGTCCGGGTAGTCGTCGAAGCTCAGCACCGCCTGCGCCTCGGGCAGGCTGTCGGCCAGCTCCCGGCCGTACCGCTCGGCCATGCAGCCGGCGGCCACGACCTTGGCTCCCGTGCCGGCGGCGGCGAGCAGGGTCTGGATCGAGTCCTGCTTGGCCTTCTCCACGAAGCCGCAGGTGTTGACGACCACCACGTCGGCGCCCTCGCCGTCGGTGCTCACCTGCCAGCCGTCGGCGTGCAGCCGGGCGGCCAGCTCCTCCGAGTCGACCTCGTTGCGGGCGCAGCCCAGGGTGAGCAGGGCGACGCGACGGCCCTCGGCGTTGTCAGAGGGAGAAGGAGAGGTGGCAGACACCATCCGAGGGTACCGGGCCGCCCTGGGTAGCCCACGCACGCGGGCACGCCGGTCGGCCGGATCACTACGCGCGAGCCCGGACATCAGACGGTCAGCGGGTCACGGCGGTCGCTCGGGTCAGCGCCTCGAGCAGGAAGACCTCCGTGCCGGCCAGGCCCGTGCAGCAGAAGACGGAGACCTGGTCCGCCGTGCTCCGGCCCGGGACCGCACCCGCCAGGATGCCGCCCAGGTCCCGCAACCGTCCGGTGTACGGGGGCAGGGCCGCGAGCATCGGCGGCTGGTAGTCCGCCGCCTGGGCCGGTGAGTCGGTGACCAACAGGTCGGCGGCGTCCAGCAGGTCGGTGCCGAACTCGCTGCGGTTGACCTGCTTGAAACCGACCGTGTTGACGTGCGTGCCGGGGCTCACGTCGGCGGCGCGCAGCACGGGCGTGGGGCTGGTGGTGGCGAGCACCACGACGTCCCGCCCGGTGACGGCCGCTCCGGGGTCGGCTACCGCGCGGGCCGGGACGCCCAGCTCGGCGCGTACCCGGGCGGCGAACGTGTCCCTGCGCGCCGCCGAACGGCTGTGCACCACCACCTCGCGCAGCGGGCGGACGGCCGCGGTGGCCCACACCTGGGTCCACGCCTGCCGCCCGGAGCCGAGCACGCCCAGGGTCGCCGCGTCCGGCCGGGCCAGCGCGTCGACCGCGACGCCGCCCAGTCCACCGGTACGACGGGAGCCCAGCTCCTCGCCGACGGCGACGGCCCGGACCGCGCCGGTGTCGGCATCGTGCAGCACGACGAGCTGCTCGCCCCGGGGGTGGCCGAACGTGTCGTACGAGCGGTAGCCGTACCAGCTTCCGACCAGGTGCCCGGCGGTGAGCACCATGCGCCCTCCGGCGAGCGGGGCGGCGGCCCGGGGTGGGGCGACCAACCGCCCCTCGTACGCGGCCACCAGGGCGGCCCGCATGGCGTCGACGGTGGTGGCGGCGTCCAGGGCGGCGGCGACCTCGGGGTCGGCATAGAGCAGGGCCATGCCCGCCATACTGCAAGTTGAAGCGAAGTAGAGGTCAATGCGTGGTAACGGGAGTCACCGCCCGGGGCCGCCGACCGGTGCTAGCGTCGGCCCCGGTGGCGCCCGACGCGGTGGCCACTCCGGACGAGCGGTGGGCGTACCCGGTCAGGCCAAGACGCCCCGGTCATGTGCAGACACGACTCGTCCCGTGAGGTGAATGATGGCCTGGCTCGTACTGGTGATCTCCGGACTGCTCGAGACGGCCTGGGCGATCGCCCTGGACCGCAGCGCCGGCTTCAGCAAGCTGCTGCCGTCGGTGGTGTTCGTGCTGGCCCTGGTGCTGAGCATGGGCGGCCTGGCGTACGCGCTGCGCGACATCCCGGTCGGCACCGGTTACGCGGTCTGGGTCGGCATCGGCGCGGTGGGCACCGCGCTGGTCTCGATGGTGGCGTTCGGCGAGTCGACGAGTCTGCCCCGGATCTTCTGCCTGCTGCTGGTGGTCGCGGGTGTCGTCGGTCTGAAGATCTTCCATTGACGGTCAGGCGTGCCGAGCGCCCACAGTGGTCAGTCCACGTCGCCGCGCAGACCACCCAGGACGTCCTCCAGCTCGTCCGGCTTGACCAGCACGTCGCGCGCCTTCGACCCCTCGGACGGCCCGACCACGCCACGGGTCTCCATGAGATCCATGAGCCGGCCCGCCTTCGCGAAACCGACCCGCAGTTTGCGTTGGAGCATCGAGGTCGAGCCGAACTGTGAGGTGACCACCAGCTCCACCGCCTGCACCAGCAGGTCGAGGTCGTCGCCGATGTCCTCGTCGATCTTCTTCTTGTTGTCCTGGGCGGGGGCCAGCACGTCCTTACGGAACTCCGGCTCACGCTGGTCCTTGCAGAACTTCACCACGTCGGCGATCTCGCGCTCGGTGACCCAGGCGCCCTGGATGCGGACCGGCTTCGAGGCGCCCATCGGCAGGAAGAGCCCGTCACCACGGCCGAGCAGCTTCTCCGCGCCCGGCTGGTCCAGGATGACCCGCGAGTCCGCGAGGGACGACGTGGCGAACGCCAGCCGGGACGGCACGTTCGCCTTGATCAGACCGGTCACCACGTCGACCGACGGACGTTGGGTGGCCAGCACCAGGTGGATACCGGCGGCCCGGGCCAGCTGGGTGATCCGGACGACCGAGTCCTCCACGTCACGCGGGGCGACCATCATCAGGTCGGCCAGCTCGTCCACGATCACCAGCAGGTACGGGTACGGGCGCATCTCCCGCTCGCTGCCCGGCGGGGCCTTGATCTCGCCGTTGCGGACCTTGCGGTTGAAGTCGTCGATGTGCCGGACCCCGTTGGCCGCGAGGTCGTCGTAGCGCATGTCCATCTCGCGGACGACCCAGTCCAGCGAGTCGGCCGCCTTCTTGGCGTTCGTGACGATCGGCGTGACCAGGTGCGGGATGCCCTCGTAGCCGGTCATCTCGACCCGCTTCGGGTCGATCAGCAGCAGCCGTACCTCGTCCGGGGTCGCGCGGGTCAGGACGGACACCAACAAGGTATTGAGGCAGCTCGATTTGCCGGCTCCAGTGGCGCCGGCAATCAGGATGTGCGGCATCTTGGCGAGGTTGGCCACCACGAAGCCGCCCTCGATGTCCTTGCCCAGCGCCACCACCATCGGGTGGTGGTCGCTCGTCGCCGCCCGCGAGCGCAGCACGTCGCCGAGGGCCACGTTCTCCGGGTCGGTGTTCGGGATCTCCACGCCGACCGCGCTCTTGCCCGGGATCGGGCTGAGAATCCGTACGTCCGGCGACTTCACCGCGTACGCGATGTTGCGGGAGAGCTGGGTGATCCGCTCGACCTTGACGCCGTGACCCAGCTCCACCTCGTAGCGGGTGACCGTCGGGCCACGGGTGAAGCCGGTGACGGCGGCGTCCACGTCGAACTGGTCGAACACGCCGGTCAGCGCGGCGATCACCTCGTCGTTGGCCTTGCTGCGGGTCTTCGCGGCGGCACCGGCGCTGAGCATGTTGGCGGGCGGGAGGGTGTAGTCGCCGGCCAGCCCGGTCAACGCGAGCTGCTCGGCGCGGGTGGGTGCCGGCGAGTGCTCGGGCGGCTCGGCCGGCTTGCGGCTGGCCGGGACCTTCGCCGGCGCCTTGCGCGGCAGGACCATGGTCTCCTGGAGGTCGGCGCCCTCCAGGTCGTCGAAGTCGTCCGGGTCGATCGGTGGCGGCATCCGCTTCGCCGGCCGCTTGCGCGCGGGCCGCGCCGCCGGCTCGTCGGCCTCCTCGGCCGCCTCCGGGGACGCGACGAGCCCGCCGGCGAGCAGGCCGAGCCGCTCGGGGATCTTGTTGATCGGCGTCGCGGTGACCACCAGCAGGCCGAAGAGCAGGAGCAGGACCAGCAGGGGTACGGCCACCCAGGCGGTGACCGCCCGTTCCAGCAACCCGCCCACACCGGCGCCGACCAGACCGCCGGCGAAGTCACGCTCCACGGTGTCGACCGGGTCCTGACCGATCTGGAGCAGCGCGGCGGTCGACACCAGCAGCGAACCCCACCCGATCAGCCCGCGGCCCCGGTGCTCCGGGTCGGCCGGCTGGCGCATGAGCCGCCACGCCCCGATCATCAGCAGCACCGGCACCACGACGGAGATCGCCCCGAGGAACAGCCGGACCGTGTCAGCCAGGCGTGCGCCCACCGGACCCGCGCCGGAGAACCACAGGGCGACGGCGCTGAGCAGGGCCATCCCGAACAGCAGCAGCCCGGCCCCGTCGCGGCGGTGCTCCGGGTCCAGGTCACGGGCGGAGGCGGCCTGCCGGCCGGCGGCCCGCACCGCCCAGCCCATACCGTGGGCCACCCCCATCCACAGTGCACCGACAGCGCGGCCAACGTAGACGGCGGGGCCCGGACGGGCGGGCGTGGTGCGACGCCGTACCGGTGCCCGGGTCTTCTTCGCCGGTTGACGGGCACGGCTGTTGGTGCCACCGCGCGGCGACGCGCCGCGTCGCCGGCTCGCCTGAGAGGTACGGCCCGCCATAGAGTCACGGTAACGGTGGGGCGGGGCAGATCGCCGCTTTTCCGGGTCGTGTCCGCGCGTCGCAGCACGGACCCCGCCGCCGGTCGTGATATCCGCCTCAGAAGGGATGCCCGATGGCGTCGCCGGGACTCGAGGACGATCCGCTGGCCGGGCCCCCGGGTGCGTTACGCCCGCTGACCGGCGAACTGGTCGCGGCGGTGCTCGCCGCGCGCGGCCGGCCGGTCGGCCGCGCACCCGATGGTGACCTCGTGGGCCGCTTCGACGACAACCTGATCTGGTTCCTGCGCCTCGGCGCGTCCGGCGAGATGCTCCAGGTCCGGACGATGGTCGCGCCCACCTTCGGGATCGAGCAGGTGCCCGCCCTGTACGCCTTCTGCAACGCGTGGAACCACGACCGGCTCTGGCCCAAGGCGTTCGTGCACGTCGACGACGCCGGTCGGGCCCGTGTGCACGGCGAGGTGATCACCGACCTGGAACGCGGCGTCACGCCGCACCAGCTCGACCACCTGCTCGACTGTGGCATCACGACCGGCTGCCAGCTCGCCGTCGCCGTCGGTCGGCTGCCCGGCGCGGTGCCGGCATGACCGTGCACCGCGATCCGGCGCTGTCGAACGCGCTCGCCGACGCACGGGACCTACCCGACGGTCCGGACCGGCTGCTCGTCCTCGAACGCCTCGCCGAGCGGGCCGACGCCGCCGGGGACCTCCGGTCCGCTCTGGACGCCCGGTTCGCGCTCATCGAGGCGTACCTGCTGCACGGCGAGCGGTGGCGTCTGGTCGAACCGGTACGCCGGTGCCGCGCCGCCGCCGACTACCGGCCCGAACTGCTCACCGACGAGGAGGGCCAGCTCCTGCTGCGCCTTCAGCGGTACGCCGTCGAGGCGCTGCTCGGCACTCCCCGGGTGGGCCTGGACCAGACCCGGTCCCTCCTGGACGACCTGGCCCACCGGGTCGGGGCGGACGGTCCCGACGCGCCGACCGTTGCCGAACTACGGTGCCGGGTGGCCGACCACCTGGGCGACGAACCCACCGCCCGGCACTGGTACCAGCGGTGGGCCGGCACGACCGGCGGGCCGTCCGGTGGGTGTCCGGGCTGCGCCCCGGCCCGTCGTGCGGAGCTGCTCGCCGGCTGGGGTGAGTGGCGGGCCGCGCTGGCCGAGCTGGCCGAGGCCGCCGACGACGCGGCGAACTGCACGGACCAGCCCGAGCGGGCGCTCGTGGCCGGGCTGCTGCCCGAGCTGCGCCTCGGCGAGCCGGAACGGGCTGCTGCGGCGCACGTCCGGGCGTACCGGCGGCACCGGCACGAACGGGGGGCGTTCCCGTACCTCGCCGCGCACCTGCGATTCTGCGCCCTGGGCGGCCACCTGGACCGCGGACTGGCCATCCTGGCCGAGCAGCTGCCCCGACTGGACCAGCCCACCGACGACCTCGCCGCGATGGAGTTCGCCGCCGCCGGCGCGCTGGTCTGTGCGCTGGCCGTCGAGGCCGGTCTCGGCGTACGCAGGGTGCCCCGACCGGCCTACGGCGGGCGACCGGCCACCGACCTGGACGTCGCCACCCTCGGTGCCCTCCTGCTCGCGATCGCCAACGAGTTGGCTGGCAGCTTCGACGCCCGGAACGGCTCCGGACACCACCTGGGCCGGGTGGCCGCCTGGCTGGCCGAACGCCCCACGGCGGCTCCGGTGCCCCTGCCCACGGACGACGAGCCCACCGACGACGAGCCCACCGACGACGACACCGACGGGCACGAACTGGCGACGCTGACCATCGACATGATCACCGCCGCGTTGGACCGACGCGGGGACGGGTACGTCGTCGACGAGGGCGCCACAGTGGTCGGCCGGTGGGGCGAGGTGGTGATCCAGTTCCGGCGGACCGGCGAACGCGGTGAGGTGCTGCACGCCCGCGCCATGGCCGCCCGCCGGCTCCCGGCCACCCGTCGCGCCGAGGTGTACGCCTTCTGCAACGCCTGGAACCACGACCGGCTGCTGCCCAAGGCGTACGCGCACGACCTCGGCGCGGAGCTGTTGCTGGCCGGTGACGTGGCCACCGACCTGGCGTACGGGGTCGCCCCTGAGCAGGTCACGGTGCTTGTCGACGCTGCCATCGCCACCGGCGTCGCCTACGCCGAGGCGGTCGCCGCGCTGCCCTGATCGCCGGCCCACCCCGCTGGGGTGGACCGGCGTCAGCGCGACGGGCTCAGACCTCGACGACGGTGGGCACGATCATGGGCCGCCGCCGGTACGCGTCGTTGACCCACCGCCCCACGGTCCGGCGGACGATCTGCTGGAGCTGGTGCGGGTCGGTGATGCCGTCCGAGGCGGCCCGGTTCAGCGCCTCGGTGACCAGGGGGATCACCGGGTTGAACGCCTCCGGGTCCTCGGAGAAGCCCTTCGCGGACAGCGTGGGACCGGCAACCACCTTGCCGGTGACCGAGTCGACGACAACGGTGGTGGCGATGAACCCGCCGTCACCGAGGATGCGCCGCTCGGTGAGCAGCGACTCGCTGACGTCGCCGACGGCGAGGCCGTCGACGTAGACGTACCGGCTCTTCACGTGCCCGACGAGGCTGGCGCGGCCCTCGACCAGGTCGACCACGTCGCCGTCCTCGCAGATCACCACCCGGTCGGCGGCGACCCCGGATTCGATGCCGAGCCGGGCGTGGGCGCGCAGGTGACGCCACTCGCCGTGTACGGGCATCAGGTTGCTGGGCCGGACCACGTTGAGCAGGTAGAGCAGTTCCCCGGCGGGGGCGTGCCCGGAGACGTGCACCTTGGCCACGTCCTTGTGCACGACCACCGCGCCGGCCCGGGCGAGCCGGTTGATCACCCGGTAGACCGAGGTCTCGTTGCCCGGCACCAGCGACGACGCCAGCACGACGGTGTCGCCGGGGGCGATGGTGATGTGCCGGTGGTCGCCGCTGGCCATCCGGCCCAGCGCGCTCATCGGCTCACCCTGGGAACCGGTGGACATCAGCACGATCTCATCCGGCGGCAGCGTGGTCGCCTCGTCGATGCTGATGACCAGCCCGGCCGGGATGTTGAGCAGGCCCAGGTCACGGGCGATGCCCATGTTGCGGACCATGGACCGGCCGATCAGCGCGACCTTGCGGCCGTGCTCCGCGGCGGAGTCGAAGACCTGCTGCACCCGGTGGACGTGCGAGGCGAACGAGGCCACGATGATCCGGCCCTTGGCCTTCGCGAAGATCGAGTCGAGTACCGGCCCGATTTCCCGCTCCGGGGTGACGAAGCCGGGGATCTCCGCGTTGGTCGAGTCGGACAGCAGCAGGTCGACACCCTCGGCGCCGAGCCGCGCGAAGCCGGCCAGGTCGGTGATCCGACCGTCCAGCGGAAGCTGGTCCATCTTGAAGTCGCCGGTGTGCAGCACCAGGCCGGCCGGGGTACGGATGGCCACCGCGAGGGCGTCCGGGATCGAGTGGTTGACCGCGAAGAACTCGCACTCGAACGGCCCGAGCCGCTCCCGGCCACCCTCGCGCACGGTCAGCGTGTACGGCTGGATGCGCCGCTCGGCCAGCTTCGCCTCGACGAGGGCGAGGGTGAACTGGGAGCCGACCAGCGGGATGTCGGGCTTGTGGGCCAGCAGGTACGGCACCGCGCCGATGTGGTCCTCGTGGCCGTGGGTGAGCACGATCGCCTGTACGTCGGCCAGCCGGTCCAGGATCGGCCCGAAGTCGGGCAGGATCAGGTCCACGCCCGGCTGCTCGACGTCGGGGAAGAGCACCCCGCAGTCGACGATCAGCAACTTGCCGTCGTACTCGAAGACGGTCATGTTCCGGCCGATGGCGCCGAGCCCGCCGAGCGGGATGATCCGCAGGCCACCTTCCGGCAGCGGCGGGGGTAGTTCCGCCTCGATGTGCGCCTCGGTCACGCGTCCACCTCAATCTGGGACGCCGTCACCCGGTGCCCGTCGTGTCGTTCGATCATTTGGGTAGCTCCAGGCCCGCTGCGGCGAAGTCCGCGCGCAGCTGGGCGATCTCGTCGTCGGTGGCATCCACGAGCGGGGGTCGCACCGGGCCGGCCGGCAGGCCCAGCGATGCCAGGCCGGCCTTCACCAGGATGGTGCCCTGGGTACGGAAGATACCGGTGAACAGCGGCAGCAGCCGCCGGTGCAGGGCCAGCGCGGTGGGCATGTCCCCCGTGTCGTACGCCTCGATC
Organism: Micromonospora sp. NPDC005172; assembly: GCF_040608555.1. NCBI lineage: Bacteria > Bacillati > Actinomycetota > Actinomycetes > Micromonosporales > Micromonosporaceae > Micromonospora > Micromonospora sp. NPDC005172. Next base: position 21,935 of record NZ_JBEXIL010000029.1, read on the forward strand.
ATCTGTGCGGTCAGCGCCCCGGTGAAGTGCGTGGAGGTGCCGACCACGCCCACACATCCGACGGCCAACGCCGGCAGGGTGAGCGCGTCCTCGCCGCTGTAGTAGGCGAGGCCGGTCCGGCTGGTCACCCAGCTGGTGGCGATCAGATCGCCCTTGGCGTCCTTGACCGCGACGATGCGGCCGTGGTCGGCGAGCCGGACCAGGGTCTCGGTGTCGATCGGCACGCCGGAGCGGTGCGGGATGTCGTACAGCATCACCGGCAGTCCGCTGGCGTCGGCCACGGCGGTGAAGTGCCGCAGCAGACCGCTCTGCGGCGGCTTGTTGTAGTACGGGGTGACCACCAACAGGCCGTGCGCACCGGCCTTCTCGGCGGCGGCGGCCAGCTCGATGGTGTGCCGGGTGTCGTTGGTGCCGACACCGGCCACGACCCGGGCCCGGTCACCGACAGCCTCGACCACCGTCCGGATCAGGCGTTCCTTCTCCGCGTCGGTGGTGGTCGGCGACTCACCTGTGGTGCCGTTGACCACCAGCGCGTCGTTGCCCTGTTCGTCGACCAGGTGGCTCGCCAGTCGGGCGGCGCCGTCGAGGTCGAGTGAGCCGTCGGGGGTGAACGGGCTCACCATGGCCGTGAGCACCCGCCCGAAGGGGCGGGACACCGGCCGGGCTGCGGCGTCGGGGTGGTCCTGCGTCATACCCTCCAACCTAGCGGACGACCAGCCGGAGCCCGCCGGGGAAGGGCTCAGGACGCCTCGTGCGGGCTGGCGGCCACCTCGGTGCCGTCCGCAAGCGTGGAGATCACGAAGTCGGCGAACACGTTCGGGGCGACTCCCTGGAGCTGACGCAGGCACTCCACGGCCAGCTCGCGGATCTCCACGTCGGCGTGCTCGGTGGCCCGCATCGCGACGAAGTGCCGCCAGGCCCGGTAGTTACCGGAGACCACGATCCGGGTCTCGGTGGCGTTCGGCAGCACCGCGCGCGCGGCCTGCCGGGCCTGCTTGCGGCGCAGCGTCGGGTTCGGCTCGTCGGAGAAACGCTGTTCCAGACCCTCCAACAACTCGGTGTACGCCCGCACGCTCGCCTCGGCGGCCTCGACGAACTTCTTGTGCAGCTCCGGGTCGTCGGCGATGACCGCCGGCTCGACCATTGCCGCGTCCCGCTCCGGGACGTACCGCTGGGAGAGCTGGGAGTACGAGAAGTGCCGGTGTCGGATCAGCTCATGGGTGAAGGAGCGGGACACCCCGGTGAAGTAGAAGGTGACCGAGCCGTGCTCCAGCACGCTCAGGTGACCCACCTCGAGGATGTGCGCGAGGTAGCCGGCGTTGGTGGCCGTCGCGGGGTTCGGCTTCTTCCACGACTGGTAGCAGGCCCGACCGGCGAACTCGGCGAGCGCCTGGCCGCCCTCGGCGTCGGTCGACCACGGCACGTCGTCCGGGGCCGCGAACTGGGTCCACGCGATCAACTTGACCTGGGGCTGCACCATCTCCGGCATTCCTGGGACTGTAGTGGCCGGCGGCCCCTTGCCGAATCACCGGGGGCCGTTGGTGTTCAAGATCTCGACAGCCGTGCCGGAGCTCCGCCGATCCGTGGGTCTCCCTCGGACGAAGCGGCGCGGTCAGACGTAGAGCGAGGTGAAGGGCGCCCAGGGCAGGTTACGTATCACCGTGAACGCCAGCCACGCGCCCATGAAGCCGCCGATCACCTTGGGGCTGATCCGCAGCTCGGGCAGCCGCCAGCCGAACGCCTGGTTGCCTGCCCACGCCACGAAGAGGTACGCCAGGAAGGGCAGCGAGAAGACGAACAGGAAGTGGTGTCGGGCGGCGGCCGGCAGATCGGCGTGCAGCACGTACCAGAGCGCTCGGGTGCCGCCGCAGCCCGGACAGTCGAACCCGGTGGTCAGCTTGAGGATGCAGGTGGGCGCGGCGTCCGGGTCGGCGTGGGTCGGGTTGCTCAGCAGGGCGTAGGCCATGCCGAGCCCGACGCAGCCGACCGCGGCCAGTGGGACGGCCCAGCGCGGCGAACGCTCGTGGATCCGCAGGACGAGACGGGTCAGACGGTCGGGCTCGGGCGCCGGATAGTGGTGACCACCGGGCGGGCCTGCCGGCCAGCCGTTCTGGTCGGCGCCGGCGGTGGGCACCGTCTGGACGGCACCGGCGGCGGGCGGTGACTGGTCGACCGGTCCGGGAGCGCTCGTCACGCGTTCACGGTACACCCGACACGCTCGCCAGGGTGGCCGTGAGCGGACCGGCCAGGTCACCGGCGGTGGGTGGCGCGACCGCGTCCAGCCCGAGCCAGCCGGCGAGCCGGTACAACTCGGCGGCCAGCGCCACGGCGGTCTCCCCCGCGTCGGCACCGGGCTCGAGCCAGGCGGCCGGCACCAGCAGCACCCCGGCCTTGCGGTCGGCCTTCAGGTCGACCCGGGCGGTGAACCGGTCGCCCTGGAGGAACGGCAGCACGTAGTAGCCGTACACCCGCTGCGGGGCCGGTACGTAGATCTCGATCCGGTAGCTGAAGTCGAACAGCCGCTCGGTGCGGGCACGTTCCCAGATCAGCGGGTCGAACGGGCTGACCAGTGTGCTGCCCCGAACCCATCGGGGCAGCCGGGCGGACGCGTGCAGCCACGCCGGCTGCCGCCAGCCCGCGACGGTGACCGGCACCAGCTCACCGGCCTCGGCCAGCTCGGCGACCGCCTGGCGAGCGCCCGCGACCGGCAGCCGGAAGTAGTCGCGAAGCTCCGGTTCGGCGGCCACCCCGAGCGACCGCGCCGCCAGGGCCACGAGACCGCGGTACGCCTCGGCGTCGGTCGGTGTGGGCGCGGCCAGCACGGACGCCGGGAGCACCCGCTCGGGCAGGTCGTACCGGCGGGCGAACGAGGTGCTCCGCTCGGCGGCGGTCACCTCGCCAGCCCAGAACAGGTACTCCAGCGCCTGCTTGACCGCCGACCAGTTCCACCCCCAGTTGCCGGTCTGCCGGGGCGCGTCGTGCTCGATCTCGGCGGCGGTCAACGGGCCCCGGGCGGCCACCTCGTCGCGTACCCAGGCCACCAGGTCCGGCTGCTCCTGGGCGATGCGCCGCATGCCGCCCCAGGCCTCGCTGTGTGCCCGGGCCATCCGCCAGCGCAGCAGCGGGTGCAACCCGACCGGCACGAGGGACGCCTCGTGGCCCCAGTACTCGAACAGGTCGCGCGGACGGCGGTAGGCGGCCTGGTCGAGCAGGGTCGTCGGGTACGGGCCGAGCCGGCTGTAGAGCGGCAGGTAGTGCGCCCGTTGCAGCACGTTGACCGAGTCCATCTGGATCAGGGCGACCCGGTCGAGGACACGGCGCAGGTGCCGGCGGGTGGGCACGCCGGTCGGCGGCGGGTCGGCGAAGCCCTGGGCGGCGAGCGCCACCCGCCGGGCCTGGGCGAGCGAGAGTGATTCCGGTGCGGCCATCGTCGGCGACGATAAATCATCGGTACGACGCCGGTGCGGGAAGCTGGACTCCGACCGTCATCGGGGCATAGAACGGTGCAATGCTGACCATCCGCCGGGAGGAGCCGGACGACGCCGAGGCGATCGCCCGGGTGCACGTGCACGGCTGGCAGTCGGGTTACGCCGGTGTCATGCCGGACGAGGTGCTCGGGCGGCTCAACGTGTCGGCCTGGGCGCAGCGCCGTCGGGACGTGGGCACCGCCGACCCGGAGCACCCGTTCACCACTCTCCTCGGCGAGGTCGACGGACTGGCCGTCGGCTTCACGACGTTCGGGCCGTACCGCCGCAACCAGGACCGTGACGACCTGGACCCGAGCGTGGGCGAGCTGCTGGCGCTCTACGTCGAGCCGGCGTTCTGGGGCGACGGGACGGCCACCGCGCTGCTCGCGGCCGCCCGTGCCGGCCTCAGTGAGCGGGGCTGGACCGGCTACCGGCTGTGGGTGCTGGCCGACAACGGGCGGGCCCGCCGGTTCTACGAACGGGCCGGCCTGTCACCGGACGGTGAGCGGTCGACCTACCAGGTGCCGCTCGCCGGCGGGCGCGGGCCGGTCGGGCTCGTCGAGGTGCGGTACGCCGGACGCCTCGACGAGTGACCCGCCCGGCGTCAGCCACCGGCGGACCGGCAGGAAGGCCAACAGGGCCAGACTGATCCAGACGTACGCGTTGCTGCCCAGGAAGCCGTCGACGCCGGTGAAGTCCTTCTCCCAGAACCAGACGGTCCGGCTGATCAGCAGGACGTACCCGATGATCGCGGCGGTCAGCAGGCCGCGCCGACGGCGGCCGGCCGGCGCGGCCATCGCGTTGTCGACCAGCAGGATCAGCGCGGGCAGCAGCCAGACCAGGTGGTGCACCCAGGTGACCGGGCTGACCAGGCACATCACCGCGCCGGTCAGGGCCAGGCCGGTCGCCTCGTCGCCGGCCGCCACGGCCGAGCGGGACCGCCAGACCCAGAGCGCCAGGGTGCCGAGCACCAGCAGCAGCCAGAGCAGGGTGCTCGGGTGCTGCGGGTCGAGGCGGGCGACCACCCCGCGCAGCGACTGGTTGGAGACGAACGCCAGCTCGCCGACCCGCCCGGTGTTCCACAGCGCCTCGGTCCAGAACTCCCGGGAGGCGTCCGGGAAGAGCGCACCGGCCAGCACGGACACTCCGGCGGCCGCGCCGCTTGCGGTGAGCGCCGCCCGCCACCGCCCGGTGACGAGCAGGTAGACGATGAAGATGCCCGGGGTCAGCTTGATCGCGGTGGCCAGGCCGATGCCCACGCCGGCCCAGCGGTTGCCGGCCGGCAGCAGCCACAGCAGGTCCACCGCGACCAGGAAGAGCAGCAGGGTGTTGACCTGACCGAAGTTGATCGTCTCGCGCATCGGCTCGAACGCGGCGGCGAGGCAGAGGGCGACGGCGAGAGCGAACCAGCGGGTCCACCCGGCCCGCCGGGCGATCGGGTCGACGAACCACCAGATCAGCACCGTGGTGGTGGCCACGCTGGCGAGCACGCTCACCACGATCGCGGCCGTCCACGGCAGGTACGCCATCGGGAGCATGACCAGCGCGGCGAACGGCGGGTAGGTGAAGCCGTACTGGGTGCCGGGCTTGAGGTAGTCGTAGATCTCGCCGCCGTCGTGCACCCACCACGTCAACGCGCCGTAGTAGACCTTCAGGTCGAAGAAGCCGTGCCGTACCGCGGCGACGGCGAGGAACGCGGCGACCGCCGCGGCGAGCACCACCACCCCGACGACCTGCGCGGTCGTCCTGCTGGCACCCTGCGCCACCGTCGCCTCCCTGGCCCTTGAGTAGGCTTCCGTCCCATGGCTCTCGGGTACGTCCGCCCGGCGCGTCCCGAGGACGCCGGCGAGATCGCACGCATCCAGCTCGCGACCTGGCGGGTCGCGTACCGCCGGATCCTGCCCCGGCACGTGCTCGACAACCTGGACGAGGCGTTCCTCGCCCGGCGGTGGAGCGCCGCGGTGCTGGAGCCGCCCTCGGGCGCGCACCGGGTGCTGGTCGCCGTCGAACAGGCCGAGCAATCGTATCTGGTGGGGTTCGCCGCCTCCGGTCCGGCCGACGGCGAGGCGCTCGCGCCGGGTGAGCCGGCCGACGCGCTCGGCCCGGACGTGGCGGCGGTGACCGACCTGCTGGTCGAGCCGCGCTGGGGTCGGCGCGGGCACGGCAGCCGGCTGCTCGCCGCGACCGTCGACCTGTGGCGCGAGGACGGGATGAGTCGGGCGGTGGCCTGGGCGTTCGACGGCGACGAGGCGACCCGCAAGTTCCTCACCAGCACCGGTTGGGAGCCCGACGGCGCGGCTCGGGCGCTGGACGTCGACGACATGCTGGTGCCTCAGGTGCGCCTGCACGTGGCCGTACCGGCCGAGAAGAGCGAGTGAACCGGTGCGGCGGCTCAGGGCCGCCGCACCGGCACGGTCAGCCCTTGTCCGAACCGTCGTTGGCGTCGCGGACGAAGTAGCGCTGGAACACCACGAAGATGATCGCCACCGGGATGGTGGCGAGCAGCGCCGCGCCCAGTTTGAGCGGGTACTGGGTGCCGCTGCCCAGTGAGCCGCTGACCAGGTCGGCGAGGCCGCGCGGCAGGGTGAACAGGTCCGGGTCCTGCACCGACACGAGGCTGTGCGGGAACTCGTTCCAGGAGCCCTGGAACGACAGGATGGTCAGGGTGATCAGCGCCGGTTTCGCCATCGGCAGCACCACCGACCAGAAGGTGCGGAAGATGCTCGCCCCGTCGATGCGGGCGGCCTCCTCGACGCTCACCGGGATCGACTCGAAGAACTGCTTCATGATGAACACACCCGCCGCGTCGGCCAGCAGCGGCACCACGAGGCCGGCGTAGCTGTTGTAGATGCCGAGCTGGTTGAGCACCAGGAACTTCGGGATGAGCAGGACCACTCCGGGGACGGCCATCACCGCGATGACCGCCGCGAACAGGCCGCCGCGCCCGCGGAACCGCAGCCGGGCCAGGGCGTACCCGGCGAGCGAGTCGAAGAACACCCGCCCCGCGGTGACCAGCACGGTCACCAGCAGCGAGTTGCCCAGCCAGAGGGGGAAGTTGGTGCCCGCGAAGATCCGCTCGAAGCCGGCCAGGGTGAGGGGGTCCGGGAACGGCGAGAGCGGGTTGGCCGCCGCGTCGGGCTCGGTCTTGAGCGAGCTGGCGATCTGGATGACGAACGGGTAGAGGAACACCAACCCGAAGAACACCAGCGTCGCGTACCCCAGAAGGCGGGTGGCCAGCGTGCGGGCGCCGCGTCGGTCGCCGCGCGCGGGCCTCGCCGGGCGGTCGGTGAGCACGGCCATCTCAGGACCTCTCCGGTACGCGCCGACGCCGCCAGCCGCGGCGCGGCCGGTCACTGTCCCGCTCGGCCAGCGCACGGCGCTGGACCAGCGTGAGCACGATGATGATCAGGAACAGCACGAAGGAGATCGCCGCCCCGGAGCCGTAGTCGAAGTCCCGGAAGGCGGTCCGGTACGACAGGTACGCCGGAGTGAGGGTTGTCTTGGCCGGGTCACCCTGACTCATGACGTACACCTGGTCGAAGACCTGCCAGGAGCCGATCAGGCCGAGGGTGAGCACCAGGAAGGTGGTGGGCCTGATCATCGGCAGGGTGACGTAGCGGAACCGCTGCCAGCGGGACGCGCCGTCGAGGGTGCTCGCCTCGTCCAGCGTCACCGGGACGTTCTGGAGCCCGGCCAGGAACATCAGCATGAACGTGCCGGAGGTCGTCCAGACGACCAGCGTGATGATCGAGGTCATCGCCACACTCGGGCCGGCCAGCCAGTCCCACCAGCTCAGCCCGAACGGGCCGCCGTCGGTGAGCGCCGTCGGGGGCGTGTCGACGCCGACCGCGCCGAACAGCAGGTGCAGTACGCCCCGCGAGTCGGCGAACCACTCGGGTCCGTCGATCCCGACGAAGCCGAGCAGCGCGTTCACCGCGCCCGAGTTGGCGAACAGGAACAGGAACACCACGCTGATCGCGACCGAGCTGGTGACCGAGGGGAAGTAGAAGGCGCTGCGGAAGAAGCTCTTGCCCCTGAGCATCCGGTTGTTGACGACAAGCGCCAGCCCCAGCGCGAGCACGGTCTGCGCCGGCACGACGATCGCCACGTAGTAGATGGTGTTGCGGATGCTCGTCATGAAGTCACGGCGAGCCAGCCCGTCCTCGGTGAACAACTGGGTGTAGTTGCGGCCGCCGACGAACGGGACGTCGCCGGTGAACGGGCTGCCCTGACCGTTCCAGTCGGTGAGGCTGACCCAGAGCGCCATCAGGATCGGCAGCAGCAGGAACAGCCCCAGGATGACGATCACCGGTGCGACGAACAGCCAGCCGGCGACGTTCTCGTTGCCGCGGATGCCACCACGGCGGCGGCGGGGAGCCGCACCGGGCGCGGTGGCCGCGGCGGTCAGTGTCTCGGTTGCCATCTTCCCTCCCTTCCTTTCCTCGGGCCGACGGTGCGAGGGGCCCCGCTCGTCGTCGGGGCCCCCACCGTCACCTCAGCTGCCGCCGAGCGCCGCCTTGGCGTTCTTGTCGAAGTTCTGCAGAACGGCCTTCGGGTCACCGTTGGCGAGGCCCTGCAGACCGGTGTCCAGGTCCTTGAGGACGCTGTCCATCTTCGGAGCGTTGACCGGACCCTGGGCGTACGCGGCACCGTCGATGAAGACCTTGTCGCCCGGGGAGGCGGCGATGTACTGGTCGCGCACCGACTGCCGCGACGGCATGACACCGACCGCCTTGGCGAACGTCAACTGCTGCTCACCGGCGGTCATCGCCTCGACGAACTTGATCGCCTGGTCCTTGTACTTGCTCTTCGCCGCGATGCCCCAGCACTGGGTGAACGAGAGGGTGCCCTGACCACTCGGGCCGGCCGGCAGCGGCACCACCTTGTACTTCACGTTCGGGAAGTCGTTCTGCATGGCGCCCTTGATCCAGTTGCCCTCGATCGTCATCACGGCCTTGCCCTTGCCGAACGCCTCACCCGACCAGCCCGAGTCGAGCTGCTTCGGGTACTTCGCCAGACCGGAGGTGAGCAGGGTCTTGACGTACTCCAGGGCCGCCAGGTTCTTCGCGCTGTCGGCGGTCGGCTGCTTGCCGTCCTCGCTCATCAGCCAGCCACCGTTCTGCACCAGGAAGGCGCCGATCCGGTCCCGGGTGTCGCCGAGCGCCAGGGCGACCTGCCCCTTCGCCTTGATCTTCTGGGCGGTCGCCGTGAGCTGTTCCCAGGTGGTCGGCACGTCGGCGTCGGTCAGCCCGGCCTTCGCCCAGAGGTCGGTGTTGATCTGCAGGGCCAGGGTGGAGAAGTCCTTGGGCGCGCAGTAGAGCTTGCCGTCGTAGCTGAACGTCATCCGCAGGCTCTCGTAGAAGTCGCCCTTGTCCGAGATCTTGTCGCCGTACGGCTCCAGCGCGCCAACGCTGGCGTAGTCGGCGAAGCGGGCCGCGTCGACGTAGAAGACGTCCGGCGGGGTGCCGCCGGCGAGGGCCTGGCCGAGCTGCTGGGTGAGGTCCTGCGCCGGGGTGACCGTCGCGGTGTTGCCGGAGCTGCTGGCCCATGTGGCGGCGGCGTCCTGCACGGCCTTGGTCTCGGCGTCGCCCGAGGAGCCGATGAGGATCTGCAGGCTCGCCGGGCCGCTGGACTGGGCGGCGTCGCCAGAGGAGTCGTCGAAGCCGCTGCCGCAGGCCGCGGAGCCGAGCAGTGCGACGGCGGCGAGGCCGGCGACCGCTGCCCGGCTGAGGGTTCTGGGTGCCATGGGTTTCTCCTGGTGAGGGGGTGGGGTTACGCGGTGTGCCGCAGTGCCAGTGAGGGCGCGAGCAGCACGGGGGTGGGCGTCTGGTTGCCGTCGAGGACACCGGTGAGCAGGTCCACGCAGCGGGCGGCGGCCTCGCCGAGTGGTTGGCTGACGCTGGCCAGGCCGATCGCGGCGGCCACCGGCGTGTCGTCGAAGCCGATCACCGAGACCGGCGGGTCGAGGTCGCGGATCGCCTGGAGCGCGCCGAGGGCGAGCGAGTCGCTGGCGCACACCACGGCGGTCGGCGCCTCGGCGGCGAGCAGGTCACGCATGAGACGTTCCCCCTCGCTGACGCTGTCCTCGGTCTCCCGGTGCAGCCCCGACGGGTCGACGCCGGCGGCGTGCAACGTGTCGTGCCAGCCGGCGCGCCGGTCGTCGCCGACACCGGAGCCGGCCGGCCAACCGATGAACGCGATCCGCCGGTGCCCGGCGTCCAGCAGGTGGCGGGTGGCCGCGGCGGTGCCGGCCGCACCGTCCACGTCGACCCAGGGGTGCGCGTCGAGCGCGTCCCACGGACGACCGAACGTCACGAAGGGCACCTCCCGCTCGGCCAGCCAGGCGGTACGTGGGTCGCCGTACTTGGTGCCGACCAGCACGAACGCGTCCAGCTCGTACGTGCCGAGCAGGTCGTCGTAGGTGGCGATCTCCCGCTCGTCGTCGGGGGCGGTGTAGAGCAGCACCCGGTAGCCGGCGGCGTCGGCGGTCTCGGTGAGGCCGTGCAGGAAGCGGTCGAGCACCGAGCCGTTGATGCCGTCGCGGGTCGGTTCGATCCGGGCGGCGATGAGTCGGGACCGGCCGGTGCGCATCTGCCGGGCGGCCTGATTGGCCCGGTAGCCGAGCGCGGTGATGGCGTCCTCGACCCGCTGGCGGGTCTCCTGCCGCACGATGTGGGGAGAGTTGAGCACGTTGGAGACCGTTTGGCGGCTCACTCGGGCGTGCCGGGCCACCGTCGCGATGGTTACCTTCTCGGGCACTTTATCCCTCTCGCCGTCTTGAACGATCCAATTCGGATAGTGCAGGATTAGATCGTTCAAGTTTCTGGAATGTTTCGCACTTTGCACCGCCGGGGGCGCGTTGTCAAGACGTCCGCCCCGCACCCTGAGGATCTGGAGCCGCACCGTGATCGAACGCCAGCTGCAACCCCTTCTGCACGAGTTGGTGGGGGTGGTGCTCGCCCCCACCAGCGCGCTGGGGGACGCGACCGGGCAGATCCGCCCGACCGGTGTCCAGGGGGTCTTCCACGCCGACGCGCGCGTGCTCTCCCGGGCCGAGCTGCGCGTGGACGACCAGGAGTTGGAGGGGCTGACCCACGGCGAGGACGGCCCGCACGGCGCCCGCTTCGTGGGCCTGGCCCGCTGGCTCGGCGACCCCACGCCCGACCCCACCGTGCGTGTCGACCGCTCCCGCCGGGCCACCCGCAACGGCCTCACCGAGGAGCTGCGGATCGTCTCCACCGCCACGATCGGCGTACGGGCCACCGTCAGCGTCGACCTCGCCTGCGACCTGGCACCCATCGAGGTGGTCAAGTCCGGCGGAGTCGCCGCGCCGCTGGAGGCGAAGACCGGCCAACCAGGCGTGCTCACCTGGACTGCCGAGGGGACCACCGTCACCGTCAGCGCCCCGGACGCCGACGTCCTCGCCACCGGCGAGCGGGCCGCCGCGCCCCGACTGACCTGGCCGATCGAGCTGCCTCCACGAGGCGAGACGGTGCTGCGCTGGCAGTTGACCGTCGCGGACCCGCGCGCCGTGGTGGTCGGCCCGGCCGGCGAACCGGAGTGGTCCCGGCCGGAGGTGACCGCCGACGACCGGCGGCTGGTCCGACTCCTCGACCGCAGCCTGGACGACCTGCGTGGCCTACGCCTGGCCGAGACCGGCGCACCCGGGGACGTCTTCCTCGGCGCCGGCGTGCCCTGGTTCCTCACCCTGTTCGGCCGGGACAGCCTCTGGGCCGCCCGGATGATGCTGCCGCTCGGCACCGACCTGGCCGCCGGCACCCTGCGCGTACTCGCTCGCCGCCAGGGCACCCACGTCGACCCGGCCACCGGGGAGGCCCCCGGCAAGATCCTGCACGAGCTGCGGCGGCATGAGTTCGCGCTGCCCGACGACGGGCTTCGGCTGCCGCCGGCCTACTACGGCACCGTCGACGCCACCATGCTCTGGGTCAACCTGCTGCACGACGCGTGGCGTTGGGGCCTGCCGGCCGAGCAGGTCGAGCCGCTGCTGCCGCACCTTCAGGCCGCGCTGCGCTGGCTCGGCGAGCACGCCGACCCGGACGGCGACGGCCTGGTCGAGTACGTCGACACCACCGGCCACGGACTGTCCAACCAGGGCTGGAAGGACTCCGGCGACGCCGTACGCTTCCACGACGGTTCATTGGCCACCGCCCCGATCGTGCTGGCCGAGGTCCAGGGGTACGCGCACGAGGCGGCGGTGAACGGCGCCGCACTCCTGGACGCCTTCGGTCGCCCGGACGGGGACCGCTGGCGCGAACACGCCGCCGGCCTCGCCCGCCGGTTCCGGGACAACTTCTGGGTCGACGGCCCGTACGGCCCGCAGCCCGCGCTGGCCCTCGACCGGGACAAGCGCCCCGTCGACTCGTTGACCAGCAACATCGGGCACCTGCTCGGCACCGGCCTGCTCGACGCCGACGAGGAGGGACAGATCGCCCGCCTGCTCACCACGGACACGCTGGCCGGCGGTTTCGGACTACGGACGATGTCCACCGACGACGCCGGCTTCAGCCCGCTGTCGTACCACTGCGGTTCGATCTGGACTCACGACACCGCGATCGTGCTCGCCGGCCTGGCCCGAGGCGGGCACTCCGAGGCCGCCCTCGGCCTGGCCGAGGGACTGCTCTCGGCGGCGGAGGCGTTCGACTACCGGATGCCGGAGCTGTACGGCGGCGACGACCGGACCCTGCTGAGCCGCCCGGTGCCGTATCCGGCGGCCTGCCGTCCGCAGGCATGGGCCGCGGCCGGTGCGGTCCTGCTCCTTCAGGCCGCGACGGGCCTCTACCCGGACGTGCCGGGCGGCACGGTCCGGCTGACGCCGCTGGCCGGCCCCGAACTCGGCGCGCTGCACGTGGAAAACCTCCGCGTAGCCGGCACACCGGTGAGTGTCACCGTCAACCAAACCGGAAACGCCCAGGTGAAAGGCCTCCCCACCCCCCTGACCCCAACCCTCCCCACCCAACGCAACCCCAAAACCCCCCTCCCGAGATAACCCCGCCCTCACCCTCGCCCTCGCCCCCGCCCCCGCCCCCGCCCCCGCCGATCTTGCACTTTCTGCTGTCGATATGTACGGGACGCATGCTTATGTCCCCACCGAAAGTGCAAGATCGGCGGGGTTGGGGTGGGGTGTGGGGTGTGGTGGCGGGGTGGGGTGGGGTGGGGGTGTGGCGGTTGTTGAGGCCGTTAGGCGAGGAGGGGGTCCAGGCCGATGGTCAGGCCGGGGCGGTTGCGCACCGCGCGGACGGCCAGCAGCACTCCGGGCATGAAGGACGCCCGGTCGTACGAGTCGTGCCGGATCGTCAACGTCTCACCGGTGGTGCCGAAGAGCACCTCCTGGTGGGCGACGAGGCCGGTGGCGCGTACGGCGTGGACGCGTACCCCGTCGATGTCGGCGCCCCGCGCGCCCGGTACCTCGTCCTTCGTCGCGTCCGGAACCGGGCCGAGGCCGGCCTCGGCGCGAGCCTGGGCGATCTGCCGGGCGGTGTGCGTGGCGGTGCCGCTCGGGGCGTCCAGCTTGCGCGGGTGGTGCTGCTCGATGATCTCGACGGACTCGAAGTGCCGGGCGGCCCGCGCGGCGAACTGCATCATCAGCACCGCGCCGATGCCGAAGTTCGGGGCGATGACCACGCCGACCTCCGGCTTGTCGGCCAGCCAGCCGCGCACCTGCTCCAACCGCTGCTCGGTGAAGCCGGTGGTGCCCACGACCGCGTTGATGCCCTGGCCGATGGCCCACTCGAGGTTGTCCATGACCACGTCCGGCGTGGTGAAGTCGACGACCACCTGAGCGGCGGACGCGGCGTCGAGGCCGTCGCCCTGGTCGACCGCGGCGGCCAGGTCGAGATCGTCAGCCGCGTCGACGGCCTTGCAGACCTCGACGCCCATCCGACCACGGGCACCGAAAACGCCGACCCGGGTCTTCCCCTGCTCGTCAGTCACGGGGCACAACCTATCCCAATCGGGACGTGCCCTTCCGGCCGGTACAGATCCCGACGGGTCTCAGCCGGCGAAGTCGCCCTCGCCGAACGGGCCGACCACGGCCAGCGACATCGGCCGGCTCAGCAGCTCGGCGGCGAGGCTGTTCACGTCCGCGACGCTGACCTCGTCGACCCGGCGGAGCAGCTCGTCCACCGGCATCAGGTCGCCGTAGAGCAGCTCCCCCTTGGCCAGTCGGCTCATCCGTGAACCGGTGTCCTCGAGGCCGAGCACGAACGAGCCCTTGCTCATGCCCTTGCCCCGGGCCACCTCGGCCTCGGTCAACCCGTCGGCGGCCACCCGGGCCAGCTCGGCGCGGGTCAGGGCCAGCACCTCGTCCACCTTGCCCGGGGCGCAGCCGGCGTAGACGGCGAACAGGCCGCTGTCGGCGTACTGGCTGGCGTAGGAGTAGACCGAGTACGCCAGGCCGCGCTGCTCGCGGATCTCCTGAAAGAGGCGGCTCGACATGCCGCCGCCGAGCACGTTGTTGAGCACACCGAGGGCGAAGCGCCGGTCGTCGGTGCGGTCGATGCCGGGGCAGCCCAGCAGGACGTGCGCCTGCTCGGTCTCCTTCGGCTCCACCAGGGTGGTGGCCGGCTTGGTGCGTACCGCCGGGGTGGACGCGCGGTGTGCGGCCGGCGCGGCCGGGTCGCTGTCCAACGGCGTGCCGCGCACGGCCTGGCGGACCAGCTTGATCACCGCGGCGTGGTCGAGGTTGCCGGCGGCGGCGATGACGATCTGCGGCGCCGTGTAGCGACCCCGGTAGAAGGCCTGGATCTGCCGGCGGGTCATCGGCGTGACGGTCTCCTCGGTGCCGGAGATCAGTCGACCCAGCGGGTGGTCGCCGTAGACCGCGCGGGCGAAGAGGTCGTGCACCTCGTCACCGGGCTCGTCGTCGTGCATGGCGATCTCCTCCAGGATCACGCCACGCTCGGTCTCCACGTCGGCCGGCTCCAACAGGGAGTCGGCGACCAGGTCGCACATCACGTCGATCGCCAGCGGCAGGTCCTCGTCCAGCACCCGGGCGTAGTAGCAGGTGTATTCCTTCGTGGTGAAGGCGTTCGTCTCGCCACCGACCGCCTCGATCTGCGACGAGATCTCCAGCGCGGTCCGCTTGTGGGTGCCCTTGAAGAGCAGGTGCTCCAGGAAGTGCGCGGCACCGGCCTGCGGACGGGTCTCGTCCCGCGAGCCCACCGCCACCCAGATGCCGAAGGAGACGCTGCGCATCGTCGGGATCGCCTCGGTGAGCACGCGCAGACCGCTGGGCAGCACGGTACGTCGTACCGTGCCGCCCAGCGGGTCGTCGCTCAGCGTCCGGGTAACCGCGCGGGCGGTGCCGCCGGAGCGGACCGCCGCGGTGTCCCGAGACGGTGCCACCCCCCGTCGATCCGGTGGAAACGGCGCACTGAAGGCCCGACTCACGTGGTGCTCCCGGTTCGACGAGGGGTGGGTGTTACAGGTGCTGGTGGTCAGCTGTGCCGGGTCCGGCGACGCGGACGCTCGCCGCCCTCGCCACCACCCTCGCCGCCGCCGTTGCCGCCCTCGCCGCCGCGCTCCGGGCCACGCCCGCCGCGGTCACCGCCACGCTCGCGGTCACCCCGGTCACGCGGACCCCGGTCGCCCCGGTCCCGGCCGGACGGACGGTCGCCACCGGCGGCCTCACCGGCTGCCGGCGCCTCGGCGCCCTCCGGACGGACCTTGTCCAGGTAGATCTTGCCGCGGGCGTCGATGTCCGCGATCTCGACCTCGACCCGGTCGCCCACGTTGAGGAAGTCCTCGACGCGCTCGACCCGCTTGCCGTCGCCCACCTTGGAGATGTGCAGCAGGCCGTCACGCCCCGGCAGCAGTGAGATGAACGCACCGAACGCGGCGGTCTTGACCACCGTGCCGAGGAACCGCTCGCCCTGCTTCGGCAGCGTCGGGTTGGCGATCCCGTTGATCCGGTCCACGGCCGCCTGGGCCGACGGCCCGTTGGTGGCGCCGACGTAGATCGTGCCGTCGTCCTCGATGGAGATCTCGGCGCCGGTCTCGTCCTGGATCGCGTTGATGGTCTGACCCTTCGGGCCGATCACCATGCCGATCTTGTCCACCGGGATCTTGACGGTGGTGACCCGCGGCGCGTAGTCGGACATCTCGGCCGGAGCCTCGATGGCCGCCTTCATGACGCCGAGGATGACCTGCCGGGCCTCGTTGGCCTGCTGCAACGCGGCGGCCAGCACGTCCGACGGGATGCCGTTGAGCTTGGTGTCGAGCTGCAGCGCGGTGACGAACTCCGGCGTACCAGCGACCTTGAAGTCCATGTCACCGAACGCGTCCTCGGCACCGAGGATGTCGGTCAGCGTCACGTACTGGGTCTTGCCGTCCACCTCGTCAGAGATGAGCCCCATGGCGATGCCGGCGACCGGCGCCTTCAGCGGCACACCGGCCGAGAGCAGGCCCAGCGTCGAGGCGCAGACCGAACCCATCGAGGTGGAGCCGTTCGAGCCCAGCGCCTCGGAGACCTGCCGGATGGCGTACGGGAACTCCTCGCGCGACGGCAGCACCGGGATCAGCGCACGCTCGGCGAGCGCCCCGTGGCCGATCTCGCGCCGCTTCGGCGAGCCGACCCGGCCGGTCTCACCGGTCGAGTACGGCGGGAAGTTGTAGTTGTGCATGTAGCGCTTGCGGTTCTCCGGGGACAGCGTGTCCACCATCTGCTCCATGCGGAGCATGTTCAGCGTGGTGACGCCCAGGATCTGGGTCTCACCGCGCTCGAACAACGCCGAACCGTGCACCCGGGGCAGCACGCCGACCTCGGCGGTCAGCGCGCGGATGTCGCGCGGGCCCCGGCCGTCCATGCGGACCTGCTCACGCAGCACGCGGTTGCGCACCTCGGACTTGGTCAGCGACCGGAAGGCAGCGGACAGCTCCTTCTCCCGACCCTCGAACCGAGCGCCCAACTCCTCGGCGACCCGGGCCTTGACGCGGTCCAGGGCCTCCTCGCGGTCGGCCTTGCCGGCGATGGTGATCGCCTCGGCGACCTCGCCACGGGCCAGGTCGGCGACGGCGTCGTACAC
This sequence comes from Micromonospora sp. NPDC005172, assembly GCF_040608555.1. NCBI lineage: Bacteria > Bacillati > Actinomycetota > Actinomycetes > Micromonosporales > Micromonosporaceae > Micromonospora > Micromonospora sp. NPDC005172. Next base: position 38,445 of record NZ_JBEXIL010000029.1, read on the forward strand.
GTCGTCCTGGTAGTCCAGGAAGACCGGGAACTCGGTGACCGGCTTGGCGGCGACCTCGGCCAGCTCGGCCTGCGCGCGGCACAGCTCGCGGATGGCGGGCTTGGCGGCCTCGAGGCCGCTGGCGACGACCTCCTCGGTCGGGGCGGTGGCACCGGCCGAGATCAGGGCGACGGCGTTCGGCGTGGCCTCGGCCTCGACCATCATGATCGCGACGTCGCCGTCCTCGAGCGTGCGGCCGGCCACGACCATGTCGAAGGTGGCGCGGGCCAGCTCCTCCAGGGTCGGGAAGGCGACCCACTGGCCGTCGATGTGGGCGACGCGGGTCGCACCGATCGGGCCGGAGAACGGCAGGCCGGACAGCTTGGTCGACATCGAGGCGGCGTTGATGGCCACGACGTCGTACGGGTGCTGCGGGTCGAGCGCGAGGATGGTCTCGACGACCTGGACCTCGTTGCGCAGGCCCTTGACGAACGACGGGCGCAGCGGCCGGTCGATGAGCCGGCAGGTGAGGATCGCGTCCTCGCTGGGCCGACCCTCACGGCGGAAGAACGAGCCGGGAATGCGGCCCGCGGCGTACATCCGCTCCTCGACGTCGACGGTCAGCGGGAAGAAGTCGAACTGCTCCTTCGGGTGCTTACCGGCGGTGGTGGCGGAGAGGACCACCGTCTCGCCCAGCTGGGCGATGACGGAACCGGCGGCCTGGCGGGCCAGCCGACCGGTGGAGAAGGTGATCTCACGGGTGCCGAAGGCCCCGTTGTCGATCACGGCGGTGCGGGATTCGGTGCCGAGTTTGGTCTCGGTCATGTGCTGTCGTGCTCCTTCGCGTCGTGGGCCCGCGACGTCGGGGAGCTGCTCAGCCGGCCGGTCTTCGATCGAAGCGCCCGGGTGGCCGGCTTACTGCCGGGTTCCCGGGGGCCACTACCGGAGACCGGTACGCTGACCGGCTCCCTCTCGGGTGGTCGCGCGGCCCGTGTTTCTTTCAGGTGGGACGCCGATCGGGGGAGCGGCCGGTCGGCCACTCCCCCGTCACGTCACCGGCGCAGGCCGAGCCGCTCGATGAGCGTCCGGTAGCGGGCAATGTCCTTCTTCTGGACGTAGTTGAGCAGCCGACGGCGACGGCCGACCAGCAGCAGCAGCCCACGGCGGCTGTGGTGGTCGTGCTTGTGCACCTTCAGGTGCTCGGTCAGCTCGGCGATCCGCTTGGTGAGGACCGCGACCTGGACCTCCGGCGAACCGGTGTCGCCCTCGGCGGTCGCGTACTCCGCGCGGATGCTGGCCTTGGCTTCCTGGTCGAGCGCCATGTTCTCCCTGTTTCGATGGGTTGATCAAGTAGGTGTCCGTCGTCCCGATGAGACCGGGAACGGACCGGTACCTCGCACCCGCGGCGTCGAGCAGGCACGCGAGGCCCCACGCCGGTCACCCGACGTCCCCGCAAGACTACCAGCACCCGCGGGTAACACCCGGCCAAGGGCCCGCGCGGCCTCGCCGATGATCAGCTCAGCGCGCGCCGGGTGCGCTCGACGTCCTCTTCGATCTGGGCGATCAGGGGCTCGATCGAGTCGTATCGGACCTGCCCACGCAGGTGCGTCACGAAGTCCAGCGCCAACCGCTCGCCGTAGAGATCACCGGAGAAGTCCAGCGCGTACGCCTCCACCCGCCGCTCCCGCCCGGAGAAGGTCGGGTTGGTGCCGACCGACACCGCGGCCATCAGCGGCTCGGGCTGGCCGCGGCGGATCATGCGGGCCGCGTACACCCCGTCGGCGGGCACCGCCGCGTACCGGTGGCAGAGCAGGTTCGCGGTGGGGAAGCCCAGCACCCGGCCGCGCTGGTCACCACGGACCACGACGCCCTCGACCCGGTGCGCCCGACCCAGCGCTCCCGCCGCCGTCCCCACGTCACCCGCGTCGACGCAGGAGCGGATGTACGTGGAGGAGAAGACCGTCCCGTCCTCGGCGATCAGCGGGCTGCCCTCCACCCCGAAGCCGAAGGTCTGGCCCAGCCGTTCCAGCAACGCCACGTCGCCGGCCGCGCGGTGCCCGAAGCGGAAGTTGTTGCCGACCACCACCAGCGCCGCGTGCAGATTCTCGACCAGGATGTCGTGCGCGAACTGCTCGGGGGGCAGCCGGGAGAACTCGGGAGTGAACGGCACCACGCAGAGCACGTCCACGCCGAGCGCCTCGATCAACTCGGCCTTGCGGGCCGGCTCGGTGAGGATCGCCGGGTGCGAGCCCGGGCGGACCACCTCGGCCGGGTGCGGGTCGAAGGTGACCACCACCGACTGCACGCCCAGCTCCCGGGCCCGGGACACGGCGTGCCCGATGGTCGCCTGGTGCCCCTTGTGCACGCCGTCGAAGACGCCGATGGTGACGACCGAGCGCCCCCATCCTCCGGGCGCCGCGTCGTACCCCCGCCACCGCTGCATGCCAATCCTCTCCTGCTGTCCCGCGCATCGGCGGGTCGACTGCGCCGACCGGGGGGCCGGCGGACCTGCGTCCCGCCGTCAGGCCGGGGCGAGCACGATCTCCGCGCGAGCCCGGCCGTCCCGCTCGCTGACGATAGCGATGAGGCCACCGGTCGGCCCGAAGACGGCGTACGGCCCGGCGATGCCGGCCGGGTCCAACGGACCCCCGTGGCCGAGCACCTTGGCCTCGTCGGGGGTCGCGTCGCGGCGGGGGAAGAACCGGTCGGCCGCCGCGTCCAGCGGCAGGTTGACCACCTCCGGGGCGCGCTGTTCCAGGTCGTCGAGGGTGGCCGCCTCGGCGAGGGCGAACCCACCGACCGCGGTCCGGCGTAGCGCGGTGAGATGGCCGCCGACACCGAGGGCCAGGCCCGCGTCCCGCGCGATGGCCCGGATGTACGTGCCCGAGGAGCAGGTCACGTCGACGTCCACGTCGACCACGTCGGACTCGCCGCGGCGGATCGCCAGCACCTCAAGCCGGGAGATGGTGACCCGCCGGGCCGGCAGCTCGACGCTCTCGCCGTCGCGTACCCGCTTGTACGCCCGCTGCCCGTCGATCTTGATGGCGCTGACCGCGCTCGGCACCTGGTCGACCTCGCCGCTCAGGGCGGTCAGCGCGGCGCGGATGGCCTCGTCGGTGACGTGACCGGCCGGGGTCGTGGCGATCACGTCGCCCTCGGCGTCGTCGGTGACGGTGGCCTGGCCGAGCCGGATGGTGCCGGTGTAGCTCTTGCCCGCGCCGATCACGTAGGTCAGCAGGCGGGTGGCACGGCCGACGCCGATCACCAGCACGCCGGTGGCCATCGGGTCGAGGGTGCCGCCGTGCCCGACGCGCCGGGTCCTGGCGAGTCGGCGGATTCGCGCCACCACGTCGTGCGACGTCATGCCGCCGGGCTTGTCGACGACGATCAGACCATCGGTGCTCACGTCGCCCAAGCCTGCCAGACGCGGGCGTCGGTCATCGGACGGCCCCGACCACCGCCCAACCGCCGGAGCGCACCCGCAGCAGCAGGGCGACAAGTCGAACCACCACGAACAGGGTGAGCCCCGCCCAGATACCCCCGAGCCCCAGGTCGAGCACGTACGCCAGCCAGATGGCGGGCAGGAAACCGCCGAGCGCCGCCACGATGGTGAGGTTGCGCAGGTAGCGGACGTCGCCGGCCCCGATCAACACGCCGTCGAGCGCGAACACCACCCCGGCCAGCGGCAGCATGGCGACGAACCACGGCCAGGCGATCATGGCCTGCTCGCGTACCTGCGTGTCGGAGCTGAACCAGGACGGCACGACCCCCGCCCCGGCGGCGATCACCAGGGCGAAGGCGATGCCGCAGACGCCGCCGAGCAGTCCGATCCGCCGGGCCAGCGCCCGCGCTCCCGCCGCGTCACCGGACCCGAGCGCGGCGCCGACCAGGGACTGCGCGGCGATGGCGAGGGCGTCGAGCACCAGCGCCGTGAAGAACCACAGTTGCAGGGCGATCTGGTGGGCGCCGACGGCGGCAGCGCCGAAACGGGCAGCGACCGCCGTCGCGGAGAGGAAGCTGGCCTGGAACGCCAGGCCCCGGATCAGCAGGTCCCGGCTGAGGACGAGCTGGTCGCGGATCAGGCGCGGCCGGGGTCGCAGCGACACCCGCTCGGCGACAAGCGCCCCGGCGAAGAGCACTCCGGAGAGGGTCTGCGCGACCGCGTTGGCGACCGCCGAGCCGGGCAGGCCGAGGCCGGCGGGGTAGACCAGCACCGGGCAGAGCAGCGCGGAGACCAGGTTGGGGCCGAGCACGAAGTACAACGGGCGGCGGGTGTTCTGCACGCCGCGCAGCCAGCCGTTGCCGGCCGCGGCGAGCAGCAGGCCGGGAGCGCCGAGCGCCGCGATGCGCAGCCACTGAGCGGCGGCGCCGGCCACGTCGCCACCACCTCCGGCGAGGGTACGCGCCAACGCGCCCCCGCCGATCTGCATGCCGATCGCGACCAGCAGCCCGACGCCGAGCGCCAGCCAGGACGACTGCACTCCCTCGGCCACCGCCGCCGCCCGGTCGCCAGCGCCGAAGCGGCGGGCCGAGCGCCCCGTGGTGCCGTACGCGACGACTGTCCCGAGCCAGGCGGTGAGCGTCATCACGGTGCCGCCGACGGCGAGCGCGGCGAGGGGCACCCGACCGAGGTGCCCGACGACGGCGGTGTCGACGAGCACGTAGAGCGGCTCGGCGGCGAGCACCACGAGCGCCGGGAGGGCGAGACTCGCGATCCGGCGTGGTGAGGCGGATCGGTCGACGGTGGGGGTCTGGCTCATCGCCGCCGATCGTGGCACGAGCGCAGTAAGGACCGCAACCCTGCGGGATGCTTACCCCAAGTGCCGAGCCAACAGCAGCGCCCAATCTCGTCGATTTTGCACTTTCTGCTGGCGAAATGCGGCTTTGAGCCGGCTTTGGCACCACAGCAAGTGCAAGATCGGCAGACCGGGTTGGGTGTGGGGTACGGGGGTTTTGGTCTGCTTGGGCCGGGGAGGGGGAGAGAGGGGGGTTACTGGCGGGTGTCCATTGACGTTTGCAGCGCGCGGCGGGCCTGCTCGCGGGCGTCGTCGGTGGTCTCGGGCTTGGGCTTGTTCGGCATGGTGGCGCTCCTTCCAGGGTGCGAGCCACCGGCGCGCGGCGGCCCTCACGGGCGGTCGTGCTGAGCGCCCCACGACGGTCCGGGGTTACCGGAGCAGCCGATCGGGCAGCTGGAGCCCGGGTCGGTCCGACCCTGGAGGGAGGCAGCGCGAGGTGTGGCACCACCGCCCACGACCTGCACCACAACGCGATGCGGGCCGTCTCCCAAGTTATCGTTCAGGTCCACATGCTGCCCACGGTTCCCGCCATGTGGACGCTTCGCAGCCCGCCTCAACGGGCCAGGAAGTGCCAGCCCAGCCACCACCAGAAACCGAACAGACCGATCCTGCCCACCGGGACCGGCCCGACCTCGTAGCGCATGACGTACGCGCACACGTCGCCCAGCGTGGGAACCCGGGAATCCTCCCGCCGGGCCAGCCACTCGACCACGACGAAGAGGGCCAGCGCGGTCAGGAAACCGCCGATCGCAAGGGCCCGCATCATCGCCGCACCAACCCCCAGAACGCGGCCAACCAGGCGAACCACGCCGCCGAGCGGGTCAGATGATCTTCCAACAGAGGATCGGCGAGCCGCGAGAAGGTAGGAAAGTCGTCGCCCACCGCCAGCACGAACGTCGCGCCCTCGAAGACCCCGAAGATCACCACCGGGAGAGCCCACCACGCCGCCTGAGCGCCCAGCCGGGGCGGCGCCGGACGCCGGGGCACCCGGTTGCTCAGACCGAGCCAGATCAACACCCCGCCGGTGCCGAGCGTGTAGAGATTCGCCTCGGTGGAGAACGACGCGAACCGACCGCCGACGAGGGACAGGCAGAGGAGAACCGGAACGGAGACGGCGGGCCGGTCCCAGGCTCGGGGGGCCTCCACGGTGAGGTCGTGCGGCTGCTCCATCCCGCAATTCTTCCCGGTCTCACGCAGCGCGGGAAGACCAACACTCCCCGGAGCTGACCCTGAACTTGCCGCCCCACGCGCAGCCCCGATCGACACCGCCGCCCGAGCGGGACGGGCCGCGCACGGTCAGGCGACGCCAGCGATCAGCGCCGCGACCAGCTCGCCGCGGATCGCGTCCACGACCTGCTCGGCGCTCCCCCGGCCGGTGAACCCGGCCGCGAACGTGTGGCCACCGCCACCCAACGCGACCGCCACACGGCTGACGTTCACCGCGCCCTTGCTGCGCATCGACACCGCCCACTCGTCGGGCGCGGTCTGCTTCAACACGCAGCTCACGTCCGCCTCGGCGGTGCACCGCACCGAGTCGATGAGCGCCTCCAACACGTACGGCCGCTGGTCGTGGCGGGCCAGGTCGTCGAGGGTGGCGAAGGTCCAGACCAGCCCTCGACCGGCCGCGGCGGCCGGCTCCAGACGGGCGCGGCCGAGCACCTCTCCGAAGAGGCGGACCGCGCCGAAGGGCCTGGTGTCGAAGACCCGCCGGGAGATGTCACCGGGCGAGATGCCGGTGGCGAGCAGCCGGGCGGCCAACTGGTGTACGGCCGGAGTGGTCGCCTCGAATCGGAACGAGCCGGTGTCCGTGGTCAGCGCCACGTACAGGCACTCGGCGATGGCCCGATCCACAGTCACGCCCAGCCGCGCCAACAGCCGATCGGCGACCACCGACGTGGCCGCGGCCCTCGGGTCGACCAGGTTGACCGTGCCGAAACCCGAATTCGAGGCGTGGTGGTCGAGCACCAACGCGGCACCTGCCGTCGACAGGCGGTCGGCCAGCTCGCCGAGGCGCGACTCGCTCGCCGCGTCGAAGCAGATCACCAGATCCGGTGCCGGATCGGCGGCGGCCGCCGGGACCAGCAGCTCCGCCCCGGGCAGACCTCGGAACGGTTCGGGCACCTCCGGCGGCCCGGGAAACGTCGCCTGCAACCGGTGTACGCCGAGCTGACGCAGACCCAGACCGAAGCCGAGCATGCTGCCCAGCGCGTCACCGTCCGGGTTGACGTGACAGATCAACAACACCCGGCCGGCCGACGGAAGGGCGCGGATCAGCGCCTCGGCAGCCGCCCAGTCCGCCTCGGCCGGGCCGACGTCGACCGTCGCGGCGAGTTGGGCACCGGCGGCGCCCGTCACCGCGCTGCCCCACCCCGGGGGGTCTCCGTGACATCGGCGGCCCCGTCGGCCTCATCCGTCTCGTCGGTCTCTTCGGTCTCGTCGTCGACCCGGTACGGCTGCGCCTCGCCCGCGTACTCCGCCCGGGCGGCGATCCGCTGCACCTCCGCGTCGGCGTTGCGGGCGGCGGCGAGCAGGTCGTCGATGTGCTTGACCTGGTCCTGCACGTCGTCGAGGACGAACGTCAGCGTCGGCGAGTGCCGCAGCCCGAGCGCCTTGCCGACCGTGCTGCGCAGCAGCCCCTTGGCGCTCTCCAGGGCGGCTGCGGTGTCCGCCTGGGCCACCGCGTCACCCAGCACCGTGTAGAAGACCGTCGCGTCGCGCAGGTCAGCGGTGATCCGGGCGTCGGTAATGGTGATCATGCCCAGGCGCGGGTCCTTGATCTGGCTCCGCACCACCGAAGCGACCAGCTCACGCACCCGTTCCGCGTGCCGGCGTACCTTGGCCGGATCAGACATCTCGCCACCTCCACGGCGTCCCGCTCCCGGCCGGCCCGGCGACCCGCGGGCCGCCGGCCGACCGACCAACATCTCGAACACTACCTTCGTGGCGGCACCGGTCGCCGGGCACCGCCGGCCCGTGGGTCAGTCGTCGTCCACGCCGTACAACCGGCGTCGAACCGACAGCAACTCGACCTCGGGGCGCGCGGCCACCAGGTGCTCACACGAGTCGAGCACCTCGCGGACGTGCGCCGCCTCTGCGGCGACCACGGCCACCGCTACCTCCGCTCGACCGTGCAGGTCGAGCGCACCCACCTCGGCGGCCGAGACCTCGAAGCGGCGCAGCGCCGCCACGATCGGCCGTACATATGATCTCTTGGCTTTGAGCGACCGGGAGTCGCCCGGCAGCAGCAGGTCGAAGACCGCGGTTCCGGTGAACATCGCCTGGGACGATACCGCCAACCCGCCCCGCATGATCAAGGGGTTTACGCCAGACGGCGTAAACCCCTTGATCAGCGTGTCACTGCCGGATCAGGCGCGAACCTTCTCCCGCATCTCGAAGGTCTCGATGACGTCGCCGACCTGGACGTTGTTGTAACCACCCAGGGTCAGACCACACTCGAAGCCCTCGCGGACCTCGGTGGCGTCGTCCTTGAACCGCTTGAGCGAGGTGATCGTGAGGTTGTCCGCCACGACCGTCCCGTCCCGAAGCAGTCGAGCCTTCGCGTTGCGTCGGATGATGCCCGACCGGACGATGCAACCGGAGATGTTGCCGATCTTGGACGAGCGGAACACGTCGCGGATCTCCGCGGAGCCCAGCTCGACCTCCTCGTACTCCGGCTTGAGCAGGCCCTTGAGCGCTGCCTCGATCTCCTCGATGGCCTGGTAGATGACCGTGTAGTACCGGATCTCCACGCCCTCGCGGTCGGCCATCTCGCGGACCTTGTTCGAGGCCCGAACGTTGAAGCCGATGATCGTGACCGGCTCGGACGACGCACTGGCGAGCATGACGTTGCTCTCCGTGATCGCACCGACGCCCCGGTCGAGGACCTTGAGCTGGACCTCCTCGGGGATGTCGAGGTTGAACAGCGCGTCCTCGAGGGCCTCCACCGAACCGGAGACATCGCCCTTGAGGATGAGGTTGAGCGAGGTCTTCTCACCCTCCTTGAGCTGCTCCATGAGCGTCTCAAGAGTGGCCCGGCCACGGGAGTTGGCGAAGGACGCCGCCCGCCGCCGTGCCTGCCGCTGCTCGGCGATCTGCCGCACCGTACGGTCGTCCGCCGCGGCGAGGAACGTGTCACCCGCACCGGGCGGCGCGGTCAGACCCAGAACCATGACCGGACGCGCCGGACCAGCCTCGGAGAGCTGGTTGCCGTTCTCGTCGAGCATGGCCCGGACCCGGCCGTGCGCCCCACCGGCGACGATCGAGTCGCCCGCCCGCAGGGTGCCCTTCTGCACCAGCACCGTCGCCACCGCACCGCGGCCCTTGTCCAGGTGCGCCTCGATGGCCACACCCTGCGCCGGCCCGTCGATCGGAGCGGTCAGCTCCAGCGACGCGTCGGCGGTCAGCAGGACGGCCTCGAGCAGTTCCTCGATGCCGATGCCCGGCTTGGCGGCCACGTTGACGAACATGGTGTCGCCGCCGTACTCCTCGGCGACGAGGCCGTACTCGGTCAGCTGCTGGCGGACCTTGTCCGGGTTGGCGTCCGGCTTGTCGACCTTGTTGACCGCGACCACGATCGGCACGTCGGCCGCCTTGGCGTGGTTCAACGCCTCGATGGTCTGCGGCATCACGCCGTCGTCGGCCGCGACGACCAGGATCACGATGTCCGTGACCTGGGCACCACGGGCACGCATGGCGGTGAACGCCTCGTGACCCGGGGTGTCGATGAACGTGACCGCCCGGTCCTCGCCCTCGTGCGGGACGTGGACCTGGTAGGCACCGATGTGCTGGGTGATGCCACCCGCCTCGCCGGCCACGACGTTCGCCTTGCGGATGGCGTCGAGCAGCTTGGTCTTACCGTGGTCGACGTGACCCATGACGGTCACCACCGGCGCACGGCTGACCAGACGCTCCTCGGCCACCTCCGCGTCGAGGTCGATGTTGAACTGCGCGAGCAGCTCGCGGTCCTCGTCCTCCGGGCTGACGATCTGGATGTCGAAGCCCAGGTGCTCACCCAGCAGGTGCAGGGTGTCGTCAGAACAGGACTGGGTCGCGGTGACCATCTCGCCCAGGTTGAACATCTCCTGGACCAGCGAACCCGGGTTGGCGTTGATCTTGTCGGCGAAGTCCGACAGCGAGGCGCCACGGGAGAGCCGGACGATCTGACCCTGACCCCGGGGAGCACCCGAGCTCATGGTCGGAGCCGACAGGTTGTCGAACTCCTGTCTGCGCTGCTTCTTGGACTTGCGACCGCGCGTCGGCCGACCACCCGGACGCCCGAAGGCACCCGCGGCGCCGCCGCCACGGCCACGACCGCCCGCACCCGGACGACCGCCGCCACCGGCCGGACCACCCGGACGGAAACCGCCACCGGGAGCACCGCCACCGCCGCCGGGACCGCCACGGTAGCCACCGCCACCGCCGGCACCCGCGCCGCCACCGGGGCCGCCGCGGTAACCGCCACCGCCACCGGCGCCACCGCCGGGACCGCCACGGAAACCACCGCCACCGCCACCGGGACGACCGGCGCCACCGCCACCTGGGCGACCAGCGCCACCGGGGCCGGGACGACCGGCGGCCGGACGCTGACTCGGCATGGACGCCGGGCTGGGCCGCGGCGGCATGGAGTTCGGGCTCGGCCGCGGCGGCATACCCGCCGGGCTGTTCGGCCGGGGGCCACCCGCACCGGCGGCCGGCGGCCGCTGCTGCTGGCCGCCCTGGATGCCGAACGGGTTGTTGCCGGCACCGCGCGCCGGCGGACGACCGCCGGGGCGGGCACCCGGACCGGGAGCCGGCGTGTTCGGACGAGCTGCCGGTGAACCGGGACGGGGCGGCATCGCCGCGGGACCCGGCCGAGGACCGGGCCGGTTGCCGTCAGCCGGAGGCTCCCGGCGGACGGGGTTGTCACGCTGCTGCTGGCGGGCGGCCTGCGCGGCCTTGACCGCGGCCTCCTGCTCAGCCTTCAGCGCGGCGGCACGCGCCTCCGCGGCCGCCACCTCGATGTCGTGAGCACTCGCCGGCTTGGCGACCGGGGCCGCCGACTGCGGCGCACCGGGCACCGGACCCTTGGGCTTCGGACCGGGTACCGGCGCGGCCGGCCGCCGAGGCGGCATCGGCCTGGCCGAGACCCGGGGCGCGCCCGGGGTCGGAGACGGCGTCGGGGTCGGCGTCGAAGCCGGCGTCGGCGCGGGCGCCGACGGGGCTGCCGGCGCCGAAGCACCGGCGGACGCGACGAATGCGTTCCTCAGCCGTCGGGCGACGGGCGCCTCGACCGTGCTGGACGCGGACTTGACGAACTCGCCCATCTCCTTGAGCTTGGCGAGAACGGTCTTACTCTCGACCCCGAGCTCTTTTGCAAGCTCGTGTACGCGGGCCTTGCCTGCCACTGCACTCCTCACTCCGAGGTCGTGCGGGCAGCACCCGCAGCGACCTCACTCGTGCACTTGAAGCCTGGTCATTTCAGGGACTTCATCGTGTGCTCATGTCGGTCGTCCTACCCTGCTAGCGACCCTCGCCCGGTCGGGCTGACCGGACGTAGTGGTTGGCGCATCGACGTGCTCTGCCAGCACACCGTGGTCGAGGACCTCGGTGATGCGCAGCGCTCGCCCGAAGGCGCGGCGCCGCACCGCCAGCGCGAAGCAGGCCGGATCCGGGTGCATGTTCGCTCCCCGACCCGGCAGCCTGCGGCGCGGATCAGGCCGGAGGCTGTGACCAGCCTCGTTTCCGATCGCGACGACCCGCAGCAATTCGCTGGCCGGCGCACGTTGCCGGCAACCCACACAGGTGCGCTCCGGCTGAGTGCGTCGTACCACTGGAAGAAGTCTACCCCTAGCTGCCCGAGATCGCGCCGCCCGGCTCCCGTACCTGATCCACGGCCCCGCGGGCGGCCGGAGCCGTCTGCTCCGCATCGGACCGAATATCGATCCGCCAACCGGTCAAGCGGGCAGCAAGGCGGGCATTCTGCCCCTCGCGGCCGATGGCGAGCGACAGCTGGAAGTCCGGAACGGTCACCCGGGCAGCCCGTCCGGCCAGGTCCACGACCTCGACCCGCAGCGCCTTGGCCGGGGACAACGCGTTCCCGACGAAGGTGGCGGGGTCGTCCGACCAGTCGATGATGTCGATCTTCTCACCGTGCAGCTCGCTCATCACGGCACGCACCCGCTGACCCATCGGGCCGATACAGGCGCCCTTGGCGTTCACACCGGGCGTGGTGGAACGGACGGCGATCTTCGTACGGTGACCTGCCTCACGGGCGATCGCGCCGATCTCGACGGTGCCGTCGGCGATCTCCGGGACCTCCAGCGCGAACAGCTTCTTGACCAGCGCCGGGTGCGACCGGGACAGGGTGATCTGCGGCCCGCGCATGCCCTTGGCCACGTGCACCACGACGCAGCGGACCCGCTCGCCGTGCGCGTACCGCTCGCCGGGCACCTGCTCGGACTGCGGCAGCACACCCTCGAGCTTGCCCAGGTCGACGCTGACGATGCCCTTCTCGATACGGGTCTCGTGCGCCTGCACCACGCCGGTGACCAGGTCACCCTCGCGGCCCACGTACTCGCCGAAGTGCACCTCGTCGGTGGCCTCCCGCAGGCGCTGGAGGATCACCTGCTTGGCGGTCATGGCGGCGATCCGACCGAAGTCGTGCGGGGTGTCGTCCCACTCCCGCACCAGCGAGCCGTCGTCGTCCATCTCCTGCGCGTACACCAGGGCCGCGCCGGACTTACGGTCGATCTCCACCCGGGCGTGCGGCTCGGCGCCGTCGGTGTGCCGGTAGGCGGTCAGCAACGCGGTCTCGATCGCCGCGAGGATCGTGTCGAACGGGATCTCCCGCTCGCGCTCGAGTGCGCGCAGCGCCGCGAGGTCGATGTTCACCTCTCCTCGTCCTCCACATCATCATCGTCGTCGATGTCGTCTGCATCGTCGTACTCGTCGGTCTCGTCCGCGTCGTCGAGCTCGTCCGGCTCACCCAGCTCGGCGAGGCGGGTGAACTCGACCTGTACCCGTCCCGGGCCCAGCTGGTCGTACGCCCACCGGGCCTCGCCGCCGTCGGTCTCCAGTCGCACGCCCTCGTCGTCGGCCCCGACCACCCGGCCGGTCAGCTGGCGGTCCCCGGAGGGCTGCTCGCCGCGCTGGCCGGGCAGCGCGGCCGCGCCCCGGACGGTGACCTTGACCAGTCGGCCCACGTTGCGCCGCCAGTGCCGGGGCAGGGTGAGCGGCCGGTCCACGCCGGGCGAGCTGACCTCGAGCTGGTATTCCCCGGCCACGATGTCGCCGTCGGCCTCCTCGGCCGCGTCCAGCGCCTTGGAGACCGCGCGGGAGACGTCCGCGACGGCGTCCAGGTCGATCCCACCGTCCGCGTCCACGAGCACCCGCACCACGTGTCGGCGACCCGCCCGGGAGACCGACAGGTCCTCCAGGTCGTAGCCCACGTCGTTGACCACCGGCTCGATCACGGCCCGCAACCGGGTACGCCGGGCCGCGAGATCACCGCCGCCACGTGGACCGCGGGGGCCAGCCTCGTCGCGGGGTCGACCCGTCGACCTGGTGGCACGGCCACGCTGCGTCATCTGCGCACCCTCTCCCTGGTCGATGAGGGACGGTTGTCCCGCCATGCCGGCACGCCACCGGAGCGGACGCGCCGGTGGCTGCGCAGAGCGTAACGCGCCTGCCGGGCGGTGGACCGGGCGGCGCACCGACGCCCGTGGCCCCCACACCGGCCCCGATGGTGTTGACTTGCCCGGTGGGGATCGGCAGAAGGACATCGGGCGACCAAGTATCCGGACATTCTCGGCGAAAGATCCTGCGCGCCGGAATGCTCCTGGCGCTCGGCGGCGCGGCAGCGCCGCTGACAGGCTGTGATCTTTTCGACCGTGCGGACGAGCCGGAGCCGCCGCCGGACCCGTTGCGGCCGATGGTGGACGAGTCGCTGGGCCTCGCCGCGGCGTACCGGGCGAGCGCCCTGGCCCACCCGGACCTGGCCGACCGACTCAATCCCATCGCCGACACGCACACCGCGCACGCCACCGAGCTCGCCCGGATCGTCGGCGTCACCCTCGGATCCGCACCCGCCGTCGACCCGAGCGCCACTGCGGCGAGCGCGCCCGCCGCCGCGCTCGCCGCGCTGCGGGCGCGGGAGAAGGCCGCCCAGCAGTCCGCCACCGCCGCCTGTGCGGCGGCGCCCGCCGAGCGGGCAGCGTTGCTCGGGTCGATCGTCGCGGCGCGGGCCACCCACCAGGAGGCACTGAAGTGAGGCAGTCCACCGCCGAGGAGGCCCTCGCCGCCGCCCTCGCCGCCGAGTACGCGGCCATCTACGCCTACGGGCGGATCGGCGTCCGACTCACCGGCGCCGCACGTGACGCCGCCCATCAGGCGGAGGCCGCGCACCGACGCCGGCGCGACGCGCTGGTGGTTCAGTTGAGCACGTCGGGGGGCACCGTGCCACCGGGTCGGGCCGGGTACGCGCTGCCGTTCCCCGTCACCGACCGGGCGAGCGCGTTACGGCTGGCGGTCGAGGTGGAGGAGCGCACCGCGGCGCACTGGCGGGCCGCGTTGGCGTCCACCACCGGTGCCGACCGTGACCGGGCGCTGGCGGCGCTCGTCGAGTACGCCGTGCGGGCCACCCGGTGGCGCAAGACCGCCGGGGTGACCCCACCGACTGTCGCTTTTCCCGGTCGCCCGACCTGAACCGATCCGCCCCGGTTGCGGAGCCCATACCAGGTATGCATACTCCGTTGCCATGTCCATCCGTCACGGGCTGCTCGCCCTCCTCGAACGCGGCCAGATGTACGGCTACCAGCTGCGCGCCGCATTCGAGGAGTCGACCGGCTCGACCTGGCCGCTGAACATCGGGCAGGTCTACACCACGCTGGCCCGGCTGGAACGGGACGGTCTGGTGCGCCCGTTGCCGGAGAGCGAGGCCGGGCAGCGCCCGTACGAGATCACCGACGCCGGCCGGGCGGACCTCGCGCTGTGGTTCGCCACGCCGATCAGCCGCACCGACCGCCCGCGTGACGAGCTGGCGATCAAACTGGCCCTGGCGCTCACCACCCCCGGCGTGGACGTCCGCTCGGTGGTGCAGGGCCAGCGCAGCGCGACGATGCGCGCGTTGCAGGAGTTGACCCGGTTGAAGTACGGCAGCAACCGACCGGAGGACCTGCCGTGGCGGCTGGTCCTGGACTCGATGGTGTTCCAGGCCGAGGCCGAGGTGCGTTGGCTGGACCATTGCGAGAGCAGTCTGGTGCGGCACCAGCCCGGCGCCCCACCGCCGCAACCACCCCGACCGGCCGCCGGTGCGGCGTCCGACGCCGCACGGTGGGCCGACGAGGAGGCGCTACGGTGAGCGGATCGGACGACGCGGTGCTCGAGCTACGCGCCGTCCACCGCACCCACGGGGTCGGCCCGGCGGCGGTACACGCGCTGCGCGGTGTCAGCCTGGTCGTCCGGCCCGGCGAGCTGGTCGCCGTGATGGGCCCGTCCGGCTCCGGAAAGTCGACGCTGCTGGCCCTCGCCGGCGGCCTCGACCGCCCGACCCGCGGGGACGTCCGGGTGGAGGGGCAGCCGCTCGGCGCGCTGGACCGCCGGGGGCTGGCCCAGCTACGCCGACGCCGCATCGGCTACATCTTCCAGCACCTCAACCTGCTGGGCAGCCTGAGCGCGCTGGAGAACGTGGCGCTTCCACTGGAGCTCGACGGCGTCGGCGGCCGGCGGGCCAGGACGGCCGCGCTGACCGCGCTGACCGAGGTGGGTCTACCGGCGTTGGGGGACCGCTTCCCCGACCAGCTCTCCGGTGGGCAGCAGCAGCGGGTGGCCATCGCCCGGGCGCTCGTCGGCGAGCGACGGCTGGTGCTCGCCGACGAACCCACCGGGGCGCTCGACTCGCAGACCGGCGAGGCGGTGCTGCACCTCCTGCGCCGCCGTGTCGACGCGGGCGCCGCCGGCATCCTGGTCACCCACGAGGCGCGACACGCCGGCTGGGCCGACCGGGTGGTGTTCCTGCGCGACGGCGTGCTGGTCGACACGACGGCGCCGCTGGGCAGCGTCGAGCAACTCCTCTCCGGCAGCGACCGTTGACCCTGCGCCGGACGCCGGTGACACGCGGCCGCGTCGACGCGCCGGCCGGCCCGCCGACACCGCTCGAACCCGGACGACGGCGACGGCTCGCCGAGCTGACCGGCTCGTGGCGGGCGGCGCTGCGGATCGCCCGCCGGGAGTCGCGGCGGGCGCGGCGGCGTACCGCCCTGGTGCTGGCGATGATCGCGCTTCCGGTGCTGGTGCTGGCCTTCCTGGCGGCGAGCTACGACATGGCCGAGCTGACACCGCAGGAACAGCTCGACCGCCGACTGGGCGTCGCCGACGCGGAGCTGCGCTGGTTCGCCGACACCCCGGTCGTGCAGGACGAGTGGGGTGACACCTGGCATCCCCGTGACGACGGCCGGTCGGTGCTGGCCCGACCGACCACCGCCGACGAGGTGACCGCGTTGCTCGGCCCCGGCAGCCGGGTCACCGAGATACGTGCCGGCAGCCCGGTGACGGTGCGGGGTCCGCGCGGCGACGAGACCCTCCAGGCATGGATCCTCGACCTCACCGACCCGCTGGCCCGCGGCCTGGTGCGGTTCCGCTCGGGGCGGGCGCCGCAGCAAGCCGGAGAGGTCGCGCTGAGTCCGACAGCGCTGCGCCGGCTCGACGGACGCCTCGGCGAGGCGGTGCCCACCGCCGACCGGAGCCGGACGTACACGGTGGTCGGTGTGGTCGAGTTCCCTGACGACCTCGGCCCGGTGATCGCGCTGCACCCGGCGGCCGTCGGCCGGGCCGATACCCAGCCGGACAGTCGCTGGCTGATCGACGTGCCCGGCACCGTCGACGCGGCGATGGTCGCCCGCCTCAACGAACGCGGAGTCGTGGTGGCGCCTCGCCACGTGCCGGCTTCGACGACGTCCTCCCGGACCTTCATCGGGTACGTCGGGCCCGCCGACACCAGCGACCTGAGCACGATGGTGCTGATCGCCGGGCTGGGGTTGCTGGAGGTGGTGCTCCTGGTCGGGCCGGCGTTCGCGGTGGGGGTGCGCCGTCGACGCCGGGATCTGGCGCTGGTCGCGGTGGCCGGCGGGGACGCGGCCCACCTGCGTCGGGTCGTACTCGCCGACGGGGTGGTGCTGGGCGTGCTGGGCGCCGTGGCCGGCCTGCTGCTCGGTGTCGGAGCGGCGTTCGCCGGACGTCCCGTCATGGAGCAGTACGTGTTCGGAGCACGCTTCGGCGCGTACCGCTGCTGGCCGCTGGCCTTGGTCGTGCTCGGCGGGGTCGCGGTGCTGGCCGGGGTGCTGGCGGCGTTGGCGCCGGCCTGGACGGCGGCCCGGCAGGACGTCATGGCCGGGCTCGCCGGTCGACGGACCCCTCCCCCGCCCCGGGCCCGCGCGCTCGTCAGCGGACTGGTGCTGGTTGTCGGCGGGGCGGCGCTCGCGGCATTCGGGGCCACCCGGACGTCCCCCGCGGTGATCCTGGCCGGTCTGATCCTCGGTGAGCTGGGCCTGGTCTGTTGCACACCCACCCTGATCGGCGGGCTCGCCCGGCTCGGCCGGGTGCTGCCGCCGGCGCCTCGGATCGCGCTGCGCGACGCGAGCCGTAACCGGGCCGCCGCGGCGCCGGCGATCTGCGCCGTGATGGCGGCGGTGGCCGGCAGCGTCGCGCTCGGCGGCTACGTGGCCAGCGACGCGGTCCGCGACGCCCGTACCTATCAGCCGCTGCTGCCCACCGGTCACGTCCTGGTCAACCGCAATGACCCGGCCCTGCGACCGGAACCGACGTTGGAGCAGGTCAGCACCGCCGCCCGGGAACACCTCGGTGCCAGTGCCGTCGCCCTGGTGCAGGCCACGGCCTGCCCGTCGGCCGACGGCCCGGCCAGCTACTGCTCCGTCGTACCGGAACTCCCGCCGGATCGCGCCTGCCCCTTCCAACCCGGGGACAACCTGTCCGCGACCCAACGCCGGCAGGCGCTGGCCGACCCGCGCTGCCGGGACCGCGCGGCGGACTACTTCGGGAGCTACGTGCAGACGCTCGTGGACGACGGCAGCGCGCTGCCGCTGCTCACCGGCGCCGACCCGGCGGCGACCACCGCCGCCACCGCCGTGCTGCACGCCGGGGGCGTGGTGGTGACCGATCCGCGCTACCTGCACGACGGCCTGGTGACCGTGCAGGTGAACGAGGTACGGGCCGGCCGGGACGAGGCAACCACCAGGCGACGGGACCTGCCCGGGTACGCCCTGACGCCGCCGAGCGGCCAGCCTCGCCTCCTGCTGTCCGCTTCGGCGGCCCGGCAGCTCGCCCTGAAGCCGGTCTCGAACGGTTGGGTGGTCGACACCTCGACGCCGCCCAGTCAACGTCGCCAGGACCGGTTCACCGCCGACCTGCGGGCCTTCGGAACGTTCTCTCTCCAGGTGGAGGAGGGTGCCGCCCCCCGCGACGACTCACCTCTGCTCCTGCTGCTCGCCGCCGCGGCAGGGGTGATCACGATGGGCGCGGCCGGGATCGCCACGGCGCTCGCCGCCGCCGAGGGCCGTGCCGAGCTGTCCACGCTCGCAGCGGTCGGCGCGGCCCCCGCCGTACGACGACTGCTGGCGATCTGCCAGGCCGGGGTGATCGCGGGTCTCGGTTCGGTGCTCGGCATCGTGGCCGGTCTCGGCACCGCGGCGATCGTGCTGTTCTCGGCGAACCGGGAGTACGCCACGGCCTGGCCGGCGCTGGAGCCGTACCCGTACCTGGTGCCGTGGCCGGCGCTGGGCGTCCTGGTGCTGGTGCCGGTGGTGGCGATGCTCGGCGCGGGCCTGTTCACGCGGGCGGGGCTGCCGATCGAACGCCGCCTGGACTGAACCGAGCCACCCCGGGGCCGTGGGGTCCTGGGGCCGGAACTGGACCGTCCGGGGGTGCCGTCGGGGCGGGTCAGCCGGCAGACTGATCCGCGTGTCAGCGCTCGCTACCCTCACCCGTCGGCTCGGCCACCACCGCTGGTTCGGCACCGCCGCCCGCCTGCTGGTTCCCGCCGACCGGATCGTCGGCCGGCTCACCCGAGGACGGGTGGTGGCCCTCGGCCTGCTCCCGTCGCTGGTGATCACCACGACCGGCCGGCGGTCCGGCAAGCCGCGCAGCAACCCCCTGCTCTACGTGCCCGACGGCGACGCGTACGTGGTGATCGGCTCCAACTGGGGGCAGACCCACCAGCCCGGTTGGGCCATGAACCTGCTCGCCGACCCGGCCGCCGAGGTGGACGTCAAGGGTCGCCGCCTGCCGGTGCGGGCCGAGCCGGCCACCGGAGCCGAACGGGATCGCCTGTGGGACCTGCTCGTCGCCCAGTGGCCGGCGTACCGCACGTACGTCGAGCGGGCCGGCGGCCGCGAGATCCGGATCTTCCGGCTGGTGCCGACCGGGCGCGGCGGCCCGGCCGGCCCGTCGTCGGCTGGCTAGGCTGACGCCAACCCCGACGGGGAGGTGTGACCTGAGCGCACAGAGGTGTGACCCGTGAGCGCGAGCAGCGAGCGGTCCGATGTCGACCGGGGCGGTGACGACCGGCGGTGGTCGGTGGCGGAGCGGGTCGCCGAGGCGATCCGGCGGCGGTTCCCGGCCGATGTGCTGGCGATCGCGGTCCACGGCCCTCTGGCGCACGGCGACGACGACGGTGGCGGGGACGGCGAGGTGGGGATGCTGGTGGTCACCTACCGGCCGGGTGGCGGTCCGCCGCCGGCGACCCGACGGGTGGACGGGGTGCTTGTCGACCTCACCGTGGCGGCCGCCGACGACTACCTCGGACAGGCCCGGACGCTCACCCCGTTGTGGCCGCTGACGGCTGACCGGTACGTCACCACCCGATCGCTGTACGACCCGACGGGCTGGCTGCGGACGTTGCGGGACGAGCACCTGAGCCGACTCGCCCGTGCCCGGCCGGCGGAGTTCAGCACGGCGGCGCGGCAGGCCTGGTACCGGGGCAGTGCGGCGCACTCCCGGGCCGCCCGCCTGGCCGAGTGGTACGAGACCGACCAGGCGCTGCTGATGCTCGGTGAGGCACGGTTGGCGGCCGCGACGGTGACCGGCCTGCTGGGCCGCACCTACTACCGGGATCCCGGTGACGCGGTCCGGCGCACGGGCCTGGCCGGCGCGGACATGACCGAGGTCGGTGTGGTGCTGGCGCGGCAGGCAGACGAGCTGGCGGCGCGTGGCCGCCCGGTCGACGGCACGATCGACGAACTGCTCGGCGGGTGAGCGGGCGTCACAGCCCGCCCTGCACCCCGATCAGAGAGCCGACGAGGTAGGTGGCCCCGGCCGCGGCGGCGCCCAGCACGAGTTGACGTAGGCCGCTGGTCCACCAGGGTCGGCTGGTGAACCGGGCCACCACCGCACCGGCGGCGAACAGCCCGAGCCCGCCGACGGCGAGTGCAAGCCAGAGTTCGGTGGCGCCGAGCAGGTACGGCAGCAGTGGGACCAGCGCCCCCACCGAGAAGAACACGAACGAGGAGACCGCCGCCGCCCACGGGCTGGGCTGGTCGTCGGGGTCGACGCCCAACTCCTCGCGGACGTGTACCCGCAGCGCCTCCTCCGGGTCGCGCCGTACCGCCTCGGCGACCTGCGTGGCGAGGTCGCGGGGCAGTCCTCGCGCCACCCAGGCGTCGGCCAGCTCGCGCGCCTCGGCCTCGGGGTGCCGTTCCAGCTCGCGCCGCTCCTTGGCGACCTCGGCGGCGACCTGCTCGTTGGCCGAGCGCACGCTGGTGTACTCGCCGAGTCCCATCGAGATCGCGCCGGCCACCAGGCCCGCGGTGCCGGTGAGCACGATGCTGTGCGGCGAGACGCCACCGCCACCGACGCCGGCGATCAGGGCGATGTTGGTGACCAGGCCGTCCATCGCGCCGAAGACGGCCGGGCGCAGCCAGCCGCCGGAGACGTCCGCGTGGTGGGCCTCGCGCAGCGCGGCGGGAGTGTCCGTCACGGCGTCTGCCCTTCGTTCGCGACTGCGGGACTCCGCTTCGCTGCGTTCCGCGCGCTCACGGCGCTTGCCCTTCGTTCGCGACTGCGGGACTCCGCTTCGCTGCGTTCCTCGCGCTCACGGAAGCGTCAGGATCTCGTGGCCGTCGTCGGTGACGACGATGGTGTGCTCGAACTGGGCGGTCCACCTGCGGTCCTTGGTGACCACCGTCCACCCGTCGTCCCACATGTCGTACTGGTAGGTGCCGAGGGTGATCATCGGCTCGATGGTGAAGGTCATCCCCGGTTCCATGATGTCGGTCGGGCGAGGGCTGTCGTAGTGCGGCACGTAGAGACCGCTGTGGAAGGTCTCGCCGATCCCGTGGCCGGTGAAGTCGCGGACCACGCCGTAGCCGAACCGCTTGGCGTACGACTCGATGACGCGACCGACCACGTTGATCTGGCGACCCGGGGCTACCGCGCGGATGCCACGCATCATCGCCTCGTGGGTGCGTTCGACGAGCAGCCGGGCTTCCTCGCTGACCTCGCCGACGCAGAAGGTGGCGTCCGTGTCACCGTGCACCCCGCCGATGTACGCGGTCACGTCGACGTTGATGATGTCGCCGTCGCTCAGGATGGTGGAGTCCGGGATGCCGTGGCAGATGACCTCGTTGAGGCTGGTGCAGCAGGACTTGGGGTAGCCCCGGTAGCCGAGCGTCGACGGGTACGCGTCGTGGTCGCAGAGGAACTCGTGCACCACGCGGTCGATCTCGTCGGTGGTGACGCCGGGCTTGCAGTGCTCGCCGGCGAGCTGCGTCGCCTGGGCGGCGAGCCGGCTGGCGATCCGCATCTTCTCGATGGTCTCCGGCGTCTGCACGTGCGAGCCGCGCCACGGCCGAGGGCCCTTCTTACCCACGTACTCCGGGCGGGGAATATGAGTGGGCACCGGTCGCGTCGGGGAGAGCGTTCCTGGGGTCAGCGGCGCACGGACGGTCATGCCGCAAGCCTATCGCCGCAGCGGTCGGTGACCTGTGCCACGGCCGGGCGGGAGCGGTTGTTGCCCTGCCAGGTCGGCTGTGCCATGGTGTCAGCGTGGATCAAGGGGGAGCACCACCCGTCTTCTCCGCCCGCGCGGAGATCGACGGGGAGCACCTCCACGTGGTGGTGACCGGCGAGGTCGACATGGCGACGGCCGACACGATGCTGCAGACCGCCCTGCGCGATCCGGCCAGCCGGATGACCCTCGACCTGCGCGCGGTGACGTTCTTCGACTCGGCAGCCATCCACGCCCTGGTCCGGCTCACCCAGCAGTTCTCCGGCGCGCTCGCCGTGCTGCCGTCCCGGCAGGTACGCCGCGTGCTGGAGATCTCCGGCCTGGGCGACCAGACCTGGCTCGACCCGGTCTGACCTGCGGGCGCGCGGGGTCAGCCCTGCAACTGCCGCCGCAGCGTCACCTCGGTGCCCTCGTCGGTACGCCGCACCATCAGGTCACCCAGTGCCTTGATCAGCGACAGTCCGCGCCCCCGGAACCCGGAGTCGGTGGACTCCCGCCACTGTCCGGTGTCGCGCACGGTGGCGATCACCGTCTGGTCCTCGATGGCGACCTCCACGGTGATCATCGCCTCGGCGGGGTGGACGGGGTGCTCGATGGCGTTCGCGGCGGCCTCGGAGACCGCCACGGTCAGGTCGAACAGGTCGGTCTCGCCGACGTCGTGCGCGACGAGGAAGTCCTCCAGACGCTTGCGGAGCACGCTCAGCCGCGTCGGGTCGGCCGGCAGCCGCAACACCAACCGGTTCAGCTCCGCCGCCTCCACGGCGAGCACCGCCACGTCGTCGCGGCGCGGTCGCCCGGCGACCCGCTCGACCACCGCGTCGATCAGATCCGCCACGTGCTCGCCGGGAACGGCCGCGTCGACGCGTAGCTGGGCCAGCGCGGCGTCGATGCCGAGCTGGCGGTCCTCGATCAACCCGTCGGTGTAGAGCAGCAGCCGGCTCCCCGGGGACAGCTCCCCCTCCACGGTCCGGTAGGTGGCACCGGGGATCGCGCCGACGGGCGGGCCGAGCGCGCGGTCGTGCAGGAACGCCACGTCGTCTCCTCGGATCAGCAGGGGGGACGGGTGGCCGGCGCTGGCGTAGCGCAGCCGACCGGTACGAGGGCTGAACAGCAGGCAGAGCACCGTCGCGAACGACGACTCCTCGGTGGACCCGACCAGCCGGTTGAGGCGGCTCAGCGACTCGCCCGGGTCGAAGCCCTCCAGCAGGTACGCCCGCAGCGCGTTACGCAACTGCCCCATCGCCGCTGCGGCCTGGACGCCCTTGCCGACCACGTCGCCGATGACCAGCACCAGGTTGTCGCCGTCGAGCACGAGCGCGTCGTACCAGTCCCCACCGACCTCGACGTCGGCGCTGCCCGGGAGGTAACGGCTCGCGACGACCGCGCCCGGCAGCTGCGGCAGCGACCTCGGCAGCAGACTGTGCTGCAACGTGGTGGCGATGCGGTGTTCGGCCTCGTAGAGCTGGGTGTTCTCCAGTCGGACACCGACCAGTCGGGCCAGCTGGGTGAGCGCCGCATCGTCGGCCTGCGCGTCGTCGGCCGCGGTTCGCCAGACCCGCAGCTCGCCGAGCTGCTCGCGGCCGGTCCCGGTCAACGGAGCCACGAACGTCGGCTCGGTGGGAGTGTCACCGCCGGCGTCGGCCTCGAACCGGGAGCCCGCCGCGCTCACCACGACCCGGGCCGCCTCGGCGAGGCTGAGCGCGTGCCGGGCGGCGACCTGGAGCACGTCGCCGGTCGAGCGTGCCGTGTTGACCGCCACCGCCGCGTCGGCCAGGGCCCGGAGGCGACGGATGATCTGCCCGCGCAGCTGGCCCAGCTCGACGTTGGACCGGACCCGGGCGATCAGCTCCTGTCCGGAGAACGGCTTGGTCAGATAGTCGTCGGCACCGGCGGCGAGGCCGGCGACCGCCTCCGCGGAGCCGGCGCGGGCGGAGAGCAGCACGATCGGCACATCGCGGGTACGAGGGTCCGCGCGCAGCGCGCCGACCAGACCGAACCCGTCCAACCGGGGCATCATCACATCGCTGAGCACCAGGTCGAACCCACCCGCACGGGCCAGCGTCAGCGCTTCCAGCCCGTCGCCCGCGGTGACCACCTCCCAGGTCGGCGAGAGCAACCGGGTGACGTGCTCGCGCAGGTCGACGTTGTCGTCGACGACCAGGATGCGGCCGGTGGAGGCGGCGGAAGCCGGCTGGCGCACGGCCTCGGTGAGAGTGCCCTCGTCGGCCCACCGGGCCGTCTCCGCCACGAAGAGCCGGGCCTGCTCGGGCTCACCCGTCGGCAGGGGGGCGAACGGGGCCACCCGGTCGGCCGGCAGGTGCGCCGACCCCAACGGAACGGTCACCGTGAAGGTGCTGCCCTCGTCGATTTGGCTGGTCAGCCCAACCTCACCGCCGTGCATCTCGACCAGCTCACGGACCAGCGCCAGCCCGATGCCGGTGCCCTCGTGGGTACGGGAGCGCGCGCCGGGCACCCGGTGGAAACGCTCGAAGACGTGCGGCACCTCGGCCGGAACGATCCCGACGCCGGTGTCGACGACATCCAGGCGGGCCAGGCCGTCGTCGGCCCGGACCCGCACCCGGATCTCGCCGTCGAAGGTGAACTTCACGGCGTTCGACACCAGGTTGAGGACGATCTTCTCCCACATGTCCCGGTCGACGAAGACCGGCGCGGGCAGCGGCGGGCAGTCCACGACCAGGCGCAGGCCGGCGCGCTCGATGGCCGAGCGGAAGGTGCTGGCCAGCCGGGCGGTGTAGCCGGCCAGATCGGTCGGCTGGTAGCGGGCGGCGAGCCGGCCGGATTCCAGCCGGGAGAAGTCGAGCACGGTGTTGACCAGCTTGAGCAGCCGCAACGCGTTGCGGTGCATCATCACGAGCCGCTCGGTGTGCGCGGCGGGCAGTTCCGGGTCGGCCAGCAGTTCCTCAAGCGGGCCGAGCACCAGGGTCAACGGCGTACGGAACTCGTGACTGACGTTGGCGAAGAAGTTGGTCTTCGCGCGGTCGAGCGCGGCCAGCTCGGCGGCCCGGGCGCGCTCCTGCTCGTACGCCCGCTGGGTGCCGACCGCCCGGGACACCTGCGCGGCCACCAGGTCGAGGAAGTCGCGGTACTCGTCGCCGAGCGGCAACAGCCGGGCCACGCCGACGACGAGCGCGCCGACCGTCTCGTTGGTCGCCTTGACGGGCAACACCAGTGCCACGTCGGCCGCGTCGGCCGGTCGCCGCACGAGGAGGTCGCGCACCTGCATGGTGGCGGGAACGCCCTCGGCGACCAGCCCGGCGAACCTGTCCGGCGTGACGGCGACCGCCGCCGGGTCGACGCCACTGGCCCCGGTCAGCCGGAACGCGCCCGTGCCGTCGGCCAGATAGATCAGCGCGAAGGGCACGTCGGCGGAGTGCCGGCCGAGCACGTCTGCGGCCGTCCGGCCCAGCTCCCCTGCGCTGCTCACGTCGGCCAGCTCGGCGCCCAACTCCGACAACGCCCGCAGTCGGCGTTCACCGACCACCCGACCGGTGGTCTCGTTGACGATGCAGTACACGCCGCTGACCGAGCCGTCGGCGCCGCGGATCGGGTCGTACGAGACGTCGAAGTAGGTCTGCTCGACGAAGCCGGAACGGTCCAACAGGAAGGGGTGGTCGGCGCCACGGTAGGAGAGCCCCGTGCTGCGGACACCTTCGAGCAGCGGACCGAGGACGTCCCACGTCTCGGCCCAGTTGTGTCGGGCCGGCTGACCGAGCACCTGCGGGTGCTTGCTGCCGATGGTCGGCCGGTACGCGTCGTTGTAGAAGGCGAGATGGTCGTCGCCCCAGAACATGACGATCTGCGCGCTGGAGGAGAGCATCATGCCGACCGCGCTGGCCAGCGCCACCGGCCAGCGGGACGGGCTACCCAGTGGTGCGGTCGACCAGTCGAAGGCGCGGAGCCGTTCGCCCAGCTCGCCGCCGTTCGCGAAGGCGGCTGACAGCAGCGCGGGGACCTGCCGGCCGTCCGCGAAGGAATGCCCCGCGTCCGCGCCCCCCTGGGCCGAGCTCATGCAGCCTCCCCCGCTTCGGCCGTACCCCACAGCCGTTGATCTTCATGCGCCGTGCCCCGACTTGTACCCCGGCGGACCAGCAACGTAACGCATGACGACCCGCGGACGCTGGTTACGTGCACTCCGGTGGTCGACGACCCGACAGCACGGGGGCGGACGCGGACCACCCAAGGGGGCGCACAACGGCCCTGAGCACTTAGAAGACCGGCAATCCGTCGATGCTCGCGGCATTCCTGGTGGCCCGGTAGGTCACCAGATCGTCGGTCGTGCGGCGGGAGTGTGCGGTGAGTAACAGGTCGCGTTCCGCACGGTAGTCCATCAGGGGCACCGAGTAGCCGCAGGAGTCGCTGACCCGCTGCACGTCGACGGTGATGACGGCCCGCACGGCGTGCACGTCGGGTGGCGCGGGAAAGTCGGCGAGACGGTCGGCGAAGCCCGCCTCGGTCACCGCAACGCTGTGGCCCCTGCCGTGCAGACGCACGATCTTCGGCGGACCGTCGAACGCGCAGAACATCACCGTGATGCGGCCGTTGTCCCGCAGGTGGGCGATGGTCTCCGCACCGCTGCCGTGGTAGTCGAGGTAGGCCACCCGGTGCGGGCCGAGGACCACGAGCGTGCCCGCCATGCCCTTCGGTGAGACATTGACATGCCCCTCGGGACCGGAGGGCGCGGTGGCGACGAAGAAGACCGGCTGGGCCGCGATGAACTCCCGCAGACGATCGTCGATCTCCGGATAGACCTTACCCATGCGCTGATCCTCCCACTGGTCGTCCTACACGACGGGGGCGACCTGCGTCACACGGCCGTCGACCCGGTCGCGCGTACCCCCTCGTCGCGGTCACCCACCGACGGACCGGACGGCCCGGCGGCCCGGACCAGCGCGGTGATCGGGCGCGGGTCCGGCTCGTTCTCCGGATGCCACTGCACCCCGAGCACGAACGGACGGCCCGGGTCCTCCACCGCCTCGATCACGCCGTCGCCCGCCCAGCCGGTCACCGCGAGCCGGCCCGGGGTGGCGACCGCCTGATGGTGGTACGAGTTGACCTGCCCCACCCCGGCCATGGTGCGCGCCGCCAGGCTGCCCGGCGCGAACCGCACCGGATGCGTGCCGTAGACCCCCGGCGCCGGACGGTGCGCCTCGGAGCCCAGCACGTCGGGCAGGTGCTGGTGGAGGGTGCCGCCGTACGCGACGGCGAGCAACTGCATTCCCCGGCAGACGCCCAGCACGGGCAGGTCGGCGGCGAGGGCCGCCGTCAGGAGGGTCAGCTCACCGGCGTCCCGGTCCGGCCGGTCCTCGGTCCGCGGGTGCGGCTGCTGGCCGTACCGACCCGGGCCCACGTCCGCGCCCCCGGCCAACAGCAGCCCGTCGAGGACCGCCAGCACGTCGGCGTCGCAGTCGTCCGGGGGCAGCACCACCGCCCGGCCTCCGGCGGCGGTCACCGCCCGCACGTACACCGCAGGCACCAGGACCGCCCGCACACCACGCCAGACGGCCCAGTCGGCGGGCTCGACGTACGCGCTGATCCCGATCAGGGGCCTTCTCATAAGGGAGTGACGTACGCGCCGGTGATCCCGCCGTCGACGACGAACTGCGCGGCGGTCATGAAGGACGCGTCGTCGCTGGCCAGGAAGGCCACCGCGGCGGCGATCTCCTCCGGCTCACCGAACCGACCCATCGGCACGTGCACCAGCCGGCGGGCGGCCCGCTCCGGATCGGCGGCGAACAACTCCAGCAGCAGCGGCGTGGCCACCGGGCCGGGACAGAGCGCGTTGACCCGGATGCCCTCGCGGGCGAACTGCACGCCCAACTCGCGGGTCATCGCCAGCACGCCGCCCTTGCTCGCGGTGTACGCGATCTGCGACGTCGCCGCTCCCATCAACGCGACGAACGAGGCCGTGTTGATGATCGAGCCCTTACCCTGCCGCCGCATGTGCGGGATCGCGTACTTGCAGCACAGGTAGACGCTCGTGGTGTTGACGCGCAGCACCCGCTCCCACGCGTCCAGGCCGGTGTCCAGGATGGAGTCGTCGTCCGGCGGTGAGATGCCGGCGTTGTTGAACGCGATGTCGATCCGCCCGTGCCGCTCGGCCACCCCGTCGAACAGGTCACGTACCGCCGCCTCGTCGGCGACGTCGGCGCGGACGAACTCGCCCCCGCACTCCTGGGCGGCCTTCTCGCCCGCCGCCGCGTCGATGTCGACGCAGACCACCCGCGCCCCCTCGGCGGCGAACCGCCGGACGGTGGCCAACCCGATGCCGCTGCCCGCGCCGGTGACCACGGCCACCCGGTCCTGCAACCGACCCTGCACTGGCCTCACTCCTTCGTCGCGATGAACACGTTCTTGACGTCGGTGAAGGAGTGCAGCGCGTCCGGGCCCAGCTCGCGGCCGAGTCCGGAGCGCTTCATCCCGCCGAACGGGGTCCAGTAGCGCACCGAGGAGTGCGAGTTGACACTGAGGTTGCCCGAGTCGACCGCCCGGGCCATCCGCAGCGCGCGCCCGACGTCCCGGGTCCAGATGGAGCCGGAGAGGCCGTACTCGGTGTCGTTGGCGAGCCGGACCGCGTCGGCCTCGTCGTCGAACGGCAGCACCGAGACCACCGGCCCGAAGATCTCCTCCCGCCAGTGCCGGTCGGCGGGCGAATCGGCCAGCAGCACGGTCGGCGCGTGCCAGAAGCCGGCGCCGTCGGGGCACGAGCCGGCGAAGGCGACAGTCGCGCCGGTCACGTAACCGGCGACCCGGTCCCGCTGGGCCGCCGAGATCAACGGGCCCATCTCCGCGGTGTCGCGGGACGGGTCCTCGACCCGCACCGCACGTACCGCTGGTTCGAGCAGTTCCAGGAACCTGTCGTACACCGGGCGTTGGACCAGGATGCGCGACCGCGCGCAGCAGTCCTGGCCGGCGTTGTCGAAGACCGCGCCGGGCGCGGTCGCGGCGGCGGTTTCCAGGTCGGCGTCGGCGAACACGATGTTGGCGCTCTTGCCGCCCAACTCCAGGGTGAGGCGCTTCACCTGGGCGGCGCAGCCGGCCATGATGCGCGTGCCCACCTCGGTGGAGCCGGTGAAGCAGATCTTGCGGACGGCCGGGTGGCTGACGAACCGCTCCCCCACCACCGAGCCCTGACCCGGCAGCACGGTGAACACGCCGTCGGGCAGGCCGGCCTCGCGGGCCAGCTCGGCCAGGCGCAGCGCGGTGAGCGGGGTCAGCTCGGCGGGCTTGAGCACCACGGTGTTGCCGGCGGCGAGCGCCGGGGCGAACCCCCAGGCGGCGATCGGCATCGGGAAGTTCCACGGCACGATCACGCCGACCACGCCGAGCGGCTCGTGGAAGGTTATGTCCAGGCCACCGGGTACGGGGATCTGCCGGCCGGTCAACCGCTCCGGCGCGCCCGCATAGTAGTCCAGCACGTCACGGACGTTGCCGGCCTCCCAGCGGGCGTTGCCGATGGTGTGCCCGGAATTACTGACCTCCAACAGGGCCAGCTCGTCCAGATGCGCGTCGACAACCGAGGCGAATCGTCGCAGCAACCGCCCCCGGTCCCCCGGCCCGACCGCACGCCACGTCTCGAACGCGGCAGCGGCACGCGAGATCGCCGCGTCGACGTCCGCCTCCGAGGCCCCGGGAACCTCCCGGAACCCCTTTCCGAAAGCCGGGTCAACAATCACGCTCACGCGCCCCACCCCTCGCCCAATCCCCGCGATCTTGCAGTTTCTGTGCCGACATAAGCCGCGAGTCATCCCAGACCAACGACAGAAAGTGCAAGATCGCGGCGGAGGGCGACCCGCGCTTACAGGCGTTCGAAGCCACGGGTCAGCTCCCAGTCCGTTACCGCCGCGTCGAATGCGCTCAGCTCGACCCTTGCCTGGTTGGCGTAGTGGGCCACCACCTCGTCGCCGAACGCCTCGCGGGCCACCTCGGACTCCTCCCACAGACTCAGGGCGTCGCGCAACGTGGTGGGGACGCGCTCGGCGTCCGGGTCGTCGTACGCGTTGCCGGTGCACTCCGCGCCCAACTCCAACTCCCGCTCGATGCCGTGCAGCGCGCCCGCGACCAGCCCGGCGATCGCCAGGTACGGGTTGACGTCGGCTCCGGGGACCCGGTTCTCCACCCGCATGCCCTGCCCGTGCCCGACCACCCGCAGCGCGCAGGTGCGGTTGTCCACGCCCCAGCGCAGCGCCGTCGGAGCGAACGAGCCCGGCTGGTAGCGCTTGTAGGAGTTGATGTTCGGGGCGAAGAGCAGGCTGAACTCCCGCATGGTGGCGAGCAGCCCGGCGAGCACCCGCTGGCCGGTCGGCGACAGGTGCGCCGGCCCGTCGCCGAGCATCGCCGACGAGCCCGACGCGTCGCGCAGCGAGAAGTGGATGTGGCAGGAGTTGCCCTCCCGCTCGTTCGGCTTGGCCATGAAGGTGATCGACATGCCCTCCTGGGCGGCGATCTCCTTCGCGCCGTTCTTGTAGATCACGTGGTGGTCGGCGCAGGCCACCGCCTCGTCGTACCGGAAGGCGATCTCGTGCTGGCCGAGGTTGCACTCGCCCTTGGCGCTCTCCGGCGTGAGCCCGGCGCCGGCCATCTCGGTGCGGATCCGGCGCAGCAGCGGCTCCACCCGGGCGGTACCGAGCAGGGAGTAGTCCACGTTGTACTGGTTCGCCGGCGTGAGGTCGCGGTAGCCGCGCTGCCAGGCGTCCTCGTACGAGTCGCGGAACAGGACGAACTCCAGCTCGGTGCCGGCGTACGCGGTCAGCCCGTGCTCGGCCAGCCGGTCGAGCTGCCGGCGCAGGATCTGCCGGGGTGAGGCGACCACGTCACCGGAGCCGTCCAGCCAGGCGAGGTCGGCCAGCAGCATCGCCGAGCCCGGTTGCCACGGCACCCGGCGCAGCGTGGCGAAGTCCGGCACCATGGCGAAGTCGCCGTAGCCGCGCTCCCAGCTCGACATCGCGTACCCGTCGACGGTGTTCATGTCGACGTCCACCGCCAGCAGGTAGTTGCAGCCCTCGCTGCCGCCCTCGACCACCTGGTCGAGGAAGAAGGGCGCGTGGAACCGCTTGCCCTGCAACCGGCCCTGCATGTCGACGAGGGCCAGCACCACCGTGTCGATCTCACCGTCGTCGACGGCGACCCGCAGTTGTTCCAGCGTGAGCGGCGCATTCCTCATGAGCGGGCCTCCATCACCAAGGTCTACTGGCAAACCGGATCACCGTCAATGCCCCCGGCGGTGGAGGCGGCAAACCCGGCGGGACGGCCGCGAGGACCATCCCGCCGGGCGCGGATCAGGCCGGGCCGTCGGCGGGCGCCG
Source organism: Micromonospora sp. NPDC005172 (assembly GCF_040608555.1). NCBI lineage: Bacteria > Bacillati > Actinomycetota > Actinomycetes > Micromonosporales > Micromonosporaceae > Micromonospora > Micromonospora sp. NPDC005172. Next base: position 69,535 of record NZ_JBEXIL010000029.1, read on the forward strand.
GGTCGGCCACCGACGCACGTTCCTCGACGGTACGGACCGGTCCGGTGAACCACCTGCGGGCGGACGCGTACCACCACACGGCGACGACCAGTAGCACCCCGCCGACGGCGAGCGGCGCGTAGTTCACGGCCGACCAGGTGAACTCGTCGTTGCCGGGCACCCCGGCGGGCACGATCGGCAGCACGAAGTAGACCGCGATGACGGCGATCTCGATGACCGCGATCCAGCCGAGCAGTTTGTACTTGCGGCCCAGCGTCCACGGCCCCGGGCTGAACCGGTCACCGAGACGCAGCCGCAGGGCGATCGGGATGAGGAAGGACAGGTAGAGCCCGAGCACCGCCACCGAGACCACCGCGTAGAAGGCGACGGGGATGCCGGCGGAGCTCTCGTAGAGCGCTGGCAGGGTGAGCACCAGTCCGGCGATCGTGGCGCCGATGATCGCGTTCACCGGCGTGCCGTTGCGGTCGACCTTCGACCAGAGCCGCCAGCCCGGCACGGCCCGGTCGCGGCTGAACGCGTACGCCATCCGGCTCATCGACGTCACGCAGCTCATGCCGCAGAAGAACTGCCCGATGGTGGAGATGATGATGACGACCTTGAAGAAGACCGGCGTCAGCGCCGACTCGAAGATGGCACCGGAGAAGCCGCCGGCGGCGTTGACCGCCTCGACGTCGGTGGCCGCGAACAGGAACGCCAGCAGCAGGACCCACCCACCGACGGCCGAGTAGAAGATCGACTGCCAGAGCCCACGGGCGGCGGCCTGCGAGGCCCCCCGGGTCTCCTCGGAGACGTGCGCGCAGGCGTCGAAGCCGGTGATCGTGTACTGGGTCAGCAGGAAACCCAGCGGCAGCACGTAGAACCAGAACGTCAACCCGCCGGTGTCCCCGTCGCCGAACCCGGAGTTGTTGAACCGCTCGGTGAACACGAACTGGAAGCTCTGGTGGTTGTCCGGGACGAACACCAGGATGGCCACCACGACGGCCGCGCCGGCCACGTGCCACCAGACCGAGACGTTCTGGAGTACGTCGATGATCCGGTGCCCGTAGATGTTGATGAGGCCGTGCAGCGCCAGGATGATCACGAAGAGCACGAACGCCTGCCGCAGCGTCCCCGCCCAGCCGTCGAAGAGCGCCGACAGGGTGAGGTTGAGGAATGTCGCGCAGCCGTAGTCGACCGAGGCGGTGACCGCGACCAGGCCGATGAGGTTCAACCAGCCGGTGAACCAGCCGTGCACCGGGCGACCCATGGTCGCCGCCCACCAGTAGATGCCGCCCGCCGTCGGGTACGCCGACACCAGCTCGGCCATGCAGAAGCCGATGATCAGGATGAACAGTGAGATCAGCGGCCAGCCCCAGGAGATGGCGACCGGACCGCCGTTGTTCCACGCCTGGCCGAACGTGGTGAAGCAGCCGGCCAGGATCGAGATGATCGAGAAGGAGATGGCGAAGTTGGAGAAGCCGCTCCACTTGCGGCGCAGCTCCTGCTTGTAGCCGAGTTCGGCGAGTCGCCGAGCGTCGTCGTCCATCGGTTGCTCTGCGGTCGGAACGGGCGTCGTGGCCACTGCGCACCTCCCTGAGGTGGTTCCGTCAACGAGTGCGCAAAGTGTCGTCCCGATGATCAGGGGCGGTCAATACGTCGCCGGTGCTTAAGTCCACGGCCCACGGCGCAATGAGTGTGATGCCTGTGAGTCATCTAGATGACTCACAGGCATCACGCTTTCCATGGTGGGTCCGCCCCGACGCCTCCGCGGCGCCGCCCACCCCGCGCGACATCCCGTGGAGCCGTGCACGCCACCACCGACGACGTCCCGCTAATCCCGTTGCCACCACACGTCGTGCGACAGCATGCTGTTACCCGTGGCCAGGCCCGATCGCGACGGGCTCCGCCGGGCGCTCGGCAACGCCCGGCAGACGGTGGCGCGGGGCGCCGCCTCTCTCTCGCGTACGGCCTCCCGCCGTATCCGACGAAGGTGCCCCGCGCCGCCGTCGCGTTTCGGGCCGAACGGTTCGTTCGGCACCGTCCCGAACAGCGTTCACCGTTGCCCCGGTTGATCCGTCGTCCCTCTACGTCGATACCACGAACGGTTCCGCGGCGGCGTACCTGGACGTCTACAACGCCTGGGAGTTGTCGGTCTGCGACGACGCGAAGGACGGCTACCGGGCGCGGGCGGAGATGAGGAACCTCACGACGGGCCGGGTCATCGCCACGGCCGAGGACGCCAACGGCTCCTTCAACGCCTGTGACGACGGCAACCACGCCTACCCCACCCCCAAGCTGAGCGACACCGTCCGGGTGACCGTGTGGGTGCAGGACGGCACGACGGGCAGCCGTCGGTACACCGCCTCGCAGGACTACTGAACGGACCTGCGACCACGACGGGGTGCCCGGCCTGCTGGCCGGGCACCCCTGTCAGGGCAGCCCTTGCTGTCCGGCGGGCAGATCGACCACCACGCCCGATCGGGCCACGGCGACCGGGCCCTCGTACGCCTGCTGCGCCGCGGTGACCGCCGCGTCGGGGTCCGTGCCGGGCCACAGGTGCGTCAGCAGGACCGCTCTGGTCCGTGCCGCGCTGGCGTAGCGACCCACCTCGGCAGCGCTCGACAGGAATCCGACGTGCCGGTCCGGGATCTCGTCGACATACGTCGCGTCGGCGATCAGCAGGTCGGCGTCGCGGGCCACGTCGACAAGCGCCGGGCCCGGGCCGGTGTCCCCGGTGTACGCCAGCACCGTCCCCCCGGCGGAGATGCGGGCCCCCGCGCTCGGCACCCAGTGCGGCAACGACCAGGTCCGTAGGGAGAACGGACCGACGTCGAAGTCGTCGCCGGGGGTGAACCCGTGCAGGTGGTACGCCGTGTCGACGAGACCGGGCTCGTCGATCGCGAGCAGCGGGTCGAGGCTGCCGATGGGCGCGTACACCGGCAGGGCCGGGGCGGGTCGGTCGGCCAGCGCCCTGACGCGCAGCAGTGGCTGGAGGTCGGCGCAGTGATCGGGGTGGCCGTGGCTGACGTACACCGCGTCGACCGCCGAGGCGGGCAGGCGGGTCAGCAGCGGTTGCAGGGTCGCGTAGCCAGGGTCGATCAGGAGCCGGAAGCCCCGGTGCTCGACCAGGTAGCCGGCACAGCCCTGGTCGGCGGAGGGCCAGGCGCCACGACCACCGAGCACCACGATGCGCACGGGACCGACCCTAGCCAGAGCGGTGGCACCGTACCGCCCCGAAGCCGTCCGACCGGGGGCGGGCGGATCACGTCAGCAGGAGACCGCCGACCCAGAGTGCGCCGATGGTCAGGCCGGCCAGGAACTCCACCAGCATGGACAGACCGGCGGCCTTGAGGGCCTGCACGGTGGACGGCCAGGCGAGCTTGTTGCTGCCCAGCCGCAGCCGCTCTGCCGCCCAGACCCCCGCGACGAAGCCCAGCAGCAGACCGACCACGGGGATCACGAAGAATCCCACCAGCCCGAGCACGCCCCCGGCCAGCAGGGACGACGTCGGCACACCGGTGCGCTTGAGGTTTCGCCCGGGCCAGAGGTATTTGACGACGATGCCGCCGACCGCGACGAGCGTGGCGGCCGCGAACACCGCCCAGCCACCGGGACCGGCGCCACCGAAGATCGCCCAGACCAGTACGCCACCCCAGCACAGCGGCAGCGCCGGCAGGCCGGGCACCACCACACCGGCCAGTCCGGCCAGGATGGCCAGCGCGGCCACCACCGTCACCACCGTCTGCGAGTCGTCCACGCTCACGCCGTCGCCTTCCGTCGGCACCACCCGGACCGGAGCGGTCCGCCGGTCACGCGTCGGCCGGCCGTCACCGGCCAGGACGCGCGCCTCACGTCGTACCCTGCCGGAGGCGAGTCGTGATGTCCTGCGCCGGAGCTGGCGCACCGAAGTACCGCCCCTGCCCGGTGTCGCAGCGCAGCGCCCGTAGTCGCTCCGCCTGCACCCCGGTCTCCACCGCCTCGGCCGTCACCCACAACTCCAACGCGTGCGCCAACCTGACCAACGCGTCGACGATCCGCTCGTCGCGGTGGTCCGCCGCCTCGTCGGTCCCGTCGGCGCGGATGCCCTCGACGAACGGGCCGGCCAACTTCAGACAGTGGATGGGCAGCCGGCGCAGGTAGGCGAGGTTGGAGTAGCCGGTGCCGAAGTCGTCGACCGCCAGCCGGATGCCCAGCGCCGCGAGCCGATGCAGGCTGCGTAGCGGCTCGCCCGCGCTGCCCATCACGGCGCTCTCGGTCAGTTCCAGTTGCAGCAGCTCGGCCGGCAGGCCGCTGGTGGCCAGCGCGTCGGCCACCGTCGCGACGATCGCCGGGTCGTCGGCCTGCCGGGCGGCAAGGTTGACGCTGACCACCAGCCGGGCCTCGGGGAACTCCCGCCACCAGCGTTCGGCGTCACGGCAGGACTGCCGCAGCACCCACTCGCCCAGCCGGACGATCAGACCGGTCTCCTCGGCGAGACCGATGAAGCGGTCCGGTCCGATGAGGCCCAACTCCGGGTGTTCCCAGCGGACGAGCGCCTCCACGGCGAGCATCGTGCCCTCCAACAGCGACACGATCGGCTGGTAGTGCAGCACGAACTCACCCCGGTCGAGCGCGGCCGGCAGCCCGGCGACCAGCGCCGACCGGGCGAGGTCTCGGGCGCTGCGCTCCGGGTCGTACACCGCCCACCGCCCCCGGCCCGCCGCCTTGGCCCAGTAGAGCGTCGTGTCGGCGGCCTTCATCAGATCCGAGGCGGTGGTCTCCGCGGCCGGGCAGTCCACGATCCCGACGCTGGCGGAGACCGCCAACTGCTGGTCGCCGACGTGCACCGGCGCGGCGACGGCGGCCAACGCGGCCTCCGCCACGACCACCGCGTCCTCGACGTCGCCACCGCCGTCGACCAGGATGACGAACTCGTCGCCGCCCATCCTGGCGACCAGGTGGCCGCGGTCGGCCACGCACTCGGCGAGGCGCTTGCCGATCGTCACCAACAGCCGGTCGCCGAGGTCGTGGCCGAGGCCGTCGTTGATCGCCTTGAAGCCGTCCAGGTCGAGGAAGCACACCCCGACCCGCTGGCCCGGCCCGGCGGAGTCCAGGACCCGGCCCAACGTCTCGAAGAACAACGTCCGGTTGGGTAGCCCGGTCAACGGATCGTGCAGCGCCTGGAAGCGCAGCCGCTGCTGGAGTTCGTACCGCTCGGTGATGTCCTCGACCATGGCGACGGTGAACCGGGGCCGGCCGTCGTCGTACCGGATCAGGGACACGGCCAGATCCGTCCAGACGACGCTGCCGTCCTTACGGTGGTAGCGCTTCTGGACCCGGGCCGAGTCCTGCTTGCCCTCGATCAGCTCCTGGTACAGCTCCCACATGCCGGCGGCGTCGTCGGCGTGGAACAGCGCCGCCACGTTCATCTGGCACAGCTCTTCGGCCGAGTAACCGAGCATGTCGGCGAACGCCGTGTTGACGTCGATGATCCGACCGTCCACCCCGGCGATGCCGATACCGATCGCGGCACCGGTGAAGACCGCCCGGAACCGCGCCTCGCTGTCGCGCAGCGCCTGCTCGACCTCGTCCCGCGCCTGCCAGGCCGAACGGGCGATGCGCTCCTGCTGGGCGAAGATGCGGTCGCGCAGCGCGCGGGCGAACCCGGCCGCCAGCCCGCCCTGCACCGCCGCGATCCGCTCGCCCAGATCGGCCGGTCGGCCGTCGACCGCCAGCACCCGGGCGGGGAAGTCGTCACCGAGGGCGCGCAACGACCACTCCAACGCCCGGGGCTCGGTCAGGTGCGCCTCCACCAGGGCCCGCCCGATCTCCTCGGCCGGGCGGGCGCTGAACGGCTCCGCTCGTACGACCTCCGCCAGCCGGACGGTGTGCAGCAGCAACAGCCGCTCGGTCTCGGCCGCGCTGAGCGGCACGAAACCGATGCGACGTACGGCACGGGCCCAGTCAGCGGCGTACGCCTCGACACCGGTCCGGCCGACGTCGACCCCGGTGGGGTCCGGCACGGCGGCCACCGGATCAGCCGGCGTGCTGGTCGTACCGGGCGACGCCCCCGAAGGCGCCGAACCGCTCGGGGTGCTCGTCCACGTCGTCGGGCGAGTCGGGCCGCCACAGTGGCATGTGCACCACGCCTGGTTCGAGGACCGTCCAGTCGCCGAAGAAGCCGGTGACCTGCGCGCGGGAGCGCAGTGTGATCTCGGTGTCGGTACGGGAGGAGAGGCGCTGGGCGTCCAGCATCTCCTGCGGCTGGTCCTCGAAGGTCGAGTGCGAGACCACCAGGAAGCTGCCCGGCGCGGCGGCGGCCCGCAGGGTCGCCAGGATCTCGTCGGGGCGGTCGGCGTCCGGAACGAAGTGCACCACCCCGGCCAGCAGGATGCCCATGGGCCGACTGAAGTCGATCAGCCCGAGCCGCCGCGTCTCGGTGAGGATCCGCTCCGGCTCGCGCAGGTCGGCGTGGATCACCCCGGTCAGGTCGTTGCCGGCGAGCAGTTCGCGGCTGTGCGCGACGGCCACCGGGTCGATGTCGACGTAGACCACGCGTGCCTTCGGGTTCGCCGCCTGGGCCACCTCGTGCACGTTGCCCACGGTCGGGATGCCGGAGCCGATGTCGAGGAACTGGTCGATACCGGCGTCGAGCAGCACCCGGACGGCCCGACGCAGGAAGTCCCGGCCGGAGCGCATGGTGGCGGCGAGGTTCGGGGTCATGCTGGCGATCTGCTCGGCCAACTGCCGGTCGATCTCGAAGTTGTGCGCCCCGCCCAGGAAGTAGTCGTACACCCGGGCCGCGCTCGGCCTGGTCAGATCAATCTCGGTCGGCAGTGCGTCCGGCATCGGTGTGCTCCCCAGTTCGCGGCGCGGGGCGGCACCGGCGTCGGCGGGCGCGCGCGGCCGCCGGCCGACCCGCGGGTCGTGTGGTGTGGACCACTCTAGGCCGCCGACCACGGCGTACGGGAGATCCCTTCACGTAACTTTCCGCCCTCAGGCGGCCGATTCCAGCAGCAGCGAGATGCCCTGACCCACACCGATGCACATCGTGGCGAGGGCACGGCGGCCACCGCGCCGGCGTAGCTCCAGGGCAGCGGTCAATGCCATGCGCGCGCCGCTGGCACCCAGCGGATGCCCGAGCGCGATCGCGCCTCCGTTGGGGTTGACGTGCTCGGCGTCGACGGGCAGCCCCAACTCGCGCAGCACCGCCACGGACTGCGCGGCGAACGCCTCGTTCAGCTCGACGACGTCCACCGAACCCAGGTCGACGCCGGCCCGGTCGAGCAGCTTGCGGGTGGCCGGCACCGGGCCGATCCCCATGATCCGCGGCGGTACGCCGGCCGTCGCCGCGCCGCCGACGCGGGCCAGCGGGGTGAGACCGTACCGCTGCACCGCCGCCTCGCTGGCCACCAGGAGCGCGACCGCGCCGTCGTTGACGCCCGAGGAGTTGCCGGCGGTCACCGTGCCGCCGTCGCGGAACGGGGTGGGCAGCGCGGCCAGCTTCTCCAGGGACGTCTCGCGGGGGTGCTCGTCGACCTCGACCAGCCGGGTCTCCCGCCGGCCGGCCGGCACGGAAACCGGCACGATCTCCTCGGCGAACCGGCCGCCGGCCTGCGCCTTGGCCGCGCGCTGCTGCGAGCGGTACGCGAAGGCGTCCTGCTCGGCCCGGTCGACGCCGTACTCGGCGGCCACGTTCTCCGCCGTGTCGGGCATCGAGTCGACCCCCCAGCCGTCGCGCATGAGCGGGTTGACCAGCCGCCAGCCCAGGGTGGTGTCGTACATCTCGGCCGCGCGGGAGTACGCCGAGGTCGCCTTCGGCACGACGAAGGGCGCCCGGCTCATGCTCTCCACCCCGCCGGCGATCACCAGATCCGCGTCCCCGGCCACGATGGACCGGGCGGCGGTGGCGAGGGCGTCCAGGCCCGAGCCGCAGAGCCGGTTGACAGTACTGCCCGGCACCTCCTCCGGCAGGCCGGCGAGCAGCGCCGCCATCCGGGCCACGTTGCGGTTGTCCTCGCCGGCCTGGTTGGCGCAGCCGAGGACGACGTCGTCGACGCGGGCCCAGTCCACCGACGGATGCCGGGCGACCAGCTCGCGGATGACGTGGGCGGCCAGGTCGTCGGGGCGGACGCCGGCCAGCGCGCCCGCGTACCGGCCGATCGGGGTACGGACACCGGCCACCAGGTATGCCACGGTCATCGCGAGTCCTTCAGGGGTGCAGACGGCGGGGGTGGGGCACACCCACCGGATCGCGGGGGCTGCCGGCAGCCAGGATATCCGCGTCGGCAGCGGATAGGTTGACGGCATGGCCCGGGCCCAGTTCAGCGCAGAGACCAGCCGTGGCGGCGAGTTCGTCCGTCAGCCCAACCGGTTCACCGGTCGGGTCACCGCCGACTCGACCGCACCTCCCGGTGGCGGTCCGGACGAGCAGGACCGCTGGCCGTTGGAGGCCGGCCGCTACCGGCTCATCTGGTGCCGCGCGTGCCCCTGGGCGCACCGGGCGAGGATCGTACGTGGCCTGCTCGGGCTGGACGACGCGATCTCGCTGGGCACCGTCGACCCGATCCGGGACGAACGCGGCTGGGCGTTCGCCCTCGACCCGGACGGCTTCGACCCGGTCCTCGGCGTCCGTTTCCTCTCCGAGGCGTACCTGGCCACCGACGCGGACTACACCGGCCGGGTGACCGTGCCGGCGCTCGTCGACACCCTGACCGGCCGGGTGGTGACCAACGACTATCCGCAGCTCACCCTCGACTTCTCCACCGAGTGGCGGCCGCTGCACGCGCCCGGCGCACCCGACCTGTACCCGGTCGCGCTGCGCCCCGACATGGACGCGCTGATGGCCGAGATCCACCACGACGTCAACAACGGCGTCTACCGGTGCGGGTTCGCCACCTCGCAGGAGGCGTACGACGAGGCGTTCCGGGCGTTGTTCGCCCGGCTCGACGCGCTGTCCGAGCGGCTGGCCGGGCAGCGCTACCTGATGGGCGACGCGATCACCGAGGCCGACGTGCGGCTGTTCACCACGCTGATCCGCTTCGACGCGGCGTACCACGGGCACTTCAAGTGCAACCGCGACAAGCTGACCGAGATGCCGGTGCTCTGGGCGTACGCCCGGGACCTGTTCCAGACCCCGGGCTTCGGCGAGACGGTGGACTTCGACCACATCAAGCGGCACTACTACGGCACCCACCGGGAGATCAACCCGACAGGCATCGTGCCACTGGGGCCCGACGAGTCCGGTTGGACGACGCCGCACGGGCGTGGCTGACCGGGGTCGGGGCGGCACCGCGACAACGCCCACCGCCCGCGGGGACGTCGCCCGCCGGGTCGCCGCGTCCGCCGCAGCCGGGAGCGCGGCAGCCGGGGCTGCCGCGGTGACGGTCGCGGTGGTCGCCGGTCCCGGTCCGGGCTTCACCGGGTACGTGAGCGAGGCGGGCATCGCCGGCAGCGCGCACGCCGTGACGTACCGGATCGGGGTTCTCGCGCTGGCCGGCGCGTTGCTGTTGATCGCCGCGGCGCTGCCGCCAGGGGTTCGGGTGGCGGCGGCGCTGCTCGCCGCCGGTGCCGTGCTCACGGCGGTGTCGGGGGCGGTGACCTGCTCCGCCGGCTGCCCGCTGCCGCCGTTCGAGCGGACCACGGTGGCCGACCTGGTGCACGGTGGCGCAAGCATCGCGGCGACGGCGGCGGTGGTCCTCGCCATGGTCGCGTTGGCGGTGTCCGGGCCGGCCGGACCGGTGGTACGCCGGCTGGCGGCCGGTGCGGCGGCGCTCGCCCTGCCGCTGTGCGCCACGATCGGACTGGCCATGCTCGTGGTCGGCCGGGGTTCCCTGGTCGGCGTGGTGGAGCGGGTGGTCCTCGGGCTCGCGGTGCTCTGGGGCGTGGCGACCGGCACGGCTCTGGCCCTGACGTGCCGCAGGCAAAGCCTGTAAGGAGCGTTACGCGCATCGCCGCTTGCAGATGGGGCTGATCGGCGTACCGTTGGCCGACGATGACCAATGTCTGGGGCCTCACCGTCCGCCTGTATGTCGATCTCCGACTGCAGGCCAGCGGCGTCTGTCCGGCGTAGCCGCCCTCCACACGCCTACCCCGCCCAGATAACGGACAACCGGACATCCCATGCCCTTCGGCCTGCGCAAAATCCCCTTCTCCGTGCGGATCATCCTGCTCGGCCTCGTGCTTTTCAGCGCCATCGTGGTCAGCGCGGTCAGCCTGCGCGGCGTGACCCGATCCTGGACATGATGCGCACGGTGGCCGCCGACACGCGACCGGAGCTGAACCCCGTACCCGCCTGACCCGTTCACCACGGCGACGGACCCCTCGTCAGCGGGGTCCGTCGCCGTACCGAGAGGATGACGTCATGAGTTCCCTGTTCACGCCACTGGCCCTGCGTGGGGTCACCCTGCCCAACCGCATCGCCATGGCGCCCATGTGCCAGTACTCCGCCGGCCCGGACGGCCTGCCCACCGACTGGCACCTCGTGCACCTCGGCACCCGCGCGGTCGGCGGGGCCGGGCTGGTGCTGACCGAGGCGACCGCCGTACTCGCCGAGGGTCGGATCTCCCCGCAGGACACCGGGCTGTGGTCCGGCGCACACGTCGATGCCTGGCGGCCGGTGACCGCGTTCGTCGCCGCGCACGGCGCGGTGCCGGCCGTCCAGCTCGCACACGCCGGCTTCAAGGCCTCCACCTACCGGCCGTGGGACGCGGGCAACGGCGGGGTGCCGGACGCCGAGGGCGGCTGGACGCCCGTCGCCCCGAGCGCCGAGCCGTTCAGCCCCACCTACCGGACGCCGACCGCGCTCGACGCGGCGGGCATCGCCGGCGTGGTCGACGCGTTCGCCGCCGCCGCCGAGCGCGCTCTCGCCGCCGGTTTCGCCGCCGTGGAGGTGCACGCCGCGCACGGGTACCTGCTCAACGAGTTCCTGTCGCCGCTGACCAACCACCGCACCGACGCCTACGGCGGTGACCGGGCCGGTCGGATGCGCCTCACGCTGGAGGTCGCCCGCGCGGTACGCGCCGTGGTCGGCGAGAGCGTGCCGGTGCTCACCCGGATCTCCGCCACCGACTGGGTCGAGGGCGGCTGGACCATCGAGGACAGCGTGGTGCTCGCCGGTGAGCTGGCCGCCGTCGGCGTCGACCTGGTCGACACCTCCACCGGTGGCGTCAGCACCGAGCAGCGCATCCCGGCGCTCGGCCCCGGCTACCAGGTGCCGCTTGCCGCCCAGATCCGCCGCGAGGCCGGCGTACCCACCGGCGCGGTCGGCCTGATCGTCGAGCCGGAGCACGCCGAGCAGATCATCGCCAGTGGCGAGGCCGATCTGGTGCTGCTCGGCCGGGAACTGCTGCGCGACCCGTACTGGCCGCGCCGCGCCGCCGGAAAGCTCGGCGTCGCGTACAACGGCCCCGCCCAGTACGCCCGCGCCTGATCGGGAACCCTTCGCGGGCGGCTGCCGTCACCGGCAGCCGCCCGACCCGGCTCTCAGCCGGCGAGGTGCGACCACTCGCCCTCCAACTCCCGCCAGGTGCCCTGCGCCGCCACCGAGCCGGCCCGCAGGACCACCACGTGGTCGGCGCGGACCAGCGCGGCGCGCTTCGCGGTGGACCCCACCACGGTCACGCCGTGCGCCCGCAGCGCCTGCCACAGCGCCAGCTCCGTCGTGACGTCGAGCGCCGACGACACATCGTCCGCGACCAACAGTTCGGTACGCGGGGCCAGCGCCCGGGCCAGGGCCAGCCGCTGAAGCTGCCCGCCGGACAGCCGGGTGCCCTTGTGCCCGATGAGCAGACCCAGTCCCCCACCGGCGGCGGCCAGATCGTGGTCGAGCTGTGCCGTACTGACCGCGCCCGCCGCGTCCACCTGATGGCCGAGCGCGATGTTGTCGGCCACCGTCCCGGAGAGCACCCGGGGCAGCTGACCGACGTAACCGACCTGGTTGGGGCGAAGGAACAGCTCGGGCTCGGTGACCGGGTCACCGTTCCACGACAGCTCGCCGGTGTGGTGGACGATGCCGGCCAGGGCCCGCAGCAGCGAGGACTTGCCCGACCCGACCGGCCCGACGACCAGCACCAACTGCCCGCGCTGGACCGTCAGGTCCACGTCGCGCACGGCGACCGTGCCGTCGGAGTGCACCACCGAGAAGCCGCGCAGCTCCAACCTGCGCAGCGGGCGGCGGGGCGGCGACGCCGGTGCCGGAGCCGTCCCGCCGGCCAGATCCACCGCCGGCACGCCCGCCGAGTACGCCCCCACGCCGGTCATCGCCACCGTCCGCTTGGTCCACACCCGCGCCGACGGCAGCTGGGAGATCAACGACGCGGTGGTCCAGGCGAACCACCGGGCCGCGCCCAGCGTGGAGACGGCCACCAGCACCGCGCCGGCCGACAGGTCACCGCCCAGGTAGAGCGCCCACGCGCCGATCGGTAGCAGCCCGCTGGCCACCGACGGCGTCGAGCGGGACCACACCTGCACCGCGATCTCCCGCCGCTGCCGGTCGCTGCGCAGCACGTCGAGGTCGGCCAGGTGCCGCAGCACCGCCGATGTCGCGCCGGCGAGCTTGACCGTCCGCGCCGCGGAGAGCGCGGAGACGAGCGCGGTGGCGAAGGCTGCGCGCGCCGCCACTGTCGCCCGCGCGGCGCGCTCCAACTTCGGGCCGAACAACGTCGCGGCCAGGCCGGAGACGACCATCGTGCCGAAGAAGAACAGCCCGGGTACGACGCTGCCGGTGACCGCCGTCATGGCGACCACCAGCACCACCGCCACGGACTGGTCCAGCACGTTGTCGGCGAGCTGTACCACCCGCTCGGTGTCGCCACCCTGCGCCACCACCTCCGCCGGGGTGTGCGAGCTGACCCGGCGAGGGCCGGTCTGGCCGTGCACCAACCGCAGGCCGATCCGCAGCATCTGCCGCACCCACCAGTGCGGGAACCACACGTGGGTGTAGAACGGCAGCGGCAGGGTGACCAGCAGTCCGGCCACGATGCCCAGCGCCGGCAGGTACGGGCTGCCGGTCCCGTCGACCAGGTCGGCCCACAGCCACGGCAGCAGCGGTCCGTCCAGCCCGAGCAGGCTGAGCCCGAGGAACAGCACGATTGCGGCCGCTCCGTAGCGGGGGTCGTTGGTGCAGAGCCGGATGATCTCCCGGAACGTGCGCGCCCGCGGCGTCGGTGGCAACGGCGGCGGCTCGGTACGCGCCCCCGGCACCCGCTCGCCCGCCACCTCCGCTCCGACCGGACCAGCACCACCGGCGGCATACGCGCCGGTCGTGTTCCTGCTGGTCAGGAGGTCGGTGCCGGTCGTGTCCCGCCCGGCGTGCACGGTGTCCGGGCCGGTCAGCAGCTCCGCGCCGGCCGTGTTCGGGCCGGTCAGGAGGTCGGTGCCGCCGCCGGGGTGGAACGCCGTCGGTCCGCCCGCGTACACGGCGGCGTGACTGGTCGCCAGCAGCTCGGCGAACCGCGTCGACGACTCCAACGGACCGGCCTCGACCACCGCGCCGTCGGCGAGCACCACCACCTCGTCGCAACGGCGCACCGAGGAGAGCCGGTGCGCGATGACGATGCCGATGCGGTCGCGCAGCAGCCGTTCGGTGGCCCGCTGCACGCGTGCCTCGGTCACCGGGTCCAACCGGGCGGTGGCCTCGTCGAGGATCACGACGTGCGGGTCACGGACCAGGATCCGGGCGAACGCCACCAGTTGCTCCTGGCCGGCGGAGAGCACGTGCCCACCCTCCCCGAGTCGGGTCGCCAACCCGTCGGGCAGCTCCGCGATCCAGCTGGCCAGGCCCAGTTCGTCGAGCGCCCGGGCGGCGGCGTCGAGCAGTTCCGGGTCGTAGAGGGCGACGTTCTCGGCGAGCGTTCCGGCCAGGATCTCGGTGCGTTGCGGCACCAGCGCCACCCATCGTCGCAGCTCTTCGACGTCGAGGTCGCACAGGTCCGTGCCGCCGAGGAAGACGGTGCCCGGCGGCACGTCCACCGCCCGGGTGAGCACCTTCGCCAACGTCGACTTACCCGACCCGGTACGCCCGATCAGGGCGTACGAGCGGCCCCGCGCGAAGGTGAGGCTGAGCCCGCGCAGGGCAGGACCCCGCCCGCTCTCCGGGCCGGTGACCTCGTACCCGAAGGTCAGGTCCCGGATGCGCAGGTCACCCTCGACCGGGGCGGCCCCGCCGACCGGCTCCTGCCGGGCCTTCTGGAGCAACTGCACGCGAGCCCACGCACCGAGGGCTTCCTGTAGCTCGGGCACCATCCGGCTGACATGTTCCGCGGTGGCCCCGAAGGCCAGGGCGAGCAGCCAGATGGCGGTGAGCCGGGCGGCGTCGACCCGGCCGGTGGCCAGGGCCCAGGCTCCGCCGAGCACGACCGCGCCGACGCCCACCCGGATCGTCGCGGTGGCGACCGTGGCCACCTTGGCGGAGAGCACCCAGACCCGGTGGCCGCGGGACAGCACGGTGGCGGCCCGTCGGGCGTACAGCCGCAGTACGTACGGCTGGGCCAGGCTGGTTCGTACGTCGTCCTGGCCGTGCACCGCCTCCTCCATCACGGCTGCCAGGTCCGACCAGGCCTCCTCCTCGGCCATCCGGGCCGGGCCGATCCGTGCCGTGGGCCGGCGCAGACCCACCGCGAGCACCACCGTCAGCAGCAGCATCGCGGTTCCGGCCGGCCACCACACGACGAGCGCGACGACCATCGACAGCAGTCCCACGCAGAGCCCCTGGGCGAGGCGCGAGCCCTGGTTCCGTACCGCCGACGCCACCTGGTAGACATCACCGTCGATGCGGTCCAGCAGCTCACCCACCGGGGTGGTCTCGAGGCTCGGCAGATCCTGCCCGAGCGCGACGCGGCAGAGCCGTCGACGGACGTCGGCGGACCAGTCGGCGGTCAGCCCCGCCATCAGCAGGCTCACCACCAGGTCGGTGAGCACCACGGCGGCCAACGCGGCGGCGAGGATCGTGAAGGACGTGGCCGACCGGTGTACGAGCACCGCGCCGGCGAGCGCGGACGCGCCCGCCTGACCGGCCGCACCGAGCACGATCAGGACGCCCACGAGCGTGAGGCGACGTGGCGAGGTGGCCCACAGATCACGGAGCAGGCGCATCGGAGTTCCTCCGGACGTGGGTGGCGGAACACCCAGCGTGCCGGCAGCGCCCCTGTCCTCTCAACCGATTTACCCGCCTCTGAGCAGGACATCCGCGACGCCCGGCGCGCCCGACAACGGGGACGCGAGACCCGCGCGGGCACGGCTCGACATGATCGACACGAGATCACCGATCCGGGGGCATCAACCCGCCCCGGATACCCCGACTTCGGCGATCTCGTGTGGATCACCACCCGGGCACCCGCCCGAGCATCCCCAGCGGCCCCACATCGACACCATGCCCAATCGGCCCCACCCCGGGCCAGGATGATCGACACGAGATCACCGATATCGCGGTGTCAT
This sequence comes from Micromonospora sp. NPDC005172, assembly GCF_040608555.1. Classification (NCBI taxonomy): domain Bacteria; kingdom Bacillati; phylum Actinomycetota; class Actinomycetes; order Micromonosporales; family Micromonosporaceae; genus Micromonospora; species Micromonospora sp. NPDC005172. The sequence continues at coordinate 84,928 of NZ_JBEXIL010000029.1, forward strand.
CCGGCCCCGGATACCCCGACTTCGGCGATGTCGCGTCGATCACCGCCCGGGTGCTTTGCTACCGGCCACGCCAACTTCGCCCGCTGGGCGGTATGTCCCTTCACGGAGTCTTTGCGGGGGTGACCGGACGCACGGCTGGGCCGGAATCGTGGCGGGCCGCAGGTCGTTGCATAGCCTGACAAGCGCAGGACCAAGGCTGAGCCACCCGCCCGTCAGACCGGTGGAGAAATGACCGGCCGCCCAGGTCGCGCCGCAACACCGGGCCACCCCGCCTGCGGGAATGGCCCCGGCCACCGGGTCGTTACACACGGACCCGGCGCGGCAAGCCCCGCTTCACCGCGGATCGTCAGCCCCCGGGAATGGCCCCGGCCGGCAGGTCGTTATGCACGGTCCCGGCGCCACGAGCCCTCCGCTCGCAGGCCGCCGACCCCGGACTTCTTAAGCGCCCGGACGAGGTGCTGACCCCCACGTCACCCGATCCCCCCGAGCAGGTGTGTGGGTGTTTCCTACCCCCGAAGGAGCTACCCCCATGAAC
>NZ_JBEXIL010000030.1:0-75659 GCF_040608555.1 Micromonospora sp. NPDC005172
GGGGGCCGACCGGGAGGTCGCCGCCGCCGCCGACGCGGCGCTCGACCGGGTCGGCCTCGCCCACCGGGGTACGGCCCTCGCCGGCACCCTGGCCCACGGCGAGAAGCGCAAGTTGGAGATCGCGTTGCTGCTCGCGGGTGAGCCACGGGTGATGCTGCTCGACGAGCCGATGGCCGGGGTCAGCGCCGAGGACGTGCCCGAACTGGTCACGGTCATCAAGTCGTTGACCCGCGACAGCGGCCGTTCGGTGCTGATGGTCGAGCACCACATGGACGTGATCCTGGAGCTGGCCGACCGGATCGCCGTCATGCACCACGGCGCGCTGCTGGCCTGTGACACACCGGAGACGGTGATGGCGAACCCCACGGTGCAAGAGGCCTACCTGGGGGAGGCGCTGTGAGCGCGAGGAGTGAGCCGGGTTTGCGAGCCCCGCAGTCGCGAACCTCAGGTGGTGCTGTGAGCGCGAGGAGTGAGCCGGGTTTGCGAGCCCCGCAGTCGCGAACGGAAGCAACTCAGCTGGAACCCATTCTCACCGTGGAGGACCTGTCGGTCCGGATCTCCGGGCTGCACATCCTCCAGGGGGTGTCCTTCACCGTCGCCCCGACCGGCGTGACGGTCCTGCTCGGTCGCAACGGCGTCGGCAAGACCACCACGCTGCGTGCGATCGTCGGCCTCACCCCGCCCGCCGGGGAGGTCCGCGGCACCGTCCGGATGGGCGCGCAGAGCCTGCTGGCCCGGCCCACGCACCGGCTGGTCCGTGGCGGGCTCGGCTACGTACCCGAGGACCGCTGCGTGTTCGCCGGCCTCACGGTCGCGGAGAACCTGCGGCTCGCCGAGCGGCGGGGCACCACCCCGGCGTACGACAAGGTCTTCGCGCTCTTTCCGGAGCTGGACCGGCGCGGACGCCAACGGGCGGGATCGCTCTCCGGCGGGCAGCAGCAGATGCTCGCGATCGGACGGGTGCTGCTCAACGACAACCGGCTGCTGCTGGTCGACGAGCCGACCAAGGGGTTGGCGCCGAAGGTGGTGACCGAGGTGGCCGAGGTGTTGGAACGGGTCGCGGAGTCGGTGCCGGTGCTGCTCGTGGAGCAGAACCTGGCCGTCGTACGCCGACTGGCCCGCGACGCCGTGGTGCTCTCCGCGGGCCGGGTCGCCTGGACCGGCAACGCGCAGGAGTTGCTGCTGGAGACCGCGTTGACGAAGTCGCTGCTCGGTGTCGGTTCGGAGGTTCCGGTGAGTGCGAGGAGTGAGCCGGGTTTGCGAGCCCCGCAGTCGCGAACGAAGGGTGGCCCGGTGAGCGCGAGGAGTGAGCCGGGTTTGCGAGCCCCGCAGTCGCGAACGAAGGGTGGCTCGGCATGAGCACGGTGATCCTGTTGGCGCTGACCGGGCTCGGCCTGGCGGCGCTGTACTTCCTGGTCGCCTCCGGTCTCTCCCTGGTGTTCGGCCTGGCCGACGTGCTCAACTTCGCGCACGGGCTGTTCCTCGGCGTGGGCGCGTACGGCACCTGGTGGGCGGCGGGCAACCTGCCGGGCGCGGGGTCGGACGGGTTCGGCTTCGTGCTCGCGGTCGCCTTCGGGGTGGCCGCCGGCACGCTGGTGGCGGTGCTTGTCGAGCTGGTGCTGATCCGTCCGCTCTACTCCCGCACGATCGAGCAGGTGCTGGTCACCGTCGGTCTGTCGCTGGCCGGGGTGGCGCTGCTCCAGGCCACCTGGGGGGCCGACGCGCGGCCGTTCCCGCGTCCGGAATGGACGCGGCAGGTGACCGGAATACTCGGCGCGCAGGTGCCCAACGGCGGCCTGCTGCTGATCATCGCGGCGGTGCTGGTGCTCGGCGCGATCCTGGCGTTCCTGCGCTGGACCCGGTACGGCCTGGTGATCCGGGCCGGGGTGGAGAACCGGGAGATGGTGACCGCGCTCGGCATCGACGTCCGCAAGGCGTTCACCCTGGTCTTCGCGATCGGCGGGGCGGCGGCCGCGCTCGCCGGGGCGCTCGGCGGGGTCTACTTCGGCACCGTCTCGCCCGGCCAGGGCGGCTCGCTGCTGATCTTCGCGTTCATCGTGGTGGTGATCGGCGGGATGGGCTCGGTGGTCGGCTCCGCGTACGCGGCGGTCGTGGTCGGGCTGGTGCAGCAGTTCGTCAACTACTACGGCACATCCGGGCTCGGCGACATCTGCGTGGTCGGGCTGCTGGCCGTGGTGCTGCTGCTACGCCCGCAGGGCATCGCCGGAAAGGTGGCAACGGCATGACGGTCATCGACGCGCCTCCCGCGCAGGTGCCGGACGAGTTGACCCCGCAGCGGGGGCGGTGGCGTCGGGTCCGGCCATTCCTGCCGCTCGTCGCGCTGGCCGTGCTGGCGATCCTGCCGTACTCGACGATCTCCCTGCCGGGGATCTTCGAGGGGCCGGTCAACTCACCCGGCACCCTGCAGATCCTCGCCATCTGTCTGATCTTCGGTGGGCTGGCCGCCGGGTACGACCTGCTCTTCGGCCGTACCGGCATGCTCTCGTTCGGGCACGCGCTCTACTTCGCGGCCGGTGTGTACGGCACCGACGTCCTCGTCACCCGGGCCGGTCTGCCGCTGTGGCAGGCGGCGCTGCTGACCATCACCGGCGGCACCATCCTCGCCGCGCTGCTCGGCGCGGTGGCGCTGCGGACCGTGGGCATCGCGTTCGCCATGGTCACGCTCGCGTTCGCCCAGGTCGGGGCGATCCTGGTGGCCCGGGACTTCGGTGGGCTGACCGGCGGCGAGGAGGGTCTTCCGCTGGACGTGTCCGGCCTGCCCGCCGGGCTGGTCGGGGTGACCAACACGGTCAACCTGTACTGGCTGGCGCTCGCCTACCTGACCCTGGTGGTCTTCGTGGTGCACCGCGTCAGCGGATCGCCGACCGGTCGGGTGCTCGCCGGACTGCGCGACGACGAGCGGCGGATCGGTGTGCTCGGGCTGGACCCGTACCGCTACAAGCTGGTGGCGTTCACCCTGGCCGGCGGGTTGGCCTCGGCCGGCGGGGTGGTCTACGTCCTGATCGTCGGCGGCGCGTCGCCGCACATCACGTCCTCCGAGCTGACCCTGTCGCTGCTGGTCATGGTGGTGCTCGGCGGGCCGGGCACCCGGTGGGGACCGGTGCTGGGCGGCGTCCTCTACATGTACCTGGACCACCGGCTCACCGCCTTCGGTACGAGCGACGCGGTCGACAACCTGCCGGCCGTCCTCAGTCACCCGCTGAGTCAGCCCCTGTTCGTCCTCGGCACGGTCTTCATCCTGGCTGTCTACTTCTTCCCCGGAGGCCTGACGAGCCTCGCCCCCCGCCTAACCGCCCTGACCAAAGCCCTCCGCCCCCGTCCCTGACCCCACCCCCACCCCACCCCCCGCCCCCGCCCCCGCGTCGGCCCCGCGCGGGCCCCCGGGCGGCCGGCCCGGGTGGGGGTTGGGGGAGGTGGGTTGTGGTGTGGCGGCCGGCTGCTGCTGCTGCCAGGAAGTAGGCGTGGTCGGCGTCCAGGGCGCGGCCCATGGTGGACAGGGGGACAGGGCTGGCGCGCAGCGCGGCGTCCAGGCCAGCCGTGGGCACCGTCACGATCCGGTGCCGGGCCGCCAGTGGGGCCAGGGCCGCGTCGACCTCGGCGGCCAGGGCCGGGTCCAGGCCGTCGGGCACCACCAGCTCCGCCGGGGCGAGCGCCACCCGGCCGTACGCGGTGAGACTGTGGTGCGACACGCCGTTGTGCCGGGGGCGGGGGTCGGCGTCGGAGATGCGCAGCGAGCCGACCGGCCGCCCGCCGAGCGTGGCGATCGCGTTGACCGCCTCGCCGACGGCGACGCCGGAGAAGCCCCACCGGGTGCCCGTGCCCAGATTGCCGGGCCCCTGCGCCACGATGGCCACGTCGGCGCGCAGCACGTGCCGGGCGGCGAGCAGACCGCCGTGCAGGGTCGTCGCTTCCAGGTCGCCGCCGAACGCCTGCCCGACCGTGATCGTCCCGGCCAGCTCGTCGCGTAGACCGGCGAGAGTGCGGGAGAACCAGGCCGGCAGCGCCCCACCGTCGGTGAGCAGGTACGCGACCCGCGCCTGCGGGGCGTCGACCCGGATGCCGGCCAGGATCGCCGGCAGCGCCGAGTGCAGGTCGGCGGTCACCACCGGCATGCCGCCCAGGTCGTCGGCGTCGGCCAGCACGGCGCGGTGCGGGGAGGCCTCCTCGTCCACGCCGAGCAGGATCGGTTGCAACGGCGTGTAGCGGGCCTTGACCAGGTGCCCGGCGTCGCGGGTGTCGGCGGCGTCCGGCGGGTCCGGGGGCAGCCGGTCCGGCAGCGCCACCACGAGGGCGTACCCGCCGGTGCCCAACCCCATCAGCAGCGCGCCGGCGTTGAGCAGCACCCGGTCGCCGGGCTCGGGCGTGCCGACCAGCTCGGGATAGGCCAGCGCCCGCATGCGCGTGCCGTCGGGCAGGTCGACGTCGAGTTCCACCGCCCCGGTCCACTGCCGCCGCAGCGCCGCCACCGTCCCCGTACGCCATCGCACCATGACGGGCACGCTAGCCGCGCGGGCGCGGCGGACCGCGACCGGGTGCGACGCCGGCGTGATCAGGTGGGGTCGTCGCCGAGCGGCGCGGCCTGGGTGTGTCGGGCGTTGCCGGTGGCGCCCGGCTGCGAGCGGGTGGGGTCGAGGAACACGAAACGGATCTCCGGGTACCGCTCGGTGAGCCGCCGCTCGGCCTCGTCGGCGGTGGCCTCGATCTGCGCGCCGGTGGCCTCGTCACGGAAGTCGACCTTGGCGGCGACGAGGATGTCGTCCGGGCCGAGCTGCATGGTCAGCAGGGTGTCGATGCGGTCCACCTCGGGCAGTTCGGCCAGCTCCTGTTCGATCTCGTGGCGGAGTCGCTCCGGGACGGCCCGGCCGACCAGCAGCGACAGGTTGTTGCCGGCGAGGACCCCGGCGACCGTCAGCAGCAGCAGGCCGATCAGGATCGACGCGACGCCGTCCCACACCTCGTCGCCGGTGGCGTGCGACAGGCCGACGCCGAGCCCGGCCAGCACGAGGCCGATCAGGGCCGCGCTGTCCTCCAGGAAGACCGCCTTGACTGTGGTGTCGGCGGTGAGCCGTAGGAACCGTCGGGGGGTGGTCTGCCAGCGCTCGGATTCGCGGCGAACCTGCCGTACGGCCCGGGCCAGCGAGATCGACTCGATGACGAACGAGACCGCCAGCACGATGTACGACACGAGGTAGTCGCCGCTGTGCTCGTGCACGAGGATCGTGGTGACGCCGTGGGTGACGGCGAAGCCGGCGCCGGCCACGAAGGTGAACATGGCGGCGAAGAACGCCCAGACGTAGGCCTCCTTGCCGTACCCGAAGGGGTGTCGCTTGTCGGCCGGGCGGGCCCCGCGGCGTAGCGCCTGGAACAGCAGCACCTCGGTGGTGGTGTCGGCGACCGAGTGCGCGGCCTCGGACAGCATCGCGGCCGACCCGGAGATCAGGCCGGCGACCAGCTTGGCGACCGCGATGGCGAGGTTGGCCACGCCCGCGACGACCACGGTGCCGACGCTCTCGCTCTCGGTCTTCATCCCGGCTTGCGACATGAGGGCAACCCTATGACCGTGGGCGGCGGCGCGCCGGGGGAGAGGCCCGATCCGAACAAGTGTGCGGCACGCCCGCGTGGGTGCACGTCCTGGGCGTGTCGGCTGCTAGCGTCTACCGCGTGTCGCGGACCCGCACCGAACGCCTGGTCAACCTGGTGATCTGCCTGCTGTCCACGCGACGGTTCCTGACCGCCGCGCAGATCGCCGCGACCGTGCCCGGCTACGAGCACGATCCCGACGACGCGCGTGACCACGAGGCGTTCCAGCGCAAGTTCGAGCGGGACAAGGCCGAGCTGCGCGAGCTGGGCGTCCCGCTGGAGACCGGCACGGCCAGCGTCTTCGACGCCGAGCCGGGTTACCGCATCGCCCACCGTGAGTATGCGCTGCCCGACATCCCTCTCGAACCGGACGAGGCCGCCGCCGTCGGCATCGCCGCGCGCCTGTGGCAGCACGCCGGGCTGGCCGCCGCGGCGTCGTCCGGGCTGGCCAAGCTGCGCGCCGCCGGGGTGGACGTGGACCCGCAGGCCACCCTCGGCCTGGAGCCGATGGTCACCGTCGACCCCGCGTTCGCGCCGCTGACCGCCGCCGCCCGGGACCGCCGCGAGGTCGGGTTCGACTACCGGGTACCCGACCGGGACGCCTCCAGCCGCCGCCGGCTCCAACCGTGGGGCGTGGTCTGCTGGCGGGGGCGGTGGTACGTGGTCGGTCACGACCTCGACCGGGACGCCACCCGCTGCTTCCGCCTGTCCCGGGTCGTCGGCACGGTCCGGGTGACCGGTGCGCCCGGCGCCTACCAGCCGCCGGCCGGAGAAGACCTGATCAGCTACGTGGCCCGGTGGTCGGGGCCGGTGGAGCGCACCGGCCGGGCGACCGTGCTGGCCGCGCCGGGGCGGGCCGCCGGCCTGCGCCGCTGGGCGGTCGAGGTGACCGCCGGGCCGGACGGCGACCGGTTGGTCCTGCCGTACGCCGACCCGGACGGTCTGGCCGGCCACCTCGTCGGGTACGGCCCGGACGTGCGGGTGCTCGACCCGCCGGAGGTCCGGGAGGCCGTCATCCAGCGCCTCAAGGAGATCGCGGTCCGCCACGACGAGCTGGCGGTCTCGGGAGGTGCCCGGTGACCCGTCCGACCGCCCGTGGCGGTTCCAAGACCTCCGCCGACCGGCTGGCGCGCCTGCTCAACCTGGTGCCCTACCTGTTGGCCCGCCCCGGCATCGAGGTCGCCGAGGCGGCCGGTGACCTGGGCGTCACCGAGCGGCAGCTCCGGGAGGACCTGGAGCTGCTGTGGGTGTGCGGGCTGCCCGGGTACGGCCCCGGCGACCTGATCGACATGGCCTTCGACGGTGATCGGGTGACCATCACCTACGACGCCGGTATCGACCGGCCGCTGCGGCTCACCCCCGATGAGGCCCTCGCGCTCGTGGTGGCGCTGCGGATGCTCGCCGAGACCCCCGGCGTCGCCAACCGGGAGGCCATCGAACGAGCCCTCGCCAAGATCGAGGATGCCGCCGGTGACCTGGTGGGTGCCCCGGTTGCGGTGCGGCTGCCCGGGGACAGCCGCCGGGTCGAGGCGCTGCGCGCCGCCGTGGAAGGCGGCCGGGCGCTGCGGATCACCTACTACACCGCCGCCCGGGACGAGACCACCGAGCGCGTGGTCGATCCGCTGCGGATGCTGATGGTCGGCGGTCGGGCGTACGTGGAGGCGTGGTGCCGGCGCGCGGAGGCGGTCCGGCTGTTCCGCGCCGACCGGATCGACGCGATCACCGAGCTGGACGAGCCGGCCACCGTCCCGCCGCAGGCCGTCCCGCACGACCTCACCGAGGGCGTCTTCCGCCCGTCGCCCGACCTGCCGCTGATCACCCTGCGGATCGGGCGGGGCGAGCGGTGGATCACCGAGTACTACCCGTGCGAGCGGGTCGAGGCGGGCGACGGCGAGCAGTGGCTCGTCTCGCTGCGCGTGACCGACCTCGGGTGGGCGCGACGCTTCGTGCTGGGCCTCGGCCCGGACGTCGCCGTGGTCGCCCCGGTCGAGCTGGCCGAGCAGGTCCGGGCGTCCGCGTCCGCCGCGCTCGACGCGTACGCGGTGCCCGCGCCGGTGACACGGCTGCCCGACGGCGAACCGGCGGCCGCGGCAGCCGCCGTGCCGTCGGGCGATCCGGCGGTGGCCGGCCGTACCCAGTAGGCTGGCCGGCGTGCTGATCTGGATCGTGCTCGCGCTGGTGCTGCTCCCACTCGTGGCGCTCGCGCTGGCCGTGCGCCCGGTGCTGGCCCGACTGCCCCGGCTGCGTCGCGCCGCCGAGGCGTTGCAGCGCCGGGCCGGGGAGGCGGAGTCGCTGCGGGAGACCGCCGAGGCGTTGCAGCAGCGCGCCGAGGGCGTCCAGCGTCAGCTCGACACCGCCCAGCAGCGCCTTGAGCTGATCAAGGCCAAGCGCGGCTGACACTGCCGTCGGCCCGTGTGGTTGACGGACCATCGCGCGTTGGTCAAGACTTCACCGGCCGGGCCGGACCACCACCACCCGGCGGGTGGCATCCGACCGATCCGCACGTACGATGGGCTGCGTACCACCCCCCGGACACAGAGCGACTGGAGCTTCTCATGGGTGCCCTCAAGCCGTGGCACATCGCCGTTCTCGTGGTTGTGCTGATCCTGCTCTTCGGCGCGAAGCGGCTTCCCGACGCGGCCCGCTCGCTGGGTCGCTCGCTGCGGATCATCAAGGCCGAGACCAAGAGCCTGCAGGACGACGACCGCGACCTGGCCGAGAAGGCCGACGCGCAGGCCGGCTACCAGCCGCTGCCGCCGCACGCCGGTCAGCAGGCGCCGTACGCCGAGCAGCCGCAGCAGCCGCCGTACCAGCAGGCGCCGGCGCAGCAGCCGGTCGTCGACCCGGTGCACCGCGTCCGCGACAACTGACCGAAGGGCCCTGGCACCGTGGCCTTCGCCCTGCGTAAGCGTGGCCCGAGCGAGTTCGAGCGGGCCTCCGACGGCTCGATGACGCTCATCGAGCACGTCCGTGAGCTGCGCAACCGCCTCTTCCGCGCCTCCTTGGCGATCATGATCGGTTTCGGTTTCGGCATCTGGTTGGCGACGCCGGTCCGGGTGCTGCTGTCGAAGCCGTACTGCGACCTGCCGCAGTCGATCGATCTGGCGACCGGCAAGTGCAAGTTCGTCCAGCTCGGCGTGGCGGACGTCTTCCTGCTGAACCTCAAGATCGGCCTGTGGGTGGGTCTGATCATCGCGGCGCCGATCTGGCTCTACCAGCTCTGGGCGTTCATCGCGCCGGGCCTGCACCGACACGAGCGGCGGTACGCGTACATCTTCACGGCCCTCGCCGCGCCGCTGTTCGCGGCCGGCGCGGTGCTGGCCTTCTTCGTCACCACGAAGGGCCTCGAGTTCCTGCTCAACGTGTCCGGCGACGACATCGCGACGAACCTCGAGGTCACCCGGTACATCTCCTTCGTCACCAACCTGATCCTGCTGTTCGGGGTGGCGTTCGAGTTCCCGCTGATCGTGCTGATGCTCAACTTCGTCGGCCTGGCCAGCGCGAAGCGGTTGCTGAGCTGGTGGCGGGTGGCGATCTTCGTGTTCTTCGCGTTCTCCGCAGTGGTCACCCCCACCCCCGACCCGTTCGGGATGACCGCCCTGGCCGTCTGCCTCTCCGCGCTCTACTTCGGCGCGGTGGGCATCGCGTTCATCAACGACAGGCGGCGGGGTCGCGGCAAGGAGGTCTACGCCGGTCTCGACGACGACGAGGTCTCGCCGCTGGAGTTCGACACGGACCCGGTCGTGGCCGGGCAGCGGGTCGACGCGACCGCGCCGATCGGTGCTCCCGAGCCGATCGCGAAGCCGGCGCCCATCGAGCGCCGCTACGACGACATGACCTGACGGCCTCGCGCCGTCCGTTCCGTCGACGCCGTTCCCGCTTCGCGGGGGCGGCGTCGACGCATATCGACCGGGTCGGCCGCCGGGAGCGCTACCAACGAAGGATGAACAACGTGTGTACGACGAGTACGGTGCTGGCCGTGACCGCGAAAGATCTTCGGCCCGGACCGGCGGAGGACGCCGTGTCGGCCGCTGGCCCGGTGGCCGTTCTCGCCAACCCGACCGCTGGTCGGGGACGGCGTCGGGCCCTGTTGCCCCGTCTGCTGGACGGGCTGGCCGCCGCCGGTCGCCCGGTCCGGGTGCTGTCGGCGACCACTCCGGGCGAGGCGGAGGCGGCCTGTCGGGCGGCGGTCGCCGAGGGAGCGGGCGCGCTGGTCGCCATCGGCGGGGACGGCACCGTGCACCGGGCGCTGCAGGCCGTGGCCGGCACCGAGATCCCCTTCGGACCGGTGCCCGCCGGCACCGGCAACGACTTCGCGATCGACACCGGATTCCCGGCCGATCCCGTCGCCGCCGTGGAGGTGATCGTCGAAGCGCTACGCGCCGGCCGGAGCCGCCAGGTCGACCTGGCCCGGATGACCGGCGCCGACGGCACCGAACGCTGGTACGGGGCGGTCCTCGCGGCCGGCTTCGACGCGATCGTCAACGAGCGGGCGAACCGGATGCGGTGGCCGCGCGGGCCTCGCCGCTACGACCTGGCGATCCTCATCGAGATGGCCCGACTGAAGCCCCGGCCCTACTCGATCCGCCTCGACGGGGTGCTCCACGAGATGGACTCGGTGCTCGTGGCGGTGGGCAACTGCCCGTCGTACGGCGGTGGGATGCGGATCTGCCCCGACGCCGACCCGACCGACGGCCTACTCGACGTCGTGGTGGCCGGCCGGGCGGACCGGCGGACCATGATCCGGGTCAAGCCGTACATCTACCAGGGCACCCACGTCGACCACCCGGTGGTGAGCAGCTACCGGGCCCGTACGGTGGAGTTGGCCGCCGAGGGGATCGTCACGTACGCCGATGGGGAGCGCTCGCTGGGGCTGCCGGTGTCGATCACCGCGGTGCCGGGGGCTCTGCGGCTGCTGCGCTGACCCGTACCGCGCCGATGCTGGCGGCGATGACCAGCACGATGGCGACGCACTCGGCCACGGTCAGCGCCTGCCGCAGCACCAGCCAGCCGGCGAGGGTGGCGGCGGCCGGGCCGAGACTCATCAGCACCGCGAACGTGGCGGTGGGCATCCGGCGCAGCGCCAGCAGTTCCAGGGTGTAGGGCAGGCCGGAGGCGAGCACCGCGAGGGCGGTGCCGAGGGCCAGCACGGGCGGGTCGAGCAGGACCGCGCCGCCGTCGGCGATGCCCAGCGGCAGAGTGACCAGCGCGGCGAGGGTGAGCGCGAGGGCCAGCCCGTCCGCACCCGGGAACCGGCCGCCGACGCGGGCGCTGAGCACGATGTACGCGGCCCACATGGCGCCCGCGCCGAAGGCGAACGCCACGCCGGCCGGGTTGAGTCGGTCGAAGCCACCCTGCCCGAGCAGAGCCACCCCGGCCAGCGCGAGCCCCGCCCAGCACCAGCTCGCCAGCCGGCGGGCGGTGAACACCGACAGCGCGAGCGGGCCGAGCACCTCCAGCGTCACCGTCGGTCCGAGCGGGATTCGCTCGATGGCCTGGTAGAACAGCGAGTTCATGCCGGCCAGGGCCAGCCCGAACGCGCCGACGGCGAGCCAGGCCGAGCGGTCGTGCCCGCGCAGGCGGGGCCGGCACACGACGAGCAGCAGCACCGCCGAGATCGTCAGTCGCAGGGTCACCGCGCCGGCCACCCCGGTGCGGGGGAAGAGCAGCGCGGCGACGGCGGAGCCGAACTGCACCGACAGCGCCCCGCCGAGCACCAGCGCCACGGGGACGACGCCACCGCGCCGTTCGGGTGGCGCGTCGGTCGGGGCCGACGTGGGCAGCAGGGTGTCCGTCACGGCCCTGACGCTAGGTGGTCGGCCCCCCTGGCTCTCCGGGGGGTACGCCCGACGAACGCGAGCCACCGTCGTCGCAGGCGCCCGAGCGCACGACACGACCGAAGGTGTTCGCCGCTGCGGTGCTACCAGCGTACGGTTTCCGGTATGACCAGCGCGATGCGGAAACTGTCCATCTCCGTCCCACCCGACGTGGCGGAGCGCCTGGAGCGCGAGGCCAACGCCAGCGCCTACATCACCCAGGCCGTCCGGGATCGGATGCGTCTGGACGCCCTGGACGCTGAGCTGGCCCACCAGGGCATCCAGATCACGGACCAGGGTGTGGCCGAGGCGCGCGCCCGCCGTGCCGCCGTCGAGGCCGACTGGTCGCCGGAGCGGCGGAACGCGCTGCGTGAGCGGGCACGCCAACACATGCGGGACACCGCCGACCAGCCCGCCGCGTGAGCGCCGGGGATGACCGGCCGGTCCGGCTCGTGCTGGATCGGTCGGCGCTACTGGCGTACCTGGCGGGCTCGGTGCATGTCGGGGAGCCGCTGCACGAAGTCATCCAGGACCGCAACAGGTTCGGTGTGACCGCCGTGACCGTGGCGGAGGCCTTGGCGATCGTCAGCGACCCGAAGGACCGGACGACGCTGCACCGGCTGCTGACCCTGGACGCCTGTGCGGTGCTCTCCACCGAAGGGCGCTCCTGGCATGAGCTCAGCTACTGGCGGACGGTGACGGGTCGGGTCGATCTCGCCACCACGGTGCTGGCCGTGCTCGACCATGACGCCTCGATCCTGACCGGGGAGGACCGGTACGGCGACGGCGAGCTGCCGGTGATCCGTATCCCGACCTGACTCAGGCGGGCAGCGCCAGGTCCAGGACCGCGCCCAGCCCGTTCTCGCGGCCGGGGTCGGCGGCCGGCAGCACCAGCACCGCGCAGCCGGCGGCCACCGCGCCGGCGTCGGCCGGGGTGTCGCCGACCATCAGCGTCTGCTCGGGATCGACGCCCAGCATGCCGCAGGCCCGCCAGAAGATCGCCGGGTCGGGCTTGCAGCGCCCCACCTCGTACGACAGCACGAACGCGTCGACGAGGTCGGTCAGCCCCCAGGCGTCGAAGTGCGGTCGCAGGTCGAAACCGATGTTGCTGACCACCGCCACCCGCACACCGGCGTCGCGCAGCGCGGTCAGCGTGGGGGCGGTGTCCGGGTACGGCAGCCAACCCTCGGCCACGAGCAGCCGCTCGTACAGCGCGTCGGCGAAGCCCTCGATGCCCGTGTCCACGGTCTCGGCCAGCCCGGTGTACGCCCCCCGGTGCGCGTGCGGGTAGAGGTCCCGGTCGGCCCACAGCTCGGCGAGCCGGGGTGGAACCCGGGCCGGTAGTGGCCCGCCCGCACGGCCGGCGGTGAGCAGGCGGTCGGCCAGCGAGGTGGCCCGGACCGGGTCCAGGGTGACGCCGCACACCGCCGCGGCTTCCCGCACCCACTGCCGAGGCTCCTCCACCTGGGCGAGGGTGCCGTGGAAGTCGAAGAGCACCGCCTTGACGGGCCGTCGCGACGCCCGGGCCGTGGTGGCATCCGCGGCACTGCCCGGCGGACTGGTCTGGGGCGGTTCGGCATGGTCCGGCACGCCGTGCACCCTACCGACCCCCGCCGACGACCCCTCGGGACGGCCTTGTGGGGTGCACTGTCCCGACACGCACTAATCTTGGTGCCATGTCGAGCCCCGCCGAGCGGTACGCCGCGGCGCGCCACCGGGCCGCGCAGGCCGCACAGTTTCCGGCGCTGGACGAGTTCGCCCTCGATCTGGGGTTCGACCTCGACGACTTCCAGCGCGAGGCGTGTCAGTCGTTGGAGCGGGGCAGCGGTGTGCTGGTGTGCGCCCCGACCGGCGCCGGCAAGACGGTGGTCGGCGAGTTCGCCGTACACCTGGCTCTGCGGGGGCGGCCCGACGACCCGGCGGCGGCCGACGGCGCGGCGACGCCGACGACCCGGCGCAAGTGCTTCTACACGACGCCGATCAAGGCGCTGTCCAACCAGAAGTACCACGACCTGGTCGCCCGGTACGGGGTCGAGCAGGTCGGTTTGCTGACCGGCGACAACGCGATCAACGGCGACGCGCCGGTGGTGGTGATGACCACCGAGGTGCTGCGCAACATGCTCTACGCGGGTTCCAGCACCCTGCGGGGGCTCGCCTACGTGGTGATGGACGAGGTGCACTACCTCGCCGACCGCTTCCGTGGCGGCGTGTGGGAAGAGGTGATCATCCACCTGCCGGAGTCGGTCACCCTGGTCTCGCTGTCGGCGACGGTGTCCAACGCCGAGGAGTTCGCCGACTGGCTGGTCACCGTGCGCGGTGAGACCGCCGTGGTGGTCAGCGAGCACCGGCCGGTGCCCCTGTGGCAGCACATGCTTGTCGGCAAGCGGATGTTCGACCTGTTCCACGACGCCGACGCCGCCCGCAAGCACGACGTGCACCCGGAGCTGCTGCGTTACACCCGCGACACGATGCGCCGGCTGGAGTTGGGCGAGGGGCGCAGCGCCGGGCCGGGCGCCGGTCGGCGTGGTCCCCGCTGGCGTGGCCCGATCCGGCCGGACATCGTCGACCGGCTGGACCGCGAGGGTCTGTTGCCGGCCATCCTGTTCATCTTCAGCCGCGCGGGCTGTGCCGCCGCCGTGCAGCAGTGCCTGGCCGCAGGGCTGCGGCTCACCTCGCCCGAGGAGCGCGCCGAGATCCGCCGGGTGGTCGAGTCCCGGGTCACCGCCATCCCCGGTGAGGACCTGACGGTGCTGGGCTACTGGGAGTGGCTCGACGGCCTGGAGCGCGGCCTCGCCGCCCACCACGCCGGCATGCTCCCGGTGTTCAAGGAGGTCGTCGAGGAGTTGTTCGTCCGGGGCCTGGTGAAGGCGGTCTTCGCCACCGAGACCCTGGCGCTCGGCATCAACATGCCGGCACGCTGCGTGGTGCTGGAACGCCTGGTCAAGTACAACGGCGAGGCGCACGTCGACCTGACGCCGGGGGAGTACACCCAGCTCACCGGCCGCGCCGGCCGACGGGGCATCGACGTCGAGGGGCACGCCGTGGTGGTGTGGTCCCCGGAGACCGACCCACGGCACGTGGCCGGGCTCGCCTCGACCCGCACCTATCCGCTGCGGTCCAGCTTCCGGCCGTCGTACAACATGGCGGTGAACCTGGTCGGCTCGGTCGGCGCGGAGCCCGCCCGGGCGCTGCTGGAGTCCTCGTTCGCCCAGTTCCAGGCCGACCGGTCGGTGGTCGGCCTGGCGCGGCAGGTGCAGCGCAACACCGAGACCATCGAGGCGTACGGCGCGGAGGCCGCCTGCCACCACGGCGACTTCGACGAGTACTTCGCGCTGCGGGTGGCGATCGCCGACCGGGAGAGGTCCATCGCCCGGCAGGGGCAGACCCAGCGCAAGGCCGCCGCCGTGGCGTCGCTGGAGCGCCTGCGGGTCGGCGACGTGATCCGCGTGCCGTCGGGCCGGCGCGCTGGCCTGGCGGTCGTGCTGGACCCGGCGACCGGCGGGTTCGGCGAACCCCGTCCGCTGGTGCTCACCCAGGACCGCTGGGCGGGACGGGTCAGCCCGGGCGACTTCACCACCCCGGCCGAGGTGTTGGCCCGCATCCGGGTCCCCAAGCACTTCAACCACCGCTCGCCGGGTGCCCGGCGGGATCTGGCCGCCGAGGTCAGCGGCACCGGCCTGGACCGGCACGGAGGTCGCCGCGGTGGCCGTTCCCGGCAGACGCCCGGCGAGGACCACCGGCTCAGCCAGCTCCGCACCGAACTGCGCAACCACCCCTGTCACGCCTGCCCGGAGCGGGAGGAGCACGCCCGCTGGGCGGAGCGCCGCCACCGTCTGGAGCGCGACACCGAGGAGCTGCGCGAGCGGGTGTCCGGGCGTACCGGGTCGCTCGCGCGGACGTTCGACCGGATCGTCGCGCTGCTGACCGACCGTGGTTACCTCGCCCGCGACGGCGCGGTCACCGACGCCGGACGGATGCTCGGCCGGATCTGGACCGAGGCGGACCTGCTGGTCGCGGAGTGTCTGCGCCGACGCGTCTGGGACGGGCTGTCCCCGGCCGAGCTGGCCGCCGCGGTGTCCGTGGTGGTCTTCGAGGCGCGCCGCGACGTCGACGAGCGGGCGTCCCTGCCGCGCGGCCCGGTGGCCGACGCCGTGGACGAGACGCTGAAGCTGTGGGGCGAGATCGAGGCGGACGAGGCCGCGCGCGGGCTTGCGGCGACCCGGGAGCCGGATCTGGGCTTCGCCTGGCCGGTCTACCGGTGGGCGCGGGGTGAGGCTCTGGCCAAGGTGCTCGGCAGCGGGCACGAGATCGACGGCGAGATGCCCGCCGGTGATTTCGTCCGCTGGGCGCGGCAGGTCGTCGACCTGCTTGGTCAACTTTCCGACTCCGGTGGCGCGTCGCCGGAGCTGCGCTCCACGGCTCGACAGGCGATCGCGGCCATCAACCGAGGTGTGCTGGCGTACCACACCTCTGCCTGATAATCACTTTCGGTCAACGGCCTCGGCGAATCGACGCATCGTACGGTCACCACAAAGGCACCCCGCGAATAGCCCGAGGGTGCTATTGCGCCTGCTCGGAGCACACCTGATCATTACCCCGGCGCCGTTCCTGCGCGCCGGTAACGAATGGGGAGAGCAACCGCCGTGGCGGACATCAATCACTTTGAGTACGGGTGGATCACGCCCGCGCTGAGCTACGCGCTGTCGGTGCTCGGGTCGATCCTCGGGCTCGTCTGCGCCGGCCGTATCCGTGGGGCCCGCACCGCCGGGCAGCGCGCCTGGTGGGGCCTTCTGTCCGCCTGGGCCCTCGGCGGCACCGCCATCTGGGCGATGCACTTCATGGCCATGCTCGGCTTCGCCGTCGACGGGACCCGCATCCGGTACGACGTGCCGCTCACCGCCGCCAGCACCGTCATCGCGGTGGTCGCGGTCGGCATCGGCCTGGCCATCGTCGGCACCGGCCAACTGAACCCGGTACGCCTCGTCACCGGCGGCGTGTTCACCGGTGCCGGCGTCGCCGCCATGCACTACACCGGCATGGCGGCGATGCGCCTCAACGGCAGCCTCGGCTACGACACCACCCGCGTCGTCCTCTCGGTGGTGATCGCGGTCGTCGCCGCGACCGTCGCGCTGTGGCTCGCGATGACCGTCCGGCGTGGCCTGGCGATCTTCGGCTCCGCGCTGGTCATGGGCGTCGCCGTGAACGGCATGCACTTCACCGGCATGAGCGCGCTCTCGGTGCACCTGCACGAACGCTCGGGTGGGGTGACCGGCGCCGGGGTGAGCGCGTTGCTGGTGCCGATCGTCGTAGCGGTGATCTTCGGGGTGGTCGGGCTGCTCTACGCCCTGCTCGCCGCTCCCACCGACGACGACCTGGCCGCCACCGCGTACCTGGACGCGCGTCGGGCCCAGACGTCCGCGCCGGTCACGCCGGAGGCCGCCCCGGACCCGGTCGGGCTGCGCGCCCGTTCCACCCTCGGGCAGCCCGGCACCCCGTTCCCGTCCCGCCGGGACACGCCGCCGCGCTGACGCCGCCAGGCCGCCACCGAACCGCCGCCGTTGCGAGGCCGTCGCGGCGATGCCGGGCGTGCTCGCCCGTGCGCGACGGCCGCGTCTCATCCCGCTGACCGAGGCGATCCCGCCGTGCGACCGGCGCGGTGTGTCGGTGTTGAATGCGGGGGTGTCCGCCACCCCGCGAGTCAACCGGACACAGAGGAGGGTGAGATGAACTTCCAGCGCCTCGGACCGAGCGGCCAGGAGATCCCGGTCGTCCAGCACGACGGTACGACCTTCGACCTGCGGCCACTCACCGCCGACCTGGACGGGACGTTCTGGGCTTCGGAGGGGATCGCGCGGACGCGGGCGGCGCTGGACGGCGGCGAGCTGGCCGAGCTGCCCGACGCGGACAGCCTGCGGGTGGGAGCACCGGTGGCGCGTCCCGCCAAGATTGTCTGCATCGGGCTCAACTACCGCGACCACGCTGCGGAGACCGGCGCGGCACTGCCCGCCGAGCCCGTGGTCTTCATGAAGGACCCGATGACCGTCGTCGGGCCGTACGACGACGTCCTCGTTCCGCGTGGTTCGACCAAGACCGACTGGGAGGTCGAACTCGCGGTCGTCGTCGGGAAGACCATCCGGTACGCCGAGTCTCCCGAGCAGGCCCTGCGGCACGTCGCCGGGTACGCGGTGTCGCACGACGTGTCCGAGCGCGCCTTCCAGTTGGAGCGTGGCGGCCAGTGGGACAAGGGCAAGAGCTGCGAGACCTTCAACCCGCTGGGGCCGAGCCTCGTGCCGGCCGACGAGGTCGGCGACCCGCAGTCGCTCGCGCTGCGCCTGTGGGTCAACGGGGTGCTCCGCCAGGACGGGTCCACCGCGAACATGATCTTCCCGGTGGCGCACGTCCTGTGGTACCTCAGCCAGTTCATGGTCCTGTACCCCGGCGACGTCATCAACACGGGAACGCCGGCCGGGGTGGCGCTCGGCCTCCCCGACCATCCCTATCTGCGCGCCGGTGACGTGGTGGAGTTGGAGGTCGCCGGCCTGGGCCGCGCACGTCAGACGTTGGTGGCGGCATGACCCCGGAGTTCGCCGGGCTGGCCGCGATCGTCACGGGCGGCTCATCCGGGATCGGTCGCGCGACGGCCGTGGAACTGCGCGCCCGAGGCGCCCGGGTGGCCGTCCTCGACCTCGACCCGAGCGGGCTTGAAGATGGCATCGTCGGCATCACCGCCGACGTGTCGAGTCGGCCGTCGGTGGACGCGGCGGTCGCCGCGGCCGCCGAGGCGCTCGGCGGCCTCGACGTGGTGGTCAACAACGCCGGTATCGGCGCGACCGGCACCGTCGCCGACCAGAGCGACGACGAGTGGCACCGCGTGCTCGACGTCAACGTGGTCGGCATGGCGCGGGTCGTCACCGCCGCGCTGCCCTGGCTGCGTCACTCCGACCACGCGTCGGTCGTCAACCTCTCGTCCATCGCGGCCCTCAACGGCCTGCCGGGCCGCGCGCTCTACTCGGCCAGCAAGGGCGCCGTGCTGTCGCTGACCCTCGCCATGGCGACCGACCACGTCCGCGAGGGCATCCGGTTCAACTGCGTCTGCCCGGGCACCGCGGACACGCCCTGGGTCGGACGGCTGTTGGCGCAGGCGGACGATCCGGCCGCCGAACGCGCGGCGCTGCAGGCCCGCCAACCCATCGGACGACTTGTCACCCCGGACGAGGTCGCCAACGCGATCCTCTACCTCGCGTCGCCGCGCTCGGCGTCGACCACGGGTACGGTGTTGGACGTCGACGGCGGTGTCACCCACCTGCGGGTCCGGCCGTGACGACGGGCGGGGGTGTGCCGTGCGGATCGCACTGTTCGTGACCTGCCTGGCCGACACCATGTTCCCGCAGGCGGCCACGGCGACCGTACGGCTGCTGGAACGGCTCGGCCACGACGTGGTCTTCCCGACCGAGCAGACCTGCTGCGGGCAGATGCACGTCAACACCGGTTACCAGCGCGAGGCCGTGCCGCTGGTGCGCCGGCACGTGCGGACCTTCGACAGGTACGACGTGATCGTCGCGCCGTCGGGCTCCTGCGTCGGGTCGGTACGCCACCAGCACGCGATGGTGGCCCGGCGTGCGGGTGACGAGGGTCTGGCCAGCCGGGCCGAGTCGGTGGCCGAGCGGACGTACGAGTTGTCGGAGCTGCTCGTCGACGTGCTCGGGGTGACCGACGTGGGCGCGTACTACCCGCACCGGGTCACCTACCATCCGACCTGTCACTCGCTACGGATGCTGCGGGTGGGTGACCGACCGCGACAGTTGCTGCGCGAGGTGCGCGGCCTCGACCTGGTCGAGTTGCCGGCGGCGGAGCAGTGCTGTGGTTTCGGCGGCACGTTCGCCGTGAAGAACCCGGAGACGTCCACGGCGATGTTGGCGGACAAGATGCGTCACGTGCTGGACACCGGCGCCGACGTGTGTGCCGCCGGCGACGTGTCCTGCCTCATGCACATCGGCGGCGGACTGTCGCGGCTGCGTACCGGGGTGCGCACCGTGCACCTCGCCGAGATCCTGGCGTCGACGGAGACCAGCGGCGCAGCGGCGGCCCGGTCGTGACCCGCCCGACGTTCCTCGGCATGCCGACGACCGCGCCGCCCGGCGTGGGGCACCTGCGCGGCGACGAGTCGTTTCCGAGCGCCGCGCGGCGCAGCCTGGCCGACCCGCAACTGCGGCGCAACCTGCGGCACGCGACGACGACGATCCGGACCAAGTCCGGAGCAGTGATCGCCGAGCAGGCCGACTGGGAGGAGCTGCGCGCGGCCGGCGCGGCCATCAAGGCCGACACCCTGCACCGCCTGCCCGAGCTGCTGGAACAGCTCGAGGTGAAGGTCGCCGCAGCCGGTGGTGTGGTGCACTGGGCGGCGGACGCCGTCGAGGCCAACCGCATCGTCACCGACCTCGTCCAGGCGACCGGCGCGGACCGCGTCATCAAGGTCAAGTCGATGGCGACCCAGGAGATCGGCCTCAACGAGGCCCTGGAGGCGGCCGGGATCACCGCCGTCGAGACCGACCTCGCGGAGCTGATCGTGCAGCTCGGCGACGACCGGCCGAGCCACATCCTCGTACCCGCGATCCACCGCAACCGCGCCGAGATCCGCGAGATCTTCCTCCGCGAGATGCCCGGCGTCGACCCCGCGCTGACCGATGACCCGCCGGCCCTGGCGGCCGCCGCACGCCGGTTCCTGCGCCAGACCTTCCTGAGGACGCCGGTGGCGGTGTCCGGCGCGAACTTCGCCGTCGCCGAGACCGGCACCCTCGCCGTGGTGGAGTCCGAGGGCAACGGCCGGATGTGCCTCACCCTGCCGGAAACCCTCATCACCGTCATGGGTGTGGAGAAGGTGGTGCCCACCTGGCGCGATCTGGAGGTCTTCCTCCAACTCCTAC
The DNA here is from genome assembly GCF_040608555.1 of Micromonospora sp. NPDC005172. NCBI lineage: Bacteria > Bacillati > Actinomycetota > Actinomycetes > Micromonosporales > Micromonosporaceae > Micromonospora > Micromonospora sp. NPDC005172. Next base: position 20,342 of record NZ_JBEXIL010000030.1, read on the forward strand.
CGAGGGCCTCGACGGGGGAGCGGATGAACCCGTACACCTCGATGTGGACGGGCGTCACCCCGGGCGACGGACCGCAGGCCTTCCACCTGGTCCTGCTGGACAACGGGCGCAGCGCGGTGCTCGCCGACGAGGTCGGCCGGCAGGCGCTGCGGTGCATCCGCTGCTCGGCGTGCCTCAACGTGTGCCCGGTCTACGAGCGTGCCGGCGGGCACGCGTACGGGTCGGTGTATCCGGGGCCCATCGGCGCGATTTTGTCGCCGCAGCTCACCGGCATCGAGGACAACGCGTCCCTGCCGTACGCGTCGACGCTCTGCGGTGCCTGCTACGACGCCTGCCCGGTCAAAATCAACATTCCGGAGCTGCTGGTACACCTGCGCGCCGAGGTGGTCGAGTCGCGGCAGCGGCCCACCGCCGAGTCGATCGCGATGGCCGCCGCCGCGTACACGATGGACCGACCCCGGCTGTACGCGGCCGGGCAGCGCGCGGCCCGGCTGAGCCGGCTCGCCGGTCGGCGGGGTCGAGGTCTGCCCCCGCCGCTGAACGGCTGGACCGCCAGCCGGGACCTGCCCGACCCGCCGGCACAGACGTTCCGCGAATGGTGGGCCGAGCGGTGACCTCCCGGGACCTCGTCCTCGGCCGGCTCCGCGCCGCGCTCGCCGCCGGTACCCAGGCCCCGACACCGGTGCCGCGCGACTACCGGCGGACCGCCGACGTGGACCTCGACCAGTTGGCGCAGCGGTTGACCGACTACCGGGCCCACGTGCACCGGATCACCGAGGCCGCCGTCGCCGACACGATCGCCGACATCCTGCCGGCGGGCGGCACTGTCGTCGTACCCCCGGGTCTGTCACCCGCGTGGCTGCCGGCGACGGTGACCGCGCTGCCCGACGACGGCCTCGACCACGCGCGGATCGGCGCGGCGGACGGCGTCGTCACCGCCGCCGCCGTCGCCATCGCCCAGACCGGGACGGTGGTCCTCGACGGCTCGCCCGACCAGGGACGCCGTGTGCTCAGCCTGCTGCCGGACCTGCACGTGTGCGTGGTCCGCGCCGACCAGGTCGTGGCCACCGTGCCCGAGGCCCTGCGACGGCTGACGCCGCAACGCCCACTGACCTGGATCAGCGGACCGTCGGCCACCAGCGACATCGAGTTGATCCGCGTGGAGGGCGTGCACGGCCCCCGCCGCCTGCACATCCTCCTACTGCCCTGAGGTCAGGCCTCTGCCACGTAGACGCCCTTGCCGGGATGCCCCTCGACCAACCCGCGATCCCTGAGGATCGTCATGACCCGGTTGATCGTGGAGATGTGCACACCGTGCTGCTCGGCCAGTTCCCGCGTGGACGGTAGCTTCTCGCCCGGCGCGAGCTCCCCGGACCTGATCCTCCCCGCTATCTCGTTGGCTATGCGCCGGTAGTCCACGCGCTCGGTCGGCATCAACCGATCTCCGAGGGTCGGAGTTGGCTCAGCACGGTGGGGTCGGTGATGCGGTCGTCGGCGGCGAGCATGATCGCCTTGGACAGGATCGTGGCGAGCATGGCGTCGTCGTCGAACGGCAGGTGCAGGCGTCCGGTCTGCTGACGCGCCGCCACGATGCACAGGTACCTGTCGTCGGGCTCCATCATGATGTTGCCCGAGCCGAGGTGGATGCGGTACGCCCGCAGGTTGCCCCGCACCCGCAGGTACCGCTCCGCGAGGTCCACCCGGCCCGCGATGGCCATCCGGGGCAGCAGTCGGGCCAGCGCGTCCCGGCGTACCTGCGCCGACGGGGTCAGCTCCGCCACCGCCGTCCGGTGCCAGTAGGCGGAGAACCGGTCCTCACCGCGGTCGGCCCACTGCGGGTCGGTGGCGATCGAGGTGACGCCGACGAACAGGTCCACGTCGCGCATGGCCTCGGTGAACACCAGCAGTGGCACGTCGATGACCGGCGCGGGTTGCCACGTCTTCCCGTCGTGTCGGGCGAAGCGCACCTGGTCGGTCGAGCAGTACTCGACGTCGTAGCGGCGCTCCTCCGGGTCGTCGACCAGCGCGTGGTGGAAGGACGCCTGCCACGCGCCGCCGCCGAAGACCTTGGTGGCCTCGCTGTCGTAACCGCCGTCCCAGGTGCCGAGGTAGCCGGCCTGCCAGCCGCGGGCGCGCATCAGGGCGTTGGCCTGCCGGTAGCGCAGGATGTGCGCGGCGAACCGGTTGGAGTAGGTCTCCGTCTTCTCCTCGGCCGGCGTGCGCAGATAGACCTCCCGGAACGCCTGCTTGAACGGCTGCGTCAGGCCGGCGTCGACCAGATGACCGCGCCAGGCCAGCACCTCGGCCGTGCTCGCGCGAGCGGGATGCCACAACCGGACCGGCCCGTGGTCGAGGGCGTGGCCGTCCCGGTCGACGATCGCCCACGCGCCGCCGTTACGCCGGGGCAGACCGGCCGTCCAGCGCTGGCCGTCAGTGCTGACCTCCCACAACAGGCGCCGCCCGTAGGTCGCGGTCACCGGGTGGTCGAGGAAGCGCGACGACCATTCGGGGTACGACCAGACGCGCTCCTCCGACAGCAGCCCCTCGACTCGCTGGCGCTCGCTGACGAGGGTCGCGCCGACCTGCTTGACGAGAGCCCGCAACTCGGCGAGGTCGTCCTCGTGGGACTGCTTCACCTGGGCCGGAACGCCCTTCAGGGTGACCTCGTCGCGGGCGAAGACCAGGCGCGCCCGGTCGCCGACGATCTCGACTGTCGCCGCGTACGGGCCGACCGCTCTGCGCAGCTGACCGTCCGGTCCGAGCCCGTGGTCGTCGACGGCCAGCTCCATGACCTCGCTGAACGACCACCCGCGTCGCGCCCCGAGCTGGGTCAGCGCTGTCTGGACCCGGCTCCGCACGGCCTTGTTCCGGACGGTCATCGCGAGTCGGGCCAGCGTGCGCAGCGGCACGTCGCCGTCGCGGTCGGCCAGCAGGCGTACCGCCGCGAGCGCCGTGCGCGAGGCGTACGGGAATCCGGCGGCCTCGCGCGGCGCGGACGCCGCGCTGGCGGTGGCCCGTGCCAGCAGCTCCGTCGCCCTCTCGTCGCGCGCGCGCGACAGTGCCCAGACCAGCCCGCGCAGGAGGCGGTCGGTGTCGTCGTGGACGCTCCGCCCGTGGGCGGTGAACGCGTCGAGGAGCCGGCGGACGACCTGCCGGCCGCCGTGCGCGGCCACGAGCAGTTCGTCGAGGCGGCGCAGCCACTTCGCGGTCGCCGCCGGCTTGTCCAGTGCGGCGCAGTGCTCCAGCAGCTCCGGCACGCCCGATGCGGCGAGGTCAGCGTCCAGGTGGGCGCGTACGGCGGGCCCGAAGCTGTCCCCGTCGTGCAGCAGCCAGGACGGCAGGCGGCTGCCGGTGGCGCGGTCGATGGCCTGGCCGAGCAGCGTGACGAAACGTCGTCGGGGCGCCGCCGCGATGAAGTAGTCGTCGACCAGCTCACTGCTCAGGGCGCGCAGCGCCGGCACCAGATCGGCCAGTTCGGCGGCCGTCAGGCGCGGCGCGATCACCGCGGGCAGCTCCAGGTGGGCGCCGTTGTCGAAGCAGGCACCCTCAGCGGCGACGTGCAGGCACCACAGCAGGTCCGCGCGCGTGAAGGGGAGATCACCGGAGGCGAGAGCACGCACCACGTCGTTCAGCGCGGTCGGGGTCGACGCGGACGCCGACTCCCGGTGCATGGCCAGGGCGGCGCGGCGACGGTCCTCGGCCGACCACGATTCCACGGTGGACCACTCGGGCACGTTCGTCACCGAGGATCCCCAGTAGTAGGTGCTGGCGATGCCCAGCACCGCGCGGATCCGTTCGCCGGCGTCGGCGAGACCGATCTCGACCTGCCGCCGGTCCGTGTCGCCCAGGTGGGGGAGCAGCGCCGTCCAGTCGCCCATGTCAGCCACCCACCAACGCGACGAGCCGGACGAACGCCACGTCGAGGTCGGCCCGCAGGTCGATCTCCTCGTCGAGGTCGTCGACCTGGTGGTCGCCGATCAGCAGCAGGAAACCGTTGTGGGCGAACGCGGCACAGGCCCGATCCGCCTGCGCCTCCCAGTCGAGTCGCCGGCCCGGGGCGACCCGGTAGCCGTTCAGCGTGGCCTCCGTGTCGGTCGGCTGCACCAGGCCCCGGAAGTGCCGCGGCCGCTCGGCGTTGAACCGCGCCACCTCCTCGCGGACCCGCAGCCGGACCAGCTCGCGCGCGGAGATGCGCTCCGGCAGGCCCGTCAACGGCCAACTGTCGACGGGTCTGCCGGTCGCCGTCTCGTCCCGAACGATCACCGTGACCATGCGTTGTGCTCCTTGCCCTGAGGTGAGCGGCAGCATGGCACAACCGTCCGACGAAAAGCGGGCACCCGGCACGCCAGGTCAGCCGCTACTGTGCAGCGGATCAGATCACGGAAAGGGCGGTTGTGAGCTACACCTTCCACGTCGACCTGCGCGGCATCGTCGACCTGCTCAGTCACCACCTGTACGCCAGCCCACGCGTCTACGTCCGCGAACTGATGCAGAACGCCGTCGACGCGATCACCGCCCGTCGGGTGGGCGATCCCGGCGCGCCGGGTGCGATCCACATTTACCCGCCGGAATCCACCGGGGACGGCACGCTGCGCGTCGAGGACACCGGCATCGGCCTGACCGAGGCGCAGGTGCACGAACTGCTGGCCACGATCGGCCGCAGCTCCAAGCGGGACGACCTGGGGTTCGCCCGGCACGAGTTCCTGGGCCAGTTCGGTATCGGTCTGCTCTCCTGCTTCCTGGTCGCCGACGAGATCCGGGTACGCACCCGTGCCGCCGGTGGTCCGACGGTCGAGTGGATCGGGTACGGCGACGGACGGTACGAACTGCACGTCGCCCCGGCCGAGCGGGACCGCCCCGAGCAGGGCACCACCGTGACGCTGGTGCCTCGGCGAGGCGCCGAGCACTGGCTGGGCAGGGACACCGTCGTCGAAATCGCCTCGCTGTACGGGTCGCTGCTGCCGATCCCCGTGCAGGTCGACCACGAGGCCATCACCACGGGCCTCGCACCCTGGGAGAACGACCCGGCCGAGCCGGCGGGCGCACGGCGGGAGCGCCTCGACGCGTACTCCCAGGAGGTCTTCGGTTTTTCGCCCTTCGACGTGATCGACCTGGCGGTGCCCGCAGCGGGCCTGCGCGGGGTGGCGTTCGTGCTGCCCATGCCGGCCAACCCGACGTCGCGGGTGGCCCACCGGGTGTACCTCAAGCAGATGCTGCTCTCCGAGGACATCGAACGGTTGCTGCCGGAGTGGGCCTTCTTCGTCCGCTGCGTGGTCGACACGACCGAGCTGCGCCCCACCGCGAGTCGGGAGGCGCTCTACGAGGACGCGCTGCTCGACGAGGTCCGCGACGCGCTGGGCGACACCCTGCGCGGCTGGATGACCCGGCTCGGACGCACCGACCCGCGCGGCCTCCAGGCCTTCCTGCGGGTGCACCACCTCGGCGTCAAGGCCCTCGCCGTGCACGACGACGAGATGCTGCGCCTGGTCGAGCAGTGGTGGCCGTTCGAGACGAACATGGGTCCGCTGACGCTCGCCGAGTTCCGCGAGCGGCACGGCGTGGTGCGTTACACGCCGTCGGTGGACGAGTTCCGGCAGCTCGCCGCGGTCGCCGCAGCCCAGGGGATCGCCGTCGTGAACGCGGGCTACGTCTACGACGCCGAGCTGGTGAGCCGACTGCCCGACGTGGACAGTGACATCGTCACCGAGATCCTCACGGCGAGCGACCTGGCGACCCGACTGGAACCGCTCGACCCGGACGTCGAGCTGGCCGTGCGGCCCTTCCTCGTCCTGGCGCAGCGGACCCTCGACCGGCTCGGCGTGCAGGTGCTGGTCCGGGCCTTCGAACCGGCCAGCATGCCCGCGCTGCACCTGCTCGACGGTGACACCGCCCTGGCGGTCGACCTGCGTCAGGGGCAGGAGCAGGCCGACGAGCTGTGGTCGTCGATCCTCGGCACCTTCACCCAGGGGCGCGACGAGCGGCCGCAGCTCGTGTTCAACCACCGCAATCCTCTGGTGCGGCAGGCCATCTCCACCGGTGACGACGAGCTGACGACGCTCGCGATCGAGGGCCTGTACGTGCAGGCGCTGCTGCTGGGCCACCAGCCGCTGCGGCCCGCCGACACGGCCGCGTTGAACCAGTCGTTCCTCGGTCTGCTCGCACGCGCCATGGAGGGAACCCGATGACCACCTCCGAGCACGAGTTGCGGGAACGCCTCAGCCAGGCGTACGCGCTGCCGCGCGGCCCGGTGCGGTTCGCCGCGCTGGACGCGGTCTTCCGGCACGCGGACGCGGCCGGCGACGTGCCGTTCGCCTTCTCGGCCCGGATGAACGCGATCAGCGACTTCCGCCACGGCGGTGACCCGACGCGGGCGTTCCTCGCCTTCTCCTGGTGCCTGGCGACGGCCGACCGGCAGCCCGAGGTGGTCCACGCGCACCACACCCGCACGTTGCTGTGGGACTTCAAGTGGATCGTCTGGGCGTTGCCCCAGTTCCCGGACATCCCGCTGGAGCGCACCATGGCGGTACTCGACGACATGCAGCGCCGCTACCAGCTCGCCGGGCACAGCCTGCACGCGGTCCACCAGCACCGCTGGCTCGTGGCGCACCACGTCGGGGACATGGCAGCCGCCCAGGAGGCGTACGACCGGATGGTCACCGCCAAGCGGGATTCGATGTCGGACTGCCAGGCGTGTGTCCCGTCGGGACAGGTCCGCCACCTCACGTCGCTCGGCCGGTACGACGAGGCCATCACCATCGGGGAGCCGTTCAAGCGCGGCGGCTGCACCGAACAGCCCCAGTGGATGCTCAGCGAGCTGCTCACGCCGTACCTGCGGACCGGCCGGTTCGACGAGGCCGTCGAGGCGCACCGGGACGGCTACCGCCGTATCCGCGCCGACCGTCACCACCTCGACAACCTCGCCCAGCACGTGCTGTTCTGCGGGCTGACCGGCAACGAGGCACGCGGCCTGGAGCTGGTGGAACGGCACCTGAGCTGGCTGGAGCGCCCCTCGTCCCCGTACGCGGCGATGGAGTTCGCCGCCTCCGCCGCGCTGGTCCTCGGCCGGCTGCGCGCGACCGGGCACGCCGACCTGACGCTGTCCCGCCGCTCGGACGACGGCACCCGCCGCTGGGAGGCGACGGTGGCCGAGGTCCACGACGAGGTGGCCGCGCAGGCCCGCACGATCGCCGCCCGGTTCGACGTCCGCAACGGCAACCGGCACCAGAGCGAACGAATCGAGGCGCGCATGGCCGCCACCCCGGTGGCGCAGCACGTACCACTCACCGTCCTCGCCGGGCGCGTCACCACGTCCGAGCGGACGACCGACCCGGCGCTGGCAGCGCTCGTCGAACGGGTCGCCGCCCGCACCGCGGCGGGCGATGCGGCTGGCGCCGCGCGGGCCCGCCTGGACGTGGCGCACACCCTGCGCAACGCGGGCCGGCAGGAGGACGCGATCGAGGCCGCCGAGGAGGCGGTCCGCAGCCTCGACCGGGCCGGTCTGCGCGACGAGGCGCTCCGCTGCCGCCACCTGCTGTGGGAGCTGTACCGCCGGGCCTACCACCACCGGGACGCGGCCCGCGTGGTGCTGGCCGAGCTGATCCGGGCCGGGAACCTGCCCGACGGGCTGCCGCCGCTGGAGACCATCCTGGAGGACGCCGCCGACCTGCTCCACGGTACGGAGGGGTTCACGCACCTGGTCACGGCCGCCGACCGGCACCGGGCCAACGGTGACGCCGACGCCGAGTTGCGGGTGCTGCGCAAGGCTCTGGGCCGCCTCGCCAACCAGCCGCCGGACGACGTCGCCTGGGCGGTGCTGGCGCGCGTCGATGCCCTCGGCGAGGAGGCGCGGCCTGCCTCCGCCGAGCTGTCGGGCCGGGACCAGGTGACCGCCGCGCAGTTGCTGAACCGTGCCGGCCGCACCGCCGAGGCGCTCGACCGGCTCGACAGGGCCGTCAGCCTGTTCGGCGGCGACGAGTTGGCGGACGATCGTCGCTCGGCCCGGCTGTACCGGGCGCGGTTGCGGCTGCGTCTCGGTGAGCCGGCCCGCGCCGAGGCGGAGGCCCGGGAGGTCCTGGCCGAGGACCCCGACGAGTACGGCTACGACGCCACCGCCCTGCTGAGCCTGGCGCTGCGGGCGCAGGGCCGCGCCGACGAGGCCGAGAAGGCACTGGCCGCGCAGGACATGGACGAGGACGACCTCGACTACTACGAGCAGGACCTCGAACCGGACGACGACGAGGACTAACCGGCCGGGCGGGCGCAGCCGACGACGAGGGTGGCCAACAGGGCGGGGTGATCGGTCGCCCCGTCCATGTCCACCGATCGGGCGCAGCACAGGCTGATGTCGTCGCTGGCCACGATGTGCTGCACCGCCCCGTCACCGACGCGGGGATGACCAGGCGGCACGCAGGTCCCCACGTCGCCGGGGCGCAGGTTGAGGTCACCGCTCAGCACCGTGGGGGCGTACCCGGTGCGCCGACGAATGGCGGGCAGGATCCCGTCGATCAGCTGGCCGCACTGGGCGAGCGCGACGCTGCGGCTGGTGGCCGCCAGGTGGGTGGTGCAGGCGTTGAGCCCGCCCTCGACGTGGACGCACAGCCAGGGTCGTTCCTCGGGGTCGGCGAGGTCCTGTGCAGGGTGGATCCCACTGTGCACCGTGTACCGGCTGGCCGTCGTCGGCAGTCGGGCCAGCAGACCGATGCCGTACGCCCGGCCGTTGCGGCACCGGGTGTCGGCGCCGCTGGGCCGGTCGCCGGCAGCCTGGAAGGCGGACGTGACTCTCGCGCGGCCGTGGACCGTCGCGAATACCGCCTCCAACGTGGGCACGTCGTCCTGGCAGATCTCGTTGAGGGTGACCAGATCGGGCCGCTCGGTCCTGATCAGTTCGGCGGCCCTGGGCACCGCCCGGCCGGTGTAGCAGGCGGCGCGACCGCTGTTGCACAGGTTCATCTGCGCCACCCACAGGGTCGTGGGCGCGGGGGAGGCGGGGACGGGCCGGGCCGGCACACCGGCGACGACGACGAGACAGCCGACGGCGAGGGCCCGGCGAATCGCGCGGAACGGGCCGTTCGCGCGCCGGCCAGGGACGGTCGTGCCCCGGCGGCGGTCGGTGTCGCCGGGCGGATCGTCGGACATGCGGACTCCGGCAGCAAGGCGGCACTCTTCGCCGAGGTGTCCGAGATCCTACTGCCGCCCGCCCGGAGCTCTATGGTGGACCGATGATCACCTGCGTCGTGCACTACACCATCGACCCCGCGCAGATCGAGGCGTTCGAACGGTTCGCCCGCTCGTGGATGCGGCTCGTGGCCCGGCACGGCGGCGTGCACCACGGCTACTTCCTGCCCGCCGAGGGTGCCAGCGACCGGGCCGAGGCCCTGTTCAGCTTCGAGAGCCTGGCGGCGTACGAGCGGTACCGCGCACGGTTCGGCAGTGACCCGGAGTTCGTCGCGGCCGACGCCATCCGCGACGAGTCGGGTTGCGTGGTGCGCTACGAGCGGACGTTCATGCGCCCGCTGTTGCCGGGTGACGACCTGACCGGGTCGCGCTGACACGGGCCGTGCGGGGAGGGTGGACCCCGCACGACCCGTGCCCGTCTCAGCGGTGCGGCCGGGGTGTGACGCGCGGCAGGACGTACGGCGGGCCGGCGGAGATCAGGTCCGACTTCAGCTCCTGGTACGCCCGTTTGGGCTGGTAGTTCTCGTCGTAGATGGTGGCCAGGCCCTCGGGCGGGTCGTTGAACCAGTCCGGCACCCACGAGTACTTGTCGCTGAAACCCCAGACCGTGTACGACAGGCAGCTGCGGACGGCGAGGCACGCCTTCATCAGCACGCTGAAGTTGGCGGCCGACGCCTGCAACCGAGGGTTGATCTCCTCGGAGTTGCCGGCCTGGACGCCCGCGGTCATCTGACTGCGGACGTCGACCTCGGTGAACGCGGTGGCCAGACCGAGCGCGGCGAAACGCTTCAGGGCGGCGGTCACCTGGAGGGTGTCGAAGTTGCCGTACTGGGTGCCCAGGTGACCCTGTGAGCCGACACCGTCAATCGGGACGCCCTTGGCGCGCAGTCCCTTGGCCATGTCGTAGACGAACTGCGTCTTGTCGTCGGCCGGGTTGCCCGAGCCGAACGCCTCGATGTTGTAGTCGTTGTAGAACAGCAGCGCCTTCGGGTCGGCGGCGCGGGCCCACCGGAACGCGTCGGCGATGTAGTCCGGGCCGAGGTTCTCCGCCCAGAAGCCCTTGTAGTGCAACGTCGACGGGGTGTCCCAGGGGTCGCTGACCGCCTCGTTGACGACGTCCCACTGCCAGATCTTGCCCTTGAAGTGGTTGACGACGGTGGTGATGTGCCTGCGCAGCAGCTCGCGCAGCTCCTGCTTGCTGATGGTGCCGTCGGCGACGCCGCTGGTCAGCCAGGCGGGCAGTTGGTTGTGCCAGACCAGCACGTGGCCCCGTACGCTCTGCCGGTTCCGCTTGGCGAACTCGATGAGCTGGTCGGCGGCCGTCCAGTCGTAGGTGCCCCGGGTGGGTTCCAGACTCTCCCACTTCATCGCGTTCTCGGCGGTGACGGAGGAGAACTCGGAGGCGGCGAGCTGGCGGTAGCGCGGGTCGTCGGCGTCGTTGAGGGCTGTCGCGTTGACCGCGGTGCCGATCTTCAGGCCGTGGCGCTGGCCGAGGGCCGCGAGGGTCTGCGTCGTCGGGTCGTACGGCCGGCTCGCGGTGGCCGGCACCGCGTTCAACGCCGCAGCGGTCGCGACGGCGACGGCGCCGGCGCTGATCCACCGTCTTGGCTTCATCTGCCTACCTCTCGATAATGATCGACAAGTGTCGATCTTTGAAGGAAGGGTGCGGCCCGGGATGAAAAGGGCGCGGGGCGTGGCTTCGAAGGACCGGAAACTCGTTCGAAACATTATGGCCGTCGATAGGCCCCGTCAACTCTGAAAACTTCCGGAAAACAGTCGGGTGAGCTGCGCGACTGTGGATAGTCATCGGATGAAAGTTTCGCCCCTGCGCCGCGCGCCGGGCCGGTCAACGACAGCGGGGACGGCACCGACCGTGCTGGTCGGCGCCGTCCCCACCGTGCGGGATCGGCAGTGGATCAGCCGCGCAGCCGTGCCTCGATCGCCTCGATGACGCGTGGACGCAGCTCCGCGGCGCGGATGACCGCGTCCACCGAGCCCACCTCGACGGCGCGCTGGATGTTGTGCACCCGGTCGAACTCCGTAGCCACCTCGCCGAGCTTCTCCGCCCGCACCGAGGAACGCAGCTCGTCGAGCTCGGCCGTCAGCGCGGCGCGCTCGGTGCCGGACGCGGCGGCGACCCGGGCCTCCAGGGCGCGCACCCGCTCGTCGGCGGCCGTACGGGCGTTGACGTCGGCGGAGAACACCACCGCGGCGGCGGGAGCGCCGCCGAGCACCGAGGCGAACGAGCCTTCCAGCGCGAGAACCGTCATGCTCGGGTTCAGCGCCTTCGAGAACACCACGAACGCGCCGCCGTGGTACCGCGAGATCACACAGAACACGATCGGGCCCTGGAAGTTCACGATCGCCCGGCCGATCTCCGCGCCGTACTCCAGTTGGAGCTTGCGCATCGACTCGGGTGAGCCGTCGAAGCCCGACAGGTTGGCCAGCACGACCAGCGGCCGGTTGCCGCTGGCGGCGTTGATGGCCCGCGCGGCCTTCTTCGACGAGCGGGGGAACAGCGTCCCCGCCGTGTACGTGTCCGGGCCGTCGGTGGGCGGGAAGCCTCGCCGGGGCACGGACCGGGACTCGATGCCGAGCAGGCACACCGGGATGCCGCCGAGGTGGGCGTCCTGCACGACAGCCGTGTCGGCGTCGGCCATGCCCGCCCACCGTTCCAGCACCGGACGGTCCTGGTCGGCGAGGGCCCGCAGCACCGTCCGGATGTCGAACGGCTTCTTGCGGTCCGGGTTGGCCTCGGCGGAGAAGATCTCACCGACGGTACGGAAGGGGCTGCCCGCGACGTCGTGCGGGAACGGGGAGATGTCGCGGTCCACCGGGTCGGTGGTAATCGCCCGTCGCGGGGCGTCCTCGCCGGGCGCGACGTACGTGTGGTCGTAGTGGGCCATCAGCACGTCCCGCGCGGCGGTCAGGTTCGGCGCCCAGTACTGCGCCTGCCCGTTCGGGCCCATGACCCGGTCGTAGCCGCCGATGCCGAAGTTGTCCTCGGCCGAGACCCCGCCGGAGAAGTCGAGCGACTGCTTGCCGGTGAGCACCATCGCCGAGTCCGGCGTCATCACCAGGACGCCCTTGGTGTGCATGAGCATCGTGGCCTCGGCGTTCCAGTACGGCTGCGCGCCGACGTTGATGCCCGCGACCACGATGTTGATCTCACCGCCGGCCTGGGTGAACTCGACGATGCGCTTGAGCGCCGCCGCCACCCAGTCCATGTTCTCCGTACCCGAGGTCATCGAGATCCTGGCCCCGGCGGACAGCGCCCACCACTCGACCGGCACCCGCATCCGCTCCGCCAGGTCCAGGGCGGCGATCACCCGCCGGCACTCCGGCTCGGACAGCGCGCCCAACGACTTCGTCGGATCGCCGAGCAGCACGACCCGGGTCACACCCTGCGGGTGTCGCTCGCTGGGTGAGGTGACCACGCCGGCGACGATCGCGGCGCGGTTGCGCCCCCTCGGCCGGTCCACCGGCACCAACGCGTACGCGTCGTCGAGGTCGTGCTCGACGAAGTCACCGAGCCGGCCGGTCAACTCGTACGGGTAGACCGTGTTGCGGCTGCTGGCCCGCAGCACCTTGAGCCGGTACTCGTCGAGCGGCTCGACGGCCTCGGCCGGCGGCTCGCCGACGGTCAGCTCCGCGCCGCCCTGGGCGTCGAACGAGATCCGTACGGCGATCTTGGTCAGCTCGCCGGTGCGGCGGTCGCGCTGACGCGCGACGAACAGGATCTCCTCCAGCCCGGCCCCGACGGTCGTCGGGCGCACCCGCCCGGCGATCATCTCCATCTCCTCGCGGGTCAGCTCGCTCGGCGGCCACACGTAGACGACGATCCGGTTGGTGGTGAAGCGCGTCTTCGACGGCCGCCGCGACTGAGCCCGGCGGATCGAGTCGAGGCAGGCCGCGACCGCGTCCTCGGCGGTGGGCAGCGCCACCAGCCGGCCGTCCTGCTCGCGCAGCTCGGTCAGGTCGCGTACCTGGGCGAACGCCACGAGGCGCTCGTCGGCCGGGTTCTCCCGCGCCACGCACTGGAAGAGGTAGACCTCCTCGTCCGACGACGGCAGCCGGGTCAGGTCGAACTTGTGCAGCCGCTCCAACTGCATCCGCTGCGCGATGTACGGGTGCAGACCGCGGATCAGCCGGTCCTCGACCATTCCGTCGTCCGACGGGCGGAAGGTGAAGTGGTGGTGCATCACCGCCCCGCCGCGACCCGCGACGGTGGCGGTGAGCCGACGCACCTGCGCCGGCAGCGGATGGGCGGCCAGCACGTCGAGCAGCGCGGCGGCCATCGCGTCGAAGTCCTCCGGCTGGTTCTCCCAGCCGAGGTAGATGTCGGCGTCGACGGAATCCTCGGCGCCGGCCAGCTCGGTCAGCCCGCGCAGCGCGTCGCCCAGCCCGTCGAAACGGACGGCCGCGGAGACCACACTGGAGTCCGCGCGTTCGGCGACCACGAAGGAGCAGTCGCCGACGTCGCTGGTCCGCACCCGGGTGAGCGCCTTGTTGCCGTAGTAGCGGCGGGTCAGCACCTCCAGCATGACCGTGTTGTCGAGGTGGTGACGCACGAGGCGCTGGCCGAGCAGACGTACCAGGGGCTCGGTGCTGCGGACCATCTCGGCGACACGCTCGGCGCGGTCGGGGGCGTCCGGGTGGGCGTCCAGGTGTCGCAGGTGGGCCCGGACCTGGGCGTAGACGCGGGCGCGGTTGCGGCGCAGCAGCGGCTGCGCGAACCAGGCGAACACCACGCCCCGGGCCAGGTCGGCGATGGCGGGGAAGCGGACCTGCGTGGCGGCCACCAGCCGTTCCAGCGCCAGACCTGCGGGCTCGCGCAGCGACTCGTCCGGCGGGGTCTCGCGCAACCACTCGCGCAGCAGCGACGCCACGACTGTCGCGTCGACGGACGCGCGCTGCTGGGCCAGGAAGATCCGGAAAACGGCGGCTTCCAGCCCGGGGGAGCGCTCCAGATCTGTCACACCGTAGTGGCCGAGCGCCTTGGCGAGCTTGGCCTGGAAGGCGTCCGGCAGCCCGGCCCGCTCCACGTCGAGGCTCTGCAGGTAGGTGTGCAGGTACTCGCGGTCGCTGCGCGCGTGCGCGCCGCCGTCCTCGCCGGTCGGCCGGTTGCGGCTCAGCTCGGCAAGGTCGGCGAACACGTCGACGAGATCCACCTCGGCGGCCAGCGGCCGGTGACCGTCCTCGGCCGCCAACCGGCGTACGACGAGGTAGTCGTCGAGCACGCGGCGCTCGTCGTGCGGGTCGACGTCGAAGCCGAGCAGCAGGCCGCGCAGGTCCTCCTGGCCGCGCCTCGCGCGCTCGTACGCGGACAGTCCGTCGTCGGCGGCGGGCAGGTCCAGCTCGACGGCGGGGGTGCTCGGGCCGGCCACGGCGTCGGTCGCCTCCTCGGCGAGCGGCTCCAGCCGCAGCAGCGGCGCACCGGCCTCCACCTGGCTGCCCACCGAGACCGCGCACTCCTTGAGCCGGGCCTTGAACGGCGCGCGCAGCACCGTCTCCATTTTCATGGCCTCCAGCACCAGCACCGGCGCGCCCGCCTCGACCTCGGCGCCCACCTCCAGGGGAGTGGCGACGACCAGCGCCGGCATGGGGGAGCGCAGCACGCCACCCTCGTCGCGGCTGACCCGGTGCGTCACGCCGTCCACCTCGACGAGGTGGGTCGGGCCGTGCGTGCCGGTGAGCAGCCGGTACCGGATGCCGTTGACGGCGATCTGGCCGGTGTGCCGGTCGAAGCGGTCCAGCTCGACGTCGGCCGTGTGGGCGGTACCGCCCGCCTCGATGCCGACGCGGAACCGGTGCGCGCCGATCCGCGCCACGCGCAGCCGGTAGGTGACGCCGCGCAGCTTGAGGTCCAGCGGTCGGCCGCTGGCGTGCTGCACCTGCGGGCGGCCACCGGCGGCGGTCGAGAGCAGCCGCTGCCGCTCGGCGCGCTCCTCCTCCTCGTACGACTCGATCGCGGCGGCGGCCAGGGCGACCGCGGAGTGCCGGTGCGTGACCAGCCGACCCTCGCCCCGGACCCGGTCGATCCAGCCGGTGTCGGCGCTGGCGTCGATGATCTCGGGCTGGTCGAGCAGGTCGAGCACGAAGCTCTTGTTCGTCGCGCCACCGTCGATGATCACCGTGGTGTCCGCCATCGCACGCCGCAGCTTGCCCAGCGCCTCGTCGCGGTCGCGCCCGTACGCGATGATCTTCGCGATCATCGAGTCGAAGTCGGCCGGGATGGTGTCGCCCTCGCTGACCCCGGTGTCCACCCGGATGCCCGGCCCGGCGGGCAGGTCGAGCCGCGCGATGCGCCCCGGTGACGGCGCGAAGTCCCGGTCCGGGTCCTCGGCGTTGAGCCGGGCCTCGATGGCGTGCCCCCGCTCGGCCGGCGGGTCGCCCACGAGCCGACCGCCCGCCGCGACGTGCAACTGCGCCTTGACCAGGTCGAATCCGGTGGTCAGCTCGGTGATCGGGTGCTCGACCTGGAGGCGGGTGTTGACCTCCAGGAACGCGAACAGCCGGTCACCGGGGTGGTACAGGAACTCGACGGTCGCCGCGCCCCGGTAGCCGACCGCCACGGCGAGCCGCTCCGCCGACGTCTTCAGCTCGGCAGCCTGCGCCTTGTCGAGCACCGGCGAGGCCGACTCCTCGATGACCTTCTGGTTGCGCCGCTGCACCGAGCAGTCGCGTACGCCCAGCGCCCACGCCGTGCCCTGACCGTCGGCGATCACCTGGACCTCGACGTGCCGGGCGCCGGTGACCAGCCGCTCCAGGAACACGATGCCGCTGCCGAACGCCCGCGCCGCCTCCTGGCTGGTGCGCTCGTACGAGTCGGCGAGTTCGGCCTCGTTGGTGATCACACGGATGCCGCGTCCGCCGCCGCCCGCCGTCGCCTTGAGCATCAGCGGGTAGCCGATCTCGGCCGCCGCCGCCCGCGCGGCGTCCAGGCTCTCGACGGCGCCGCGACTCCACGGCGCGACCGGGACGCCGACCTCCTCGGCGATCAGCTTCGAGCCGATCTTGTCGCCGAGTTGGCGCATGGCCTCCGGGCTCGGTCCGACGAACGTGACCCCGATCTTCTCGCACAGCTCCGCGAACGCCGGATCCTCGGCGACGAAGCCCCAGCCGACCCACGCGGCGTCGGCGCCGGTCTCGGTCAGGGCGCGTTCGAGCGTCGCGAGGTTCAGGTAGGGCCGGGCCGATGCCGGACCGAGGTCGTACGCGATGTCCGCCTCGCGCACGAAGGTGGCCGTGCGGTCGACGTCGGTGTGGAGGGCGACGGTCTCGATCCGGCTGCCCGTCTCCGCGGCCAGCTCTCGGACCGCGTGGATCAGCCGCATGGCGGCCTCACCACGGTTGACGATGGCGACACGGTTGAACACCCGACTGACCCCTTTGGTAGACCACGATGTACGTGCCGCGAGACGACGGCTCCCGGCAGTGATCACTTTTCCGCCTCGGAGCGGACAGCGCCATGGTGCAACGGCCGAACCAACAGTCGCTCCGTTGTAGGAACCCCACAAAACTTTTTGGCTGTCGAGCCGTGGGCGTCGGATCTCCGCCCGATCGTTGGCGTGGATCCCCGGACGTCACCTTCGGGGGCTTTGCGGCTTTCTGCCGCTATGGCCGACGCCAGTGTGCCCATCGGTGTGAGTGCGGCGGGGTCCCGGCGGAGCGACACATGTGCAAGTCTGGCTACGCTCCGAACCCCCGCGTACCACCACCAGGCACCGGCACGCCGCGCGAGGCGGGCTGGCCTTCGCCCGTTCCGGAGGAACCCGTGGCGCAACCGTATCCCGCACGGCGCTGGTTGGCCGGCTTGGCCGTGGTCGGCCTCGCCGCCGTGTCCACCGGCGCTCCCGCCGCCGCCGAACCCGCCGCACAACCCGCAGCGGCGCTCAACCTCTACGCCAACAGCGCGATCGTCGCCCCCGGCGGCCCGCACAAGTGGGTGGCGCTGCACTCGCTGGCACCCCAGTCGCTCGGCACCTACACGGTGCGCGTGGACCGCAGCGAGGTCACCGCCTTCGCCGACGTCGTCGAGGGCGAGGGCCGCAGCACCTGCACCACCGCGGGGCCGGTGATCACCTGCGTGATCGACGGTGCCAACGAGCCGGACCAGGACCTGCTCACGCTGGGCGTGACCGCGCGCCCGGACGCGCAGGTCGGTCAGCGAGGCGAGCTGGCCCTGACGGTCACCGCGCCGGGGACGGGCACCGCGACCTACCGCTCCACCGTCAGCATCGGCGAAGGAGTCGACCTGGCCACCGCGTCCGACGTGGACCTGGACGGCACCCTCGGGTCCACCGTCGGACTTCCGCTCACCGTGACGAACCGGGGCGCGACGACCGCGCGGGGCCTCGTGCTCTACCTGTACGGGTTCAACGGGCTGACGCCGGCCAAACGCTACAAGAACTGCGAGTACGTCGACCTCGACCAGGACAACAGCCCCTTCGCCTGCGCGTTCGACACTGTGCTCGCACCCGGCGAGACGGTCGCGGTCGACTCCACGTTCACCGGCACCGTCGCCGCCGACACCTGGGCACCCAACCTCTACTACAACTTCGCGTACTGGTTCACGCCCGCCGACTGGGAGGAGTACCAGTCGCAGTACCGGCCGGCCGCTCCCCTCGGCCCCAGGGGCACCGACCCGGCGCTGACGCTGGTGCCGGCCACCGACACGCAGGTCCGCGCGCTCGGGCAGACCGACACCCGCTTCGTCAACAACGACACCACGATCACGCTCACCGTGGCCGGTGACCAGCGCGCCGACGTCGCGGCCGTCGGCGCAACGGTGACCGGCGCCGTGGGCGCGACCGTCCCCATGTCCGTCGGGTACGTCAACAACGGGCCGGCCCGTGCCGGAGACAGTGGACAGCAGGGGCTCGCGGTACCGACCACGGTGACCCTGCCGGCCGGCGTCACCGCGGTCACCGTGTCGACGGACTGTGTCGACCCGACGGACGACGAGTGGCGTCCGGGCAAGCCCGGCGCGCGGGTCTACGAGTGTTCCGCCCCGGGCGGCATCGCCCGTGGTGAACGGGTGGGCTTCGACTTCGGGTTGCGCATCGACCGGGCCGGCAGCCAGACCGGTTCCGTCGCGCTGCGTACCCGCTCCGGCGGCGGCCCGATCGCGGACCTGAACCCCGCCAACGACACCGCCCGAATCCTGGTCAACCCCAACGCCCCCACCACCCCCGGCGGCAACGGCAACGGCGGCGGTGGTGCCGGCGACGGCGGCTCGCTGCCGATCACCGGTGCGCCCCTCGGCCTCATCGCGGCCCTCGGTGCCCTCCTGATCACCGCCGGCCTCGGCGGCCTCCTCCTGACCCGCCGCCCCCACCCCAGGGCCTGAACCAGTCCCGCCACCTGCGTCGATCATGAAGTTGTTGCCCTGACACGCCGACACGACGGGCGATAACTTCATGATCGACGCAGGTCTGCCGGTTGACGCAGGTCTGCCGGTCGACACCGGGGGATGGTGTCCTAGGACGGTTTAGGGGGTGTGGGCTTGGTCGGGGCGGCGGCCTCGGGTGGAGACGAAGTGGTACGACATCACGGCGAACCCGGGGTCCCGCATGAGTCGACGGAAGGCATCGAGCTGCTGCGGTGACAGCCCCGCCGCCAGCAGGTCCGGCGCCAACTGGCGGGAGTTGGTCTCGTAGAGCGACGCGCCGGTCGACCCGCCTGCCCAGCTCTGCGAGTGGGTGATGGTGTCGACGTCGGTCAGGCCCGCGAGGGCCATCTCGGTGTGCACGTCCTGCGCCCACCCCAGGTCGGCGCCGTGGTCCTGCAACACCCCCATCATGGCGTCCATCACCTGCGCGAACAGCTTCGCCGCGTCGTCGCTCGGCGCGTTCAGCACCCGTACCGGCGTGGTGCAGTCGAACTCCTCGACGACCAGCCAGCCGCCCGGTGCCAACGCGCGGGCGAGCGTCCGCAGGACCCGTCGACGCTCGGGCAGGTGCAGCAGCACCAGGCGTGCGTGGATCACGTCGAACGCGTCGCCGGGCGGGGGATCGGCGCGTACGTCGTGCCGACGTACGTCCAGGTTGCCCCGCGCCACGAGGTGGGTGGGGTCGATGTCGGTGGCCAGCACATGGCCGTTTTCGCCGACCGCGCGGGCGATCCGCCGGGCCATCGAGCCGCCGCCGGCCCCGACCTCCCAGCAGGTCGACCCGAGGCGCAGGACCGGGCAGGCCAGGCGGCGCATCGTGATCGGATCCAGGAAGGACTCCAGCGCCCGCATCTGCGGAACCGCGTCCGGTGTGCCGTTGTCGAAGGTGTACGCGCCATCACTGGTCAGGGTCGCCATCGTCTTCTGCCTCTCCAAAGGGGGCGGGCTGTCGGTCCGGAGCCGGGGGACCGGGTGACTACAGGCTGTCGGTCCAGAGCCGCGGGGTCGCTCCGCTGGCCGGGGATGTCGGTGTGGCGGCGATGCCGACCATCGCCTCCAGGCGGGCGGGATCGCTGCGTGCCTCGACGGTCGGCCGGTCGTAGACCACCCGGCCGTACTCGAGCACCGCCACCCGGTCGGCGGTCTCGATCGCGTGGCGGAGTTGCTGTTCGACGAGCAGCACGGTCAACCCGCTGGCGGCGAGGTGACCGACGAGGTCGCGGACCCGCGCGGCCAGGTCGGGTGCGAGCCCCTCACAGGGTTCGTCGAGCAGCAGCACCCGTGGCTGGCCGAGCAGCGCGCGGGCGATGGCCAGCATCTGCTGCTCGCCGCCGGAGAGTTCGCAGCCACGGTGTCGCAGGCGTACCGCCAGGCGCGGCAGCAGTTCGAGGATCCGGGCCACCGTCCAGCCCTCACCGCCGGGTGTCGCGGCCCGCCACGGGGCGGCCGCCAGGACGAGGTGCTCGGCCACCGTCAACCGGGAGAAGACCCGCCGGCCCTGCGGGACGAGGCCGACGCCGGACTGCGCGACCCGGTGGGGTTGCCGTCCGGCCACGTGGACACCCCCGATCTCGATGCGCCCGCTGGAGGCGCGCACCAGCCCGGCGATGGTGTGCACGAGGGTGCTCTTGCCGGCGCCGTTGCGGCCCACCACGGCCTGGACGGTGCCCGGCGGTACCCGCAGGTCGACGTCGTGCAGCACGATCCCCCCGGCGTAGCCGGCGCAGAGCCGCTCCACGTAGAGCATCAGGACACCCCGTCGGCGTAGGCCTGCCGCACCAGCGGCGAGGTACGGATCTCGTCCGGTGTGCCGACGGCCAGGGTGCGGCCGTCGCGCAGCACGGTGACGGTGTCGCAGAGGGCGTACACCAGGTCCAGGTGGTGCTCGACCAGCAACACGGCGACCTGCCGGGGCAGTGCCACCAGCAGCTCGGCGAGCCGGTGGACCTCGGTGGCGGACAGCCCGGCCGCCGGTTCGTCGAGCAGGAGCAGGCGGGGACGGCCGGCGAGGGCCATCGCGATCTCCAACTGTCGCCGCTGCCCGTGCGCGAGCTGACCGGCGGGCACCGTCGCGAGGTCGGACAGTCCCATCTGGTCGAGCAGCGCGGTGGCTCGCCGCCGGGCGGCGTCCCGGGTTCCACCGGGCCACCACCGCCGCCGCCGGATCGTCCGGGGCAGCGCCGCGACCTCGATGTTCTCGCTGGCGGTGAGGGTCGCGAAGACGGCGGGCCGCTGGTGTATCCGGTTGATGCCGCGCCGGGCCCGCGCCGCCGGTCCGAGCCGGCTGACGTCCCGTCCGGCGAAGCGCACCGTGCCGTGCCGAGGACGTGTCGTCGCGCCGAGCACGTTGAGCAGAGTGGTCTTGCCGGCCCCGTTGGGCCCGATGAGGGCGTGCCGTTGGCCGTCGTGCACACACAGGTCGACGTCGGTGAGCGCGGCGAGCGAGCCGTACCGCACGGTGACCTTCTCGGCGCTGAGCAGGCAGGTCATACGCGCAGCTCCGGGGTGCGGGTGGGTGCCGGGACCGGGCGGTCCGGAGTGGGGACGGGTTGCCGGGGCCCGCCGCGCGGGCGGCGGGCCCGCGCGACGCCGGTGGGCAGCAGGTAGACCGTCGCCACGAACAGCGCGCCCAGCACCAGCGGGGCGTGACCGGGCAGCACCCCGAACAGCCAGTCCCGTACGGCGATGACGAGGACCGCGCCCACCAACGCGCCGCCGACCGACGCGGTGCCGCCGATGACGACGCCGAGCAGGAGCAGCGCGGACGTGTCGAAGCCGAAGTCGGCGGGGGATATGTACTGCTGGGCGACGACGAGCAGCGAACCGGCCGCACCGGCGATCGCCCCGGCGGCGACGTGCGCGCCGGACAGGTACAGCGGCACGCGGTGCCCGCTGGCCCGTAGCCGCGCCTCGTCGTCCCGCCCGGCGCGCAGCAGCAGACCGCCCCGGGACCGCACCAGCAGCAGGACCGCGCCGACCAGCATCGCCACGACGACGAGCGTGTAGACGTACCGGGCCCGGTCGGAGGCCAGGACCGCCATTCCCCACAGTGGACGGACCGGCGTGATCCCGGCCAGTCCGTCCGTGCCGCCGGTCACCGACCGCCAGCGTCCGAGGACGGTCACCACGAGTTCCCCGATCGCCAGGGTGATCATCAGGACGATGACGCCCCGGGCCGGCACGACCAGCGGCAACGTCACGGCGGCGAGCGTCGCCCCGGCCAGCGCCGCCACCGCGACCTGCACCACGCCGACGTCGGAGACCTGGCTACCGAGCACCGCGCTGGCGTACGCGCCGGCGGCGTAGGGTGCCGTCTGGCCCAGCGTGGGCATGCCCGCGACACCGGTGAGCAGCGCCACGCTCACCCCGACCAGACCCAGCGCGAGGGTCCGGGCGAGGATCGCCGCGGTGTAGTCGTCGACCACCCACGGGGCCACGACCAGGCCGGCGAGAACGAGCGTCGCGACGGCGGCCCGCAGCCGGCGGATCACCTCGTCCCTCACGCCGCCGCCCACCGCAGGGCCAGGCCCCGCGCCCGCACGGCGAGCACGGCGGCCATGGCGGCGAACAGCAGGAACGGGGCGGCGGACGGCAGCAGCGCCACGCCCAGGGTCTGGATCTCGCCGACCGCCAGCGCCGCGAGCAGGGTGCCCACCATGGACCCGAGGCCGCCGAGGACGACCACGACCAGCGACAACAGCAGCACCGTGTCGGCGGTGTCCGCGCCGGGTCCGATGATGGGCGCGCCGAGGACCCCGGCCGCGCCGGCCAGCGCGCCGCCGGCGGCGAGCACGCCGACCTTGATCCGTGCCGGGCTCACACCCAGGCAGGCGACCATCTCCGGATCGTCCACGGCCGCGCGGACCAACATCCCGGCCCGGGTCCGTCGCACCGCCAGGTAGAGACCGGCGGCGAGGGCCGCCGCCACCGCGATGAAGACCAGCCGGTACGCGCCATAGCGGTGTCCGGCGACCGCCACCGACCCGTCGAGGGCGGCCGGAACCCGCACCTGCGGATCGTCGGGGCCGAAACCGGCGACGAGGAGGCTGCCGCCGGCCAGCGCCACCCCGAAGGTCAGCAGCGCCTGGGTGAGGTGGTTGCCGCTGGCGACCGGCGTGAGCAGCCCGGCGAGCACCACACCCGCCGCGGCGGCGGCCAGCACACCGACCCCGAGCGCCAGGGCGAGGCTCGCCCAGCCGCCGTCGAGCAGCGCCGCGGCGGTGTAACCGCCGATGGCGTAGAGCATGCCGTGTGCCAGGTTGAGGATGTTGGCGACGCCGAAGCAGAAGACCAGGCCCGACGCGGCGACGAAGACGAGCAGCCCGTAGGCGACACCGTCCAGCGCCGGGATGACGTACGGGTCGATCTGGTTCGTGCCGGCCGCCACCGTGTTCACCGGCCGACGGTCGCGAGGTCACCCACGACGGTGTTGGACAGCGCCCGACCGTCCTGGCGGACCTGGCGCAGGTACCACTTCTGCACGGGCGAGTGGGTGACAGTGGAGAACTGCCACGCGCCGCGGGGGCTGGCGATCTGCCCGAGCTTGCCGATCTGCGCGTTGATGGCCTCCGGCGTCGGGTCGCTCCCGGCCGCGCCGACGGCACGGTCGAGCACCGCCGCCGCGTCGTACGACGCCAGGGCGTACGTCGTCGGCGAGCCGTCGTGCTTGGCCTTCCACGCCGCGACGAAGTTGCGGTTCTCGGCGTTGTCGAGGTCGGGGGAGTAGTTGAGCACGGAGTAGATGTCCCGGGCCGCCTCGCCCTGGGCGTTGAGCACGCCGCCTTCGGTGAGGAACCCGGCCGCGTACAGCGGGATGTCCTTGATCTCGGACTGCGCGTACTGCTTGACGAAGTCGACGGCCGCGCTGCCGGCGTAGAAGGTGTAGACCGCCTGCGCGCCGGAGGCCTTGATCCGGGCGAAGTACGGCGTGAAGTTGGTGGTGGCCGGGAACGGGGTGAAGGTGGTCTTGCCGTCGGGATTGGCGAGCGTGCCGCCGGCCTTGGCGAACGCCTCGGTGAAGCCGCGCAGTTCGTCCCAGCCACCCTGGTAGTCCGGGCCGATGGCGTACACCGAGCCCTTGACGTTGTCCTTGACGTGCTGGGCGATCGCGGCGCCCGGCTCGTCGGAGAGGTACGAGGTGTGCCACACCCGTTCGACGTCCTTGATCTCCGGCCGGCCGTTGGAGCCGACGAGCGGGACCTTGGTCTCCTGGAGCAGCGGGTAGACGCCGGCGACCGAGCCGCCGCCGACGATGCCGGTGAGCGCGGCGACGCGGTCCTGCTTGAGGAGCTTGGTGGCCGCCGGTACGGCGGTCGCCGCGCCGTTGCCCTCGTCGGCGACGACGAGGTCGACCTGCCGGCCGCCGAGCTTGCCGTCGTGGGTGTCCAGGTACAGCTCGAAGCCGTCGCGGATCTCCTTGCCGACGGACTGGTACGTCCCGGACAGCGACGCGAGGAGTCCGATCTTGATGGACCCGCCGCCGGTCGTGGCCGGTTCGTCGTCTGCGCAGGCCGTGCTCACGGTGAGCACGAGCGCGAGCAGCGTGGCGCCGATGGCACGGCTGCGCGCAGGGGTGGTGAGGGACATGTCGTCTCCAGGGGAAGAGGAGGAGGGGTCGGGTGGGTGGGGTCAGCGGCTGCGGGCGAGCGCCGCTCGGGCCGCGGGGGTCAGCGCGTCGCCGATCCGGTTGGCCAGTTCCGTCATCTCGTAGGAGACCTTGCCGACGTCGCATTCGGGTGCGGCGAGCACGAGCAGGGACGCACCGTCGTTGAACGCCATCGAGAACATGAATCCACCTTCGAGCTGGGTGACGTTGGAGATCACCGCCCCGGCGTCGAAGAAGGCCGCCGCGCCCCGCAGCAGGCTGACCAGGCCGCTGCCCGTCGCGGCTAGCTGGTCCGCCCGGTCCGGCGGCAGGTCGCGGGTGGAGGCCACCATCAGGCCGTCACTGGAGATGGCGATCGCATGGCTGACCTCGGTCGCGCGCTCGGCGAAGCTGTCCAGCAGCCAGCCGAGGTCCTGGTGGTCGGTCACGTGCTCTCCCTGTCGGTCACGAGTTGCCGAGGTTGATCGGGGTACGTCGGCGGGCCGCCACTCCCCGCGCGTACGCGGCCATCGCGGTGGCGACCTGGGCCGGGTCGCGGTATTCGGAGCGCTGCTGCTGGGTGGGCACGGTGACCCCGCCGGGCACCAGATACTGCTGGGGTTGCCGTTTGGGCAGGCCGGAGGTCGTGGTCACGGCCACGTCGGGCGTCTGCGCCTGGGCGGCGGTACGCCAGGCGTCGTCGGCGGGGCTGGACCACTGGCGGCCGTTCGGGGCGTCCACGATGTCGGTGTGGAACCAGTGGTTGACCTGTTCGAAGATGAGCAGCTCCTCGGTCGGCGCGTCACTGGGGTCCACGCGGGGCGTCGGGCGGAACACGGGCGCCGCCGGCAGCGTCCGCGCGGCCGGGGCGTGCCCGGCGGTCGGTTCCGAACCCGGCCGGTACGGGGGCGGGGCCGTGGACGTGCGGGCGGCCCGTCGGGACAGCCGGCCGGGGGCGAGCAGGTACTCCTCCGGTGGCAACGACCGGATCATCGCCGCGGGCAGCGTCGCCTCGGCGAGGGTGCCGCGTCGGGGACCACGACGCAGTTGGACGCTGGCGCCGAGGCGGGCGGCGAGCTGACCCACGACGACCAGGCCCATGGCCCGGACGGCGGCGACGTCGATGGCGG
Organism: Micromonospora sp. NPDC005172; assembly: GCF_040608555.1. Taxonomy (NCBI): domain Bacteria; kingdom Bacillati; phylum Actinomycetota; class Actinomycetes; order Micromonosporales; family Micromonosporaceae; genus Micromonospora; species Micromonospora sp. NPDC005172. Next base: position 45,624 of record NZ_JBEXIL010000030.1, read on the forward strand.
GTGGTCGGGCCAGCAGCTCGTTGAGTTGCTGCAACCGCTGCGGGGGCAGGCCCACGCCCTCGTCGCTGATCTGGATGATGACGCGGTCGCCGAGACTGCGGCCGCTCACCCAGGTCTCGCTGCCCGGTGGCGAGTACGCCGTCGCGTTGTCCATGAGTTCGGCGAGCAGGTGCACGACCTCGTCGACGGACTTGGCGGCCACCGCGACGTCGCCGTCGACCATACCGAGCCGGATGCGCGCGTAGTGCTCGATCTGGGACTGGGCCGCCTGGAGCACCTGTTGCAGGGGTACGTCGTGCTGGCGTACCCGGCCGACGCCCACGCCGCCGAGCACGAGGAGGCTGGCGTTGATCCGGCCCATCCGTGTGGCCAGGTTGTCGAGGGCGTAGAGCTGGTGCAGGCGGTCCGGGTCGGTCTCGTCCCGTTCGACCCGGTCGACCTGGGCCAGGACGGCGTCGACGAGTCGCTGTTCGCGACGGCTCAGGTGGATGAAGATGTCGGCGGTGTTGGCGCGCATGACGGCCTGCTCGGCGGCGGTCCGCACGGCGGCCTGGTGTACGGCGCTGAACGCCTGACCGAGTTCGCCGATCTCGTCGTCGCTGGACGGTTCGAGGGCGGCTGTGGACTGTTCGCGGGCCAGCTCGTCGGGGTCGACGCTGGAGCTGTCGGGGCGTTGCAGCCGGGCCACCACGGCGGGGAGCTGTTCGAACGCGACGGCGTTGGCCGCGTCGCGCAGGCGTCGCAGCCGGCGGGTGATCTGCCGGGCGACGGCCCAGGTGACCAGGGCGGTCAACAGCAGCGCCAGCAGCACGCCGACGCCTTCGGCCACGGCCCTGCGGCGCTGGTCGGCGTAGGCGGCCCGCACGTCGTCGAGCACCGCCACGTCGACGCGCCCCCGCAGGTCGGCCAGGCGGGCGGAGCGCTGCTGTGTCGTGGTGACCCAGTCGGTGGTCTGCAGGCGCAGCGGCGTTCCCGGTTGGGCGCGGCTGACCTCGTCCTGCATCCGTTGCAGCGCGAGCGCCTCCTTGCCGGTGCCGGCCTGCTCCCACCAGAGGCCCCACTCGCTCGGGGCGAGGGCCAGGAACGACAGGCTGGACTCGGTGTAGCTGGTGCGGGCCGCGGTGATGTCCTGCTGGGTGGCGGGGGTCAGCTCGCCGGCCGCCGCGGCCCGCAGGACGGCCACCTGCTGCTGGCCGATGGCCTCGGCGGTCTTCGACAGCGCGGCCGAGGCCCGGATGCCGTCGGCGAGGCGGGCGTTGACGACGCCGTGCGAGACGTTCTCCCGGAAGGTGATCAGGTCGGCGATGGCGATGCGGTAGCTGAACGTCATCGCGGAAACCGAGGCGTGTTCGGCCGTGCGGACCTGGGTGCGCAGCGGCGCCAGGCCGTCCAGCGCGGCGTCGACGCGGCGCAGGAGCGTGGCGTTGGCGTCGGTGGGCACCCGGTCACGCTGCCGGCGGTAGCGCGCGACGGCGGCGTCGGTGGCGGTCATCTCCGCGCCGAAGGCGTCCTGCTGCTCGGGCGCGGCGTGGGTGAGCAGGTCGGCGGCCGCGACCCGTTCGCGTTGCAGCCGGTACGCCAGGTCGCCGGCCTCCGCGCCGAGGCGTGCCAGCACCTCCAGGTCGCTGGCCCGGGTCGTCTGGCGCGCGCTCTCGGTCAGCGCGAGGCCGGCGAAGCCGATCACGGCCACCAGTGGCGCCGCCACGATGAGGCGCATCCGCCCGGCGATCTTCCAGCCGCGCTGACGGGTCGGGTAGGGTCGGGCCGCGTGGGACCTCGTGCTCGACGCCAAGATTGACTCCCGCGACTCGTCGATGACGGTCTATACGCACCTTGCCGAATGCAAGTCCCATTCGGCCGGAACCCGCGCTCGGAGGCCAGACCTCGCGGTGGTACAAACTGGCCGTACCAGCATCTGTACCCAGAGTCAGCGACCGGTGGCGCCCCGCGTCCGGTGCCGGGTGGACGCGCTCAGCGCTGGTCGTCGAGGTGCTCGGCGCCGCGACGGGGGTCGTGACGCGAGTTGGTGTCGTCCAGGTCGGGTTGGCTGCTGAGCACCTGGCCGATCAGCTCGCGCAGCTCGTCGATGGCGTCCACCACGGCGCCCGGGTCGCGCGCGTCGCGCCGACCGCGCTGGCGCGGCACCGGTGGATCGAGGCGCGCCCGGTCCGACGAGCGTGGCCCCCGTCGTCCGTCGGCCGCCAACTGTTCGGCCGCGACCAGTGGCCACAGCGAGGCCAGTCGGCCGCCGGTTTCGAGCACGTCGTCGCAGCGGACCGCGAACTCGTGGCTGCCGAAGCGGCGGCCCGACTCCACCGCCGCGACGGTCTCCCGGCTGAACCGCACCAGGTCTGCCAGGGCGCGCTGGGTCAGTCCCCGTTGGACCCGGCAGGTGCGCAGTTCCCATCGGAACTGTTGGCTGGGCGCGGAGCGAGCAGCGCTCGACGGGGGCGTGTGCTCCATGCGCTCACCTTCGTGGCACCCGCGAAATCAGCAGCGGGTAGCAGATCGAGTCTGGCCGATGGGCTGAACATTCATAGGGGGCAATTCTTAACCCTCGGGACGATGGGTGTGAAGACGTACGCCGCGATGAATCGCCACGGAAAGGGCGCGGGTCCTGCGCATGGGTGTCGGGCGCGTCCTGCCGATCGGACCCGGCCGCCTCGGCTCGGCCCGCACGTCAGCGCCGCCGGACTTGCGCACGATCAGGCTGCCTGAGCCTCGGCGGGGGCCGGTTGGCTCACCTGCGGCGCGTCGGCGGGCGTCCGGACGTCGATCGTCGCGAGGAGACTGTCGTGCGCCCGGAACGAGACATTGGGCTTGAACGAACGGCGGTGTTCGGGTGCCAATTGGAGGCCGGGAATGGCCTCGGCCAGTTGTGTCAGAGCGATGCCGGCCTCCAGTCGCGCCAATGCCGCCCCGATGCAGAAATGCGGCCCGTGACCGAATGACAGATGGTCGGCGGCGTCGATGCGGTGCTCGTCGAACCGGTCCGGGTGGGCGAAAACCGACGGGTCCCGGTTGGCCGCCCCGATCATCAGCAGGCAGCGTGCGCCCGCCGGGATGGTGACCTCGCCCAGGGTGACGTCCCGACGGGTCACCCGCAGCCAGCCGTCGATGGCGGGCGCGAACCGCAGCGTCTCGGCCACGAAGCCGGGCACGGACCGCGGGTCGGCGACGAGCGCCTGCCACCGGTGCGGGCTGGACAGGGCCGCGTCGAGGGCGTGGGCTAGCAGCCCGGCGGTCGTCTCGTGCCCGGCCACCAGGAGGTTGAAGGCGAGGCTCGCCACCTCCGGCACGGTCAGCACGTCGTCGTCATCGTCCCGGTAGGTCAGCGCCCGGCTCACGAAGTCGGTACCGTCGACTCCACTGTCGAGCCGCTGCCGCACCAGGTCCTGGCAGTAGCGCCAGAACTCCAGCAGGCCGCGGGCCAGACGTACCTGCTCGTCCGGGTCCGGTTGCCCCCAGATGAGGGCCACCTGGCCGTCCGCCCACCGGCGGATGCGGTCGACGTCGGCGTCGGGCACCCCGAGGATGTCGAGGATGACCAGCAGCGGAAGCTCGGTGGTGAACCCGCTGACGAGATCAACCCGCTCACCCCGCTGGGCGACGAGCCGGGACACCAGCTCGTCGACGCGCCGGCGGACGATCCGGCCGTACTCGGCCTCGGCCCGATCCGCGGTGTTGGCGAAGGTCGCGCGCAGGGCGCGGCGGGTGCGGAGGTGCACCGGTGGGTCGGCGGCGGCCGTGGTCGGGGGCGCGTCGATCTGCATGATGACGCTCATCGCCTCCGGGCAGACCGCGTAGACCGGCGCGAGGGTGAGGGCGTTGCCGAACGTCGCCGCGTCGGCCAGGGCGCGCCGCACGTCCGCGTGCCGGCTGATCAACCACAGGCCCAGATCCTCGGCGTAGAGCGCCCGGTCGGGATCGTCGAGAATGCGCCGCCAGGCGCTCGCCGGATCACTGAGGTAGGCCCCGGAGTATGGACTCAATTGCATCGAACGCCTCCTGACACACCGCGCGTAATCAGCGGCGCTCGCATTTTGTCGGTCACTGATGGTGGGTCGACAATGTCGGCATCCGCCGCGTGCTCTTCACGGTGCGCCGACCTGATGCGCAAGTCAAGATTGGTGCTCATCTATCTAAGAACCGCGACAATTGTGTATTGCAGAACGGTGTCGTCCCTGGCTGGTTGCACCTTGCAGCCCGAGGCTTGCGGGTCCGTGCCCTCCGAGCAAGGCCGCATCCCCGCAGTCCACCGTGGGTGGGATTGGCCGATTTCGCAATCCTCATTCCCGGGAAACGAATCCGTCGGATGCAGGTGACGCCGACCCTCGATGCGCTGGGGTACGCCGGTGGGGGAGGCGTTCAGCCGTCGGCGCGTTGGCCCGTCGGCGCAATCAGGTGGGCGAGCCAACCTCCCAGGCGCGCCAGCGCGCCCGTCGAGTCGAGCAACGACAGGCCGCCGCCCAGCAGCGCCACGCCCGCCGTGGTGGCGATCGTCCCGGCCGGATGTCGCCAGCCGCGCACCCGGTCGCCAGTTCGGGCGAGCGCCCGCCGCCGGTCGAGGTGCGACCGGCGGCGGGCGCGTCCGGGTGGATCAGGAGTACGGGAGGCGCAGCACCGACTGGTTGCCGATGCCCAGGGTGGTGGGGTTGTTGCCGATGGCCGACCAGACCTCGACCCGGACCGTGCCGTTGCTCAACGTGCCCAACGTGCCGGTGGCCGAGGCCAGGCCGGCGCTCTGGGTGTAGTGCTCGTAGCCGGTGACCGGGTCGGTGGCGAAGTAGCGCCAGGTCTCCGTCCGGTCCCAACTGCCGTTGCCGGTCAGGTCGTAGGAGACCCGTACCTGCGTGCCGTTGCCGACCGCCGTGCCGGCGTCCAGGAACAGGTCGAACGCGGTCTGCGCCCCGGAGTACGTGAGGTTCAGGCCGGTCGCGGTGAAGACCTGGGCGTTCGTCGGCGTACCGTCGTGGTTTCCGTTGGCGGCCGCGACCGTAGCCGTGGTCGCGCTGCCGGCGTTGCCCAACCCTCCACCGGCGAGCAGGTACCGCGTCGGCGAGCCCGAGCTGGGCGGCGGCGTGGTCGGCGGTGCCGTGGTCGGCGGCGCCGTCGTGGGCGGCGCCGTGGTCGGCGGTGACGTCGTGGGTGGTGCGGTGGTCGGCGTGCTCGTCGGCGGTACGCCGCCGGAGGCGTTGCCACCGCTCCAGGTGTACGCACCGGTGGTGGCCGTCCGCCCGGCCCCCACGGTGAGCCGCGTGCCGTTGGAGAACGTGACGGTGATCGGGCTCGCGGTCGGGTTCGACGCCACGTAGGTGCGCGCGCCGTTGCGGGAGAAGACCGCGCTGAGTGGGTGGTTGGCGCTGACCGACGTGTCGACGGTGCCCAGCGCCGCGAGGTTACGGATCCAGTGGAAGGTGTGCGCCCGGCTCTCGCCCTCCTCCGGGGTGTAGCCGGGGTTGGCGCGCAGGTTGGCCAGGGCCGCGTCGGGGTCGCCGAGGGCCTGGAACTGCCACAGGATGTCCTGCCACACCGTCGGTGGTCCACCGTTGTTACGGACCAGCTCGGCGTAGTTGGTGCGCACGTACGCCGGGTTGGCGCCCAGGTAGAGGTGCCCGCCGGTGACCGGCAGCAGGTTGATGCCCTGGATCATCTCCGGCTCGCCGCTGAACCAGGTGGCGTACGCCCCACCGTCGCCCCAGACCATGCCGACCGTGGAGTGCCCGAAGGCGGCGGGGAAGTTCTGGTCGCTGACGTCGAACCAGTACTCCTGGATGGCCGCGGCCTGCGTGGTGTAGAGGAAAATGCCGGCGTCGCGGACGGCGCTGTCGCCGGTGACCTGCCCCCACTGGATCAGGGCGTTGGCGAAGTTCATCCCCTCGGAGGACGACTCCTGGTTGTTGCCGGAGCCGAACGACCCGTGCCCGGACGCCCAGTCGTGCCCGGCGTAGATGTCGAAGTCGCGCAGGTACGGAAAGCGGGTGTCGTCGCGGCGGTAGTTGTTGGCGTCGCGGATCAGCAGGTCCACCATGCCGCCGTAGCGGCTGCTGGCGGCCCACGACGGGTCGAACTTGGCCAGCGTCGCCGCGGCGGCGATGTAGTAGCCGTAGTGGAAGTGGTGGTCGTTGAGCTCCTGGTCGGAGCCGTACGACGCCGGATAGCCGATCAGGGTGCCCCAGTTGGCGTCGTAGTAGAAGACCTTGCTGGTCTTGCCGCTGGAGGCGGTGAACCAGTCGGTGAGGGTGCTGCGGATCGCGTTCAGCGCGCTGTCGCGGGTGGTGGTGTCGTTGACCAGGTCGGCGATCTCGGCGATCCGGGCGGCCCGGCCGAGCCCCTTGCCGGTCCAGTACGTGTCGTTGCCGCGCTGGTCCATCGGGTTGCCCCGGACGGCGGTCAGCTGACCGGTCAGCGTGGCCAGGTCCGCGCCACTGCCGTCACCGACGGCCGGCAGCTCCGGCAGGACGCCCTGGAACGTCATGGCGGTCCGGAACTGACTGATCCCGGTGAGGACCTTCATCCTGCCCCGCGCCGACGGGTAGGTCGGCGTGATCGGGGTCGAGCCGGACAGCGACTTCCACTGGTGCGGGTAGAGGCTGACCACGGTCTGCGCGGCGCTGCCCTCACGGGCGGTGGTGGTGAAGGCGTACGTCGTGCTCAGGCCGTTGGTCGACGGGTCGTAGGCGTAGGAGACGCGGGTGCCGGTGACGTGGGCGTGCGCGTACCGGCCGTAGGTCGCGGCCAGGTCGGCGCGCTCGCTGGCGCTCGCCGTCGGCGGCAGCAGTGCCACCGAGAAGTAGCCGCGACCGGCCAGGGTGGAGGAGATGCGGCCACCGCTGACGGTCCAGCTCGCGCCGCTCGGGGCGTACGCCACGTAGTCGTGGCCGTTGACCCGGAAGCCGATGGTGGCGCCGCTGTTGGACCACACCTCGGAGGTGCCGGACGTGCCGATCACCGCGTCGCCGCCGGTGGCCTGGAAGTACGCGAACGGCAGGCCGTGGCCGATGGTGGCGCGCAGGGTGCGGGCGCCGTCGCTCCAGTACGGGCTGACCGTCCAGTCGGTCCAGCCGTCCACCTTGACCTGGGAGGCGGCGAGCCCAGCCACGCCGACGCGGATGTCCTGCACGTACGGGTAGTGGTATTCGCCGACGCCGGTCGCGGTGCCGCTGATGGCCGGCGTGGAGTTGGCGGAGAAGCCGAGACCGTCGGTGAACGTGTCGTAGGAGGTCGGGTGGGCGTGCAGGGGCTCACTGAAGGAGCAGTCGGTACGCTTCCACAGCAGCGAGGACCACCAGTCGTTGGTGGGCACCGCGCCGGCGGGCGCGTTGGCGGTGGCGAACTGCCGGGGGTTGCTGGACATCTGGCCGCAGCCGGTGGGAAGCGCGCCGACCGGGGTGGTGGTGTAGCTGCCGGCGCCGACGGGTGCGGCCTCGGCGGCGCGGGTGACGGGAATCGTGAGGCCGCCGACGACCAGGGCCAGGACGGTGGCGGCTGCCAGCGCCCATCGGCGGTGGGGGACGGGAGGTTTCATGGTGCCTCCATCGCGGGTCCGGGCGCGGATCGTGCCGCCCCGGCGCCGTGCGTCTGAATTGTGGAAAAGGTCGATCGAGAGAGCGCTCTCTCACGCGGCACGGTAATCGACCGTCCAGATCCCCGTCAATGTGTCCGTCCGGTTGCGTGCTGATGTCGCGAACTGATCGCGGTGACTACAACTAGCCCTCCGTCACGGCGACCCCGTCCAGGTCGGCGTGCAGCGCCTCCGGCGCGCGCATCCGCCAGGCATCGGTCACGAGCTCGGCGAGCCGGTCGACGTCGACCGCCGCCAGACGCAGCAGCACCAGCGGCAGGCCGTCGTACCCGGGCGTGGTGAAGAAGACGTCGGGTTCGCCGAGAAGCAGGGCCTGCTTCTCGGCCTCGTCCCCGACGAACAGCACCGCGATGTCGCGGCGGATCACGCGGGGCCTGCCCGGCCTGCGCTCCGGATAGGACCAGGCGAAACCCTTGTCGGCCACCCGGAAGTCGAAGCCCTCGCTGTCGATCTCGACCGTGTGGGGCAGGGCCAGAGCCAGGCGGCGGACGTCGTCGGCGTCAGCCACCGAGACCCCGCACCGCGCGCGCCATCCGCATGCGCCGAGACTACGCACCGGGACCGACAGGCGTCAGCCGGCCGCCGTTGCCAGGTCGACGGCCGTGGCCCCGACGATGGCCCGGTCGCCCTCGCGCTGGACGTAGCCGATCACCGTCGCCTGGGCGGGGTCGAGATCCGGCGGCGGTACCACCTCCACCTGTCCCCGCTCGCCGTCCAGGGGACCGCACCGACGACGCCTGGTCAGCGGGGCCGCAAGGGTGGATGGGTGCGTGCAGGGTCAGGAGGCCCCTCTCTACCACGAATCCGCCGTTTCACCCGGCAGTGCCACTTACGGGTAATACCCCTCTAGGTGTCCTCATCCTCCGTTAGCTTGCCAATGAGAGGAAACCTCGTATTCGTTACAAGATGCGGCTAAGGAGTCAGTGATGAAGCGCAGCGTAGCGCTAGCGGCGGCCCTCCTGATGGGTCTGACCAGCGTCGGCACGCTCCCCGGGCCTGCGTGGGCCGATGGCGGGGGTCCGGAGGGCAGCCACGAGGACCGCGGGGGAGGGGGACACCACGGCAGCGAGGGCGCGGTCTTCGTACAGACCAACAAGGCCGAGGGCAACACCATCAAGGTGTACGACCGCGACGAGGACGGCCGCCTCAGCAAGGCGGGTGAGTACGAGACCGGCGGCCTGGGCGGCTTCACGATCGGCGCGCCGGTCGACGCGCTGGCGTCGCAGGGGTCCTTGACCTACCACCGCGGGCTGCTGTTCGCCGTGAACGCCGGCAGCAACACCGTGACCGTCTTCCGCGTCGACGGCACCCGGCTGCACAAGGAGCAGGTGATCTGGTCCGGGGGTCTGCTTCCGGTCAGCGTCACCGCCCGCGGCAACCTCGTCTACGTGCTGAACGCCGGTGGTGAGGGCTCGGTGCAGGGCTTCGAGCTGCACAAGGGGCGGCTGTCGCCGATCCACGACTCGAACCGGTCGCTCGGCCTGCACAACGGCAACCCGCCGGCGTTCATGACCGCCCCCGCGCAGATCACGATCGACCCGGAGCGTGAGTTCGTGCTGGTGTCGACCAAGGCGGCGAACGTCATGTTCAGCTACGAGATCGGTCGCCACGGCGAACTCGCCCGCCACCCGGTCGTCAGCGACGCCGGGTCCGTGCCCTTCGGCTTCACCTTCGACACCGAGGACTCGGTACTGGTCACCGAATCCGGCAGCAACGAGGTCAGCCGCTTCGACCTCGACGACGACGGCGCCCTCGACCAGGTCGGGCCGTCCGTGGGGAACGGACAGCAGGCGACCTGCTGGATCCAGCAGGTCGGCGACTACTTCTACGTCGCGAACGCCGGCAGCTCGACGATCAGCGCCTACCGGGTGGACGACGACGGCAAGCTGCAACTCGTCCACGCCGTCGCCGCCGAGACCGGCGGCGGGTCGATCGACATGACCACCAGCGACGGCTTCCTGTACGTCCAGAACGCCGCCGCCGGCAACGTGCAGGGCTACGAGGTGGACGACGACGGCTCCCTGCGCCTCGTCACCACCGTCGAGGGCCTGCCGAAGTTCACCGACGGCATCGGCATGGAGGGCATCGCCGCCTCCTGACGGGTCGTCCTGCCGCTGGTCCCGGTCCCCTGTGACCGGGACCAGCGTCTGTCCGCCGGTGGCCCGATCATGACAACTGCATGACAAATCGGCCGGGACGCCGACCGGTGGTTTCGGCGGTGCCCGGCTCGGGGCACGAGAACGTCGCTGACGACAACACCTTCGGAAGGGACGGCCCCCGTGGAAATCCAGGGCTTCTTCACCGCGATCATCATCGGCCTGGTCATTGGCGCTCTCGGCCGGCTCGTGGTGCCCGGCAAGCAGAACATCTCGATCGTGCTCACCCTCGCGATCGGCGTGCTCGCCGCGATCCTCGGCACGCTCGTCGCCGGTGGACTCGGCGTCGACGAGACCGCCGGCATCGACTGGATCGAGCTGCTCCTGCAGGTCGTGTTCGCCGCGATCGGTGTGGCCGGCGCCGCCGCCGTGTTGGGCCGTCGGCGCTCCTGACATCCCGCGCTCCCGGGGGCCCGCCGGCCCCCACGCGCCCGTGGCGACGACTGGTCGCCACGGGCGCTGTGCTTGGATGATCCGGTGCAGTTCACCGTGACAGACGCGCCGACGCGGGAGCGGTTCGAGGCGCGCGACGAGACGGGCGCGGTCGCCGGGATCGTGACCTACCAGCTGACCGGCGGCATCATCGCCTACACCCACACCGAGGTCGATCCGGCGTACGAGGGCCGGGGTGTCGGGTCGACCCTGGCCCGCGCGGTCATGGACGACGCGCGGGCCAAGGGGCGCACCGTGGTGCCGATCTGCCCCTTCCTCGCCGAGTGGCTGGTCAAGCACCCGGAGTACGAGGAGATCGTGGTGCGGTCCACCCGGAAGGTGAAGTAGCGACGGCTCGGTGCCACGCGGCGACGCCGACCCGGTGCAGGATGTCGACCATCTCACTCTCCCTGGTTGTCGGTGCGGTGACGTTCGATCGTCTCGGCGATCCGCTTGATCCGGCGGAGTCGCGCGTCCCAGGTCGCGCCGACGGCGGTCAGCTGGGCGACCGCGCGCGCGAGCTGCGCCTCGTCGACCTGGTAGTGGCGCTCGCGGCCAGCCGGCGCGGAGGTGATCAGGCCGACCCGGTCCAGGACTGCCAGGTGCTTCGACACGGCCTGGCGGGTGACGGGTAGTCGCTCGCTCAGCGACGTGGCGGTGCCGGGCCCGCCGGCGAGCAGCAGGTCGATCATGCTGCGCCGGATGGGGTCGCCGATCGCCGACCACAGGGCGTCGTCGACGGCAGTGGTCATGACGTGGCGACCAGCCGGGTGACGTACGCGCCGAGGTTCGGGACGTAGTGGTTCCATCCGCTGACGTGGTCCTGGTACTGCCTCTCCAGCAGGGCCACCTCCCAGCCCATCTCGCGGAACCCGGTCTCCGTCATGCGGACGCGGGTTCCCGTCGCGATCGCGGTGAGGTCGAAGGTGACCAGCAGCGACTGTCCCGTGCGCTCGGGCTCGGTGAAGCACCACCGGAAGGAGAACCTCTTCGGCGGGTCCACGTCGACGACGGCCAGGTCGACGGTCGTGGTCGCGCCAGTCTCGGCGTCGCGCCACACCAGCTCGCCGGGAGCGCCCGGGACCGGTTCGAACCGGGCGTCGTCGGGCCACCACTCCCGCACGTGCTCGGGCTGGCTGATCACCTCGAAGACCACCTCGGGTAAGGCGTCGACGTCGATGTCGCGTTCGATGACTCCGTACTCCATGCGTACCACCCTTTCGCAACCTTTGGTTGCGTCACGGTACACCGGGCCGACGGCGAGGTGCAACCTTTTGTTGCATGTCAGCTCGGCGGATCCGGGGGCGCGACGGCGCCATCCGGATCACGTTCGGCGCCCCGAGACCGTCGCGCTGCCACACACGGCCTCGGGGACACGCCGAGTCCTGACCGCGTCAGCCGTTGAAGTCCGTCATCAGCCAGATCCGGTCGAAGGCGCGCTCGGCCAGGTCCGCATGCTTGATCATGAAGTTGACGACGATCAGCGTCTCCCCGAACGCGTCACCCACCTGCCCCTCGTCCAACCAGACGGTGGCCAGCACGGTGTGCTCGGTGGCGTCGAGGATGGGGTTGTCCGCGCCGCCGGTGCTGGCGGCGCCGTAACCGCCGAGGGAGAACTCGTAGTCGTTGTCTTCGAGGTACCACATCACTTCGCCGATCGCCTCCTCGACCTCGTCGTCCAGGCGAAGGTCGAACGGCGCCTCACGCTCGTTCTCCGGAAGGCTCCAGCCGGCACGAGCGTGCAGCGGAAGCGGATCGAAGACCGGCACCTCGGGGGTGGGGCGCTCGGTCACCGGAGTGCCGGCCGGCACATGGACGACCCGGCACCGGGTGGGCGTGAAGCGCGGCTCGACGAAGAACAGCAGCGACCCGTCGGCCGGCAGGTCGAGGTCGTGCCCGTGCGAGGGGAGCGCGGCGAGGTCGAGCGTCAACACGAGACACTGCCCGGGCGGCCACTCCTCGCCCTGCGGCAACGCCGCGAGACCGCCGAACCGACCGACCACAGGCAGGCCGTCGCCCTTCGGAACCAGTTCCGTCTGTGGTCGGGCCAGCCGCACCCAGCGCTCGATCTCGTCCGCTGGCACGCCCTCTTCCCGGGCTGCGCCCCGGAACTCCTGTCGTACATCCATGGCCGGGCATTGTGCCGGAAAGATCCGACGGACATCGGGCCACGACCGCCACGCGGGTTCGACGCCCCGCCGGGCCGCGGTTCCTCAGGCGGCGTCGGCGCGGGCGGCCAGGGCGTCCACGAGGCGGCGGGCCGAGCCAGCCAGGTTCCACCGGCCGGCCAGGTCGAGCAGCCGCTCCGGGTCGGCGGGGGCCGTGGGTAGCGCGGTGGGCAGCTCCGGCAGCGCCACGTCCAGGGCGACCCGGACCACCGTCGGCGCGACGGCCAGGTAGTCACGGGCGGCGGCCAGCTTGGTGCGCAGGCCCGGCGCGAAGGACGAGTCGGAGTCGTCAAGCGCCGCCAGGATGCCGTCGATGCTGCCGTACCGCTCGATGAGCCGCGCGGCGGTCTTCTCGCCGACGCCCGGCACACCGGGCAGCCCGTCGCTGGGGTCGCCGCGCAGGGCGGCGAAGTCGGCGTACCGGTCGGCGGGCACCCCGTAGCGGGCGCGGACCGCCGCGTCGTCGCAGTCGTCGAGCTTGGCCACGCCGCGTCCGACGTAGAGCAGCCGTACGTCCCGGGAGTCGTCGATAAGCTGGAACAGGTCCCGGTCGCCGGAGACCACCTCGACCGGACCCGGCTGGGTCACCGACAGCGTGCCGAGCACGTCGTCGGCCTCGTAGCCGTTGGCGCCGACGGCGGTGATGCCGACCGCGTCGAGGACCTCCAGGATCATCGGCACCTGCGGGGAGAGCGTGTCGGGGACGACCTCGCCGCCCTGCGGGGCAACCCGGTGCGCCTTGTACGACGGCAGCAGCTCGACCCGCCACGCCGGCCGCCAGTCGTAGTCCAGAGCGCACACCATCCGGTCGGCGCCCCGGCCGCGGATGAGCGTGGCGAGCATGTCGAGGAAGCCGCGCACCGCGTTGACGGGCTGGCCGTCGTCGGTGCGCGCGGCGGACTCCGGGATGCCGAAGTAGGCCCGGAAGTAGAGGCTGGGTGCGTCGATCAGCAGGATCGGGGATCGGTGTGCCACGCCCGACAGCCTGGCACAGCCCTCCGACGGTCAGCGGTACGCCCGGCCGACCGGCGGCGTCAGCGCCGCTCGTCGTGCCGGTAGACGGTGTCGCGGCGGGCGAGGTGCTGCACGACGTAGCTGGTCACCAGCAGCAGGATCGCGACGAGCACCTCGACCCAGGCGGCGACGCCGTCGGCCACGGTCAGCCCGATCACCAGCAGGACCAGGCCGACGAGCGCGAGAACCCCGGCCCACAGTTGGCGACGACGGCGGGTCGCCACCCGGTTCGCGTCGCTCGGTGTCACATCGGCCCTCCCGGTCGGGCCACCTGTGCGGGCGTCCCGATCCCAGGCTAGGGTCCCCGCCCCGCCCCCACCGGGAAACCACCGAGCCGGCCGGCGACGCGACCCGGGTGCTCGCCGGGGACCCGACCGCCCGCGGTCAGACCCCGATGGTGACGACGGGACGCCGGCTCTCGTCCCGGTCGTGGTCGCTGAGGTCGCGGAGGTGCCGGATGGGCGAGAGCAGCAGCACCAGGGGCGCGCAGACCAGGGTCGCGGCGAAGACGACCAGGGTTGCGCGGGCACCGAACGGGCCGGCCAGCACGCCGGCGACCAGCCCGCCGACCGGGATGGCGCCCCAGGAGACGAACCGCACGGTCGCCATCACCCGGGAGAGCAGCTCGGGTGGGCTGGCGATCTGCCGGTACGTCCGGGTGGTCACGCTCAGCACGACCGTGCCGAGGGAGAAGACGACGCTGCCCGCGGCGAAGGCGACGTACGCCAGCCAGCCGCTGCCTGAGGGGATCAGGAACGCTCCGGCGACAGTGGTGAACCCGGCGGCGACCAGCGCGCGGGCGCTGCCGAGCCGCGTGGTGATCCGGGTGGTGAGGGCCGCCCCGACGAGCGCGCCGACACCCTCGACGGCGAGCAGGACACCGACCAGGCCGGCCGGCGCGTGCAGGTCGCGGACCAGGTAGAGCGAGTGCAGCGCGAACTGCGCGCCGCAGACGAAGTTCATGGCCGTCGCGGCCCACATGCTCGGGCCCATGACCCGGTGGTACGCGACGTAGCGCCAGCCTTCGCGGATCAGCTCACCGACCGGCGGCCAGTGCGCGGGCGCGTCGACGCGGCGCGCGGGCAGGGTACGCAGCAGAGCCGCCGAGACGAGGTAGCTGACCGAGTCGACGAGCAGGGTGGGCACCGCGCCGAGCGCCTGCACGGCGAGGCCACCGAGCGAGGGGCCGCTGAGCAGGGTCGCGGCGTGGGTGGCCGAGGTGAGGCTGTTGCGTGACTGCAACTGCTCGCGCTCGACGATGCTGGGCAGGAAGGTCGAGTTGGCCACGTCGAACAGCACGTTGGCGAAGCTGACGACGAGCGCGGTGACCACCAGGTGGGTGACGGTGAGGTGTCCCCACCACCACGCGAGCGGGATCGACGCGACGGCGACGGCGCGGGCCAGGTCCGCGCCCACCTGCGCGCCGCGCAGCGGCAGGCGCTGCACGATGACGCCGGCGGGCAGGCCGATCACGAGCCAGGCAACGTAGCTGGCGGCGGCGATCACTCCCATCTGGAACGCGGAGGCGTCCAGGACGGTGAGCGCGGTCAGCGGCAGAGCCACCGCGCCGACCGCCGACCCGACCATGCTGGTCGTGCCGGCGGTCCACCAGCGCCAGAACACCCCGGCCCGTTCGTCGACGTGCAAGTCGTCGACCCCCGTTCGTCGTGCCGGAGTGTCCGCGGCTCCGTCGCGTTCCCGGTGCCAGTGCGTTCCATTCTGGAACGGACTATAGTCGGGTCAGGACGGATGGAGGAAGCGGGTGCGACGAGAAGATCTCGCCGACGCGGACTGCGGCATCGCGCAGGCGCTCGGCGTGCTGGGGGACTGGTGGACGTTCCTGATCGTGCGCGACGTCGCCGGCGGCACGACCCGCTTCGACGCGCTCCAGCGCGTACTGGGCGTCAGTCGGCGGGCGCTGACCGAACGCCTCGCCGCCCTGGTCGAGCAGGGCGTGCTGGAACGCCGCCCGTACTCGGCGCACCCGCCCCGGCACGACTATCTGCTCACCGCGAGGGGTGAGGGCCTGCTGCCGGTCCTGATCGCCCTGCAGGACTGGGGAACGAGGCATCTGATGGGTGACGGAGAGCTGACCGCGACCGCCGACGACGCATCGGCCGAGACGCGGCGGGTGCACCACCTCGTCGGGCGGCGGCTGCCCGAGGTCGCCCTGCCCGGGCCGGACGGTGAGCCGGTCGCCCTGGCCACGCCGGACGCGTGGAGCGTGCTCTACCTCTACCCGGGCGCGTACGCACCGGGAGTCAACGCCTATCCGCCGGGGTGGTCCGACATCCCCGGCGCGCGGGGCTGCACCCTGGAGTCGACCACCTACGCCGACCGGTATCCGAGGTTCCGGGAGGCGGGGGCGCGGGTGTACGGCATCAGCACCCAGCGGCCGGACCAGCTCGCCGACTTCAGCGCGTACGCCCGGCTGCCGTTCCCGCTGCTGTCCGACCAGGACGGTCGACTCGCCGCGGGGCTGCTGTTGCCCACCTTCCGGGCCGGCGGGGTGACCCGGTTCAAGAGACTGACGATGCTGGTCGACCCGACGTCGGTGGTGCGGGCGGTGCAGTTCCCCGTCACCGATCCGGCCGGATCGGTCGACGAGATGCTGGCTCTGGCCAGCGACCACGCGACGATCCCCGGCTGACGCGGGGGCGTCGACCGGGGATCGCGGCGTACGGGTCAGGTCAGGCCGGGAGGGTCCAGCGCTGGTTGGCGCCGGCGAAGCACTCCCAGATCTGCAGGCGGGCGCCGTCGGCCGAGGTGTTGTCGGTGACGTCGAGGCACTTGTTGGACTGCGGGTTGCGCAGCGTGCCGTTGGACTGTGCCTGCCACACCTGGGCGCCGCTGCCGTTGCAGTCGTACATCTGCACCTTGGCGCCGTTGGCGGTGGAGCCGCTCGTGATGTCGGCGCACTTGCCGAGGGCGCGCAGCGTGCCGTCGGTGGCGACGGTCCAGGTCTGCGCGGTGGTGCCGTTGCAGGTCCAGAGCTGGACTGCGGCGCCGTTGGCGGTGCTCGCGGAGGCCACGTCGACGCACTTGCCGCCGAGGCCGGTGATCCGGCCGGTACGACCCGACGGCGGCGGGGTGGTGCCGCCCATGATGGTGTCGTACATGGCGCTCACCAGCGAGGTGGAGCCGGTGGTGTCCTGCGACAGCTCCCAGTTCATCACGCCGCCGGCGTTGGCCAGGGCCCACTGCGTCTTGCGCTTGACGGTCGGGATGCCGTTGTAGCACTGCTGCGCGCCGCCGGCCGTGGTGCAGTCCCGGTTGGCGTTGGCCGGGTCCAGGGCGACGAGCGCCGAGTACGTGTAGTAGCCGGGGCGGCTGTAGAAGGGAATGCCGAGGACGGCCTTGCTGGCCGGCAGTCCGCGGTTCTTCCACAGGTTGATGCTGTTGATCGACCAGTCGTAGTTGGAGTGCGGGCTGCCGCCGTCGTACGCCATGATGTTGAACCAGTCGACCTGGTTGAACACCGCGGTCTGGATGCCGTCGAGGTAGTAGCCCTCGGAGACGACGGCCGCGGTGAGCAGCTTGCCCCGGCTGTGCATGGCGCTGCCGAGCTGGGTCATGACCTGGGTGTAGTTGTTGGCCGAGGCGCCCGGGTCCGGGTACTCCCAGTCCATGTCGACACCGTCGAGGTTGTACTGGTTGACGAGGTTGACCAGGTTGTTGACGAACGCCGTCCGGCTGCTGGAGTTGGCCGCGAGGGCCTCGAACGCCGAGTCGTTGCCGTCGTTCCAGCCGCCGACGGCGATGGAGACCTTGACGTTGTTGGCGTGCGCCTGCGAGACCAGCGAGGAGAGCTTGCTGGGGTTGTCCAGGGCGCGCAGGCTGCCGTCGTTGTTGGGCAGCACGAAGGCGTAGTTGATGTGGGTGAGCTTGTTGTACTGGATCGTGTTGACGTTCCCAGCCCACGAGGGCATGTAGCCGACGCTCTTGAAGCCGTTCGGCAGCACCACGGCCTGCGCGGCGGTGGGGACCAGGGCGACGGTGGTGGCGGCGGTGGCCAGGGCTAGCAGGCCGGCGCTGAGGACGCGGCGCAGTGGTGAGGACATGGGGGCCTTCCCGTGGGCGGGGGACTACACCCGCCCACGCAGGGTTTCGCGGGCGGGACATGGGGGAGCAGGAACGGGTGGGCCTCGAGGCAGCCAAATCTTAAAGAGTGTTAACTGTCGACGTCAATCAACGCCGGTGGATTTTCGTCGTGCGACCTACGTGGCTTCTGGGGATGCCCAAACGACCGTTAAGCTGACGGGGTGGCAACCGACGAGCTGTACCCGCCGGACCGGCTGATCGCCGCGCAGCGCGCCACCGCCGATGCCGGCCTGGACGCGCTGCTGCTCACCCCCGGCTCCGACCTGCGCTACCTGACCGGCTACGACGCCCACGCGGGGGAGCGGCTCACCTGCCTGGTGCTGCCGGCCGAGGGCGCGCCGACTCTGATCGTGCCCCGGCTGGAGCGTCCGGCCGCCGAGGCGGCGACCACCACCGGTCTGCGCATCGTCGACCATCCCGACGGCGTCGACCCGTACCCCCTGGTCGTCGCCGCCCTCGACGGCCCGGCGGCGGCCGTCGGGCTCGCCGACCGGATGTGGGCCGAGCAGGTCCTCGCCCTGCGCGCGGCCCTGCCCGAGGCCGCGCAGCGGCTCGCCGGCGAGGTGCTGCGCGAGCTGCGAATCCGCAAAACCCCGGCCGAGGTGGCGGCGCTCGCCGAGGCCGGCGCGGCGATCGACGAGGTGCACCTGCGCATGGGTGAGTGGCTGCGTCCCGGCCGCACCGAGGTCGAGGTGGCCGCCGACATCGCGACCGCGATCCGGGCCGCCGGCCACGTCAGCGTCGATTTCGTCATCGTGGCCGCCGGCCCGAACGGGGCGAGCCCGCACCACGGCACCTCGGACCGGCCGATCGGCGTCGGCGAGCCGGTGGTGGTCGACATCGGCGGCACCATGCCGTCGGGCTACCGCTCGGACTGCACCCGCACCTATGTCGCGGGCGGGCCCGCGCCGGCCGAGTTCGTGGAGTACTACGCGGTGCTGCACGCCGCCCAGGGCGCGGCGGTGGCGGCGGTACGCCCCGGCATCAGCGCGGAGGCGGCCGACGCGGCGGCCCGGACGCCGATCGCCGCCGCCGGCTACGGCGACGCGTTCCTGCACCGCACCGGGCACGGCATCGGCCTGGACGGTCACGAGGAGCCCTACCTGGTGGCCGGCAACGGCCGACCGCTGGAGGCCGGGATGGCGTTCTCCATCGAGCCGGGCATCTACCTGGCGGGCCGGCACGGCGCCCGCATCGAGGACATCGTCGTCTGCACGACGGACGGCGTGCAGCGGCTCAACACCACCCCCACGGAGCTCATCGCGCTATGACTGTCGACCGGATCCTCCCCACCGACGAGGCCCACGACCTGCTGGACCTCGCCACCGAGCTTGCCGACCGTGAGCTCGCGCCCAAGGCCGCCGGCTTCGAGGAACGCGCCGAGTTCCCCCGCGAGGTGCTGCGCACGATCGGCCGGGCCGGCCTGCTCGGCCTGCCGTACGCGGAGGAGTACGGCGGCGCGGCGCAGCCGTACGAGGTGTACCTGCAGGTGCTGGAGATCCTGGCCAGCCGGTGGCTCGCGGTCGCCGAGGCCGTCAGCGTGCACACCCTGAGCTGCTACCCGGTGGCCGCGTTCGGCACCGACGAGCAGCGCAAGCTGCTGCCGGACATGCTCGGCGGCGACCTGCTCGGCGCGTACTGCCTCTCCGAGCCGCAGGGTGGCTCGGACGCGGCGGCGCTGAGCACCCGGGCGGTCCGCGACGGCGACGCGTACGTCGTCTCCGGCACGAAGGCGTGGATCACCCACGCGCACAGCGCCGACTTCTACAACATCTTCTGCCGTACCGGCGGAGCCGGCCCGAAGGGCATCTCCTGCCTGGTCGCCGACGCGGGCACCGCCGGCATCGCGCCGCAGGCCGCCGAGCGGACCATGGGGCTGCGCTCCTCGCCGGTGGCGCAGATCGCCTTCGACGGGGCGCGGGTGCCGGCCGACCGGCTGGTCGGTGGCGAGGGCGCGGGCTTCACCATCGCGATGTCCGCGCTGGACTCGGGCCGGCTCGGCATCGCCGCCTGCGCGGTCGGGCTCGCCCAGGGGGCGCTGGACTACGCGGTCGGGTACGCCCGGGAGCGGCAGCAGTTCGGCCGGTCCATCATCGACTTCCAGGGGCTCGGCTTCCTGCTCGCCGACGCGGCCACCCAGATCTCCGCCGCCCGCGCGTTGACGCTGGCGGCGGCGCGGCTGCGCGACGCCGGGCGGGTGTACTCGATCGAGGCGGCGAAGGCGAAGCTGTTCGCCACCGACATGGCCATGCGGGTGACCACCGACGCCGTGCAGGTGCTCGGCGGCGCCGGTTACGTGGCCGACCACCCGGTCGAGCGGTACATGCGAGAGGCCAAGGTGCTGCAGATCGTGGAGGGCACCAACCAGATCCAGCGGCTGGTGATCTCCCGGGCGCTCGCCAAGGGCTGAGCAGGCGCGGGGCGGGTGCGGCGCGCTTGTCGCCGTACCCGCCGTCGCGCTTCCTCGTCGCCGTCGCGCCGATTTCCCGGTAGGTTGCTCGCCGTGGAGGAGATCGACCGCGCCATCGTCGCCGCGCTGACCGCTGACGGCCGTCTGTCGTACACCGACCTGGCCGAGAAGGTGGGGCTGTCGGTGTCCGCCGTGCACCAGCGGGTGCGCCGGCTGGAGCAGCGCGGGGTGCTCAAGGGGTACGCGGCCCGGGTGTCGTTCGAGGCGCTGGACCTGCCGCTGACCGCGTTCGTGGCGATCCGGCCGTTCGACCCGTCGCAGCCGGACGACGCGCCGGAGCGGCTGGCGCACCTACCGGAGATCGACTCGTGCTACTCGGTGGCGGGGGAGGACTTCTACCTGCTGCTGGTGCGGGTGGCCAGTCCGGCCGACCTGGAGCGGGTTCTTCAGGAGATCCGCACGTCGGCGAACGTGACGACGCGGACGACTGTGGTGTTGTCCACGCCGTACGAGAACCGCCCTCCGAAGATCAGTGGCGGGGTGCCTGGTCGGTCGCGGTCCCGGGCGCCGGAGGAGCCGGCTGGTTCCACCGCAGGATGACCTGCCGGCCGTGTTCGTGACCGAGCGCGCTGACCGTAGCGGTCTCCAGGCGCAGCCGTCCGCCGGCGGACGGGGGGAGACCGATCCAGCGGGCGCCGAGCACCCGCAGGCTGTGCGCGTGGCCGACCAGTGCCACGGTGCCGCGGTCGAGCATCGGGGTGACCCGGGCCAGCACCCGGTCGAGTCGTTCGCCCACCTGGGCGGGTGACTCCCCGCCGGGGCAGCCGTCGGTCCAGATGTTCCAGTGCGGGTCGTCCTCGTGGATGTCGACGGTGGTGCGGCCCTCGTACTCGCCGTAGTTCCACTCGCTGAGGTCCTCGTCGACCGCGTCGACGGTGAGCCCGGCCAGCTGCGCGGTGCGCAGCGCACGGGAGCGGGGGCTGGACAGCACGGTGGCGAACCGTCGGCCGGCGAGGAACGCCGCGAGGGTGCGGGCCTGTCGCTCCCCGTCGGGGGTCAGCTCCAGATCGGTGTACGAGGTGTGCCGCAGGCTGGCGCTCCAGGTGGTCTCGCCGTGCCGGATCAGCAGGAGCTCTCCCATGCGGCCAGTTAACCATCGTGTGGGCGATGCCCGGGCCGCCCTCCCTCAACCTATCTTCCTAGGACGCCTTACGGGGTGTGCCGACCCGCACCGCCGGTTTCGGCACCGGGAGACCGGGCAAGCGAACGGCGACAACCGCCAGACCGAGGAGGCGCGATGAGCTTCACCGAGAAGGCAAAGAACAAGGTCGAGCAGGTGGCCGGCGCCGCGCGGGAGCGCATCGGCGACATGACCGACAACGAGCGGATGCGTGGCGACGGCGCCAGCGAGCAGGGTGACGCGCGCGCCAAGCAGGCCGGTCAGAACATGAAGGATGCCGGCAGCAAGATCAAGGACGCTTTCAACAAGTGACCTCAGCGGTCCACGGGTCCCCGGGCGACGACGCACCCGGGGACCCGTCGCGTACGGCGGCTATCGTCGCCCGGTGACCGTGCTTCGTTCCCTGGTGTTGTTCGCGCTGGCCGCCCTGGCCGAGATCGGGGGCGCCTGGCTGGTCTGGCAGGGGTGGCGGGAGCAGCGCGGCCTGTGGTGGATCGCCGCCGGGGTGGTCGCGTTGGGCTGTTACGGCTTCGTGGCCACGTTCCAGCCGGACGCGAACTTCGGCCGCATCCTGGCCGCGTACGGCGGGGTGTTCGTGGCCGGTTCGCTGGGCTGGGCGATGGTGGTGGACGGTTTCCGGCCGGACCGCTGGGACCTGGCCGGCGCCGCGCTGTGCCTGCTGGGCGTCGCGGTCATCATGTACGCCCCGCGCGGAGGTTCCGCCTGAGCCCCCGCCCCGCTCCCTGTGCCGTCGATCATCGAGCGGTGCGCCGATCTTGCACTTTCTGTTGTGGCATAAGGGGTATCTCGCTCATTCCGGCGACCGAAAGTGCAAGATCGGCGCGAGGTGGATGGGGCGGTGAGAGGTACTCGCTTCTGCGATGATGCGGCTCGTGATCGGATCCCGGCTTCGCCTCTTCTGGTGTGGCGTACTGGTTGTGGTGGCCTCGCCTGGCGTTGGCGGCTGTGCGGCGTCTCGGGTGCCGTCACCGGAGCGGCCGGTGTTCGTCGGCTCGCCCGCCACGCCCTCGGCGTCGCCGGCCCCGCCTGTGGCCCCCTCCGCCGCACCGACAGATCTTCCGACGGCCGCGGTTCCCCGGTCCACGGTTCCGCCGGCCGCGCCGGCACCGGGGACTCCGACACCGGGGGTTCCGGACGTCCCCGGGGCGTCGACTGTGGGAGTCCGCGCGCCGGTGGTGAACCACGGCCCGCGGACCGGTGACCGGGTCGCGTTGACGTTCGACGCGGACATGACCGACGGCATGCTGGCCAATCTGCGCAGTGGGAGGGTGCGGTCGTACGCCAACCTGCGCATTCTCGACCTGCTGGAGCGGAAGCAGGTGCCGGCGACGTTCTTCCTGACCGGCAAGTGGGTGCAGCGGTACCCGGAGGTGACCCGGCGGATCGCCGGCAATCCGCGCTTCGAGTTGGCGAACCACACCTACGGGCACGCGGCGTTCACCGCGCACTGCTACGACCTGCCCCGGCTGCCGGTCGGCGAGCTGGCCGACGACGTGGCGAAGACGTTCGAGGTGATCGCGCCGTACGGGGGTCGGCAGACCCGGTACTTCCGCTTTCCGGGCCTCTGCCACGACGCGGCGGCGTTGGACGCCCTCGCGCCGTTGGGTGTGACGGTGGTGGACGGGGACGTGATCAGCGGTGATCCGTTCGCGAAGGCGTGGAAGCCGCTGGTGCGGGCCGTGCTGGACCACGTCCGTCCCGGCTCGGTGGTGATCATGCATGTGACCGAGGCGAACGCGGCGATGACCGACGAGGCGTTGCCGCACATCCTCGCCGGATTACGCGAGCGCGGATTGACGCCGGCGCCGTTGTCGGAGGTGCTGGCCGCCGGTTGAGTGGGCGGCCAACACCTTCGGTGCGTCAGTCGTCGCGGTGGTCGGTCCACCACTGCTGGCCGCCGGCGGGCAGGGTGTCGATCGGGTCGTAGTAGGCGTAGCGCTTGTTGAGCGCCTCCAGGTCGGCGGACTCGATGGAGGTGCGGTAGTTCTTGGTCCAGTAGGAGATGCCGCGCTCACGGTCGTAGTCGGTGAGCATGTGGACCCAGCGCTTGCCGACGAAGGGGACGTCGCAGACGATCCGCGGGGTGGCGTAGCCGGGCAGGTAGCCCATGATGTCGTGCTGGAGTTGCTGGGCGTGCCAGACGGGGACGCGCCAGTGTTCGGCGTTGGGGATCATGTCGCACATGTAGAAGTAGTACGGCAGGATCCCGGCCTCGCCTTGGAGTGCGAAGCAGAGGTCGAGCAGTTCCGGGGTGGTGGCGTTGACGCCGCGCATGAGCACGCCCTGGTTGCGGACGTCGCGGACGCCGACGTCGAGGGCGGTCTGGGCGGCCTTGGCGACCAGTGGGGTCAGTGACTGGGCGTGGTTGACGTGGGTGTGGATGGCGAGGTTGACGCCGCGTCGGGCGGCGGTGCGGGCGACGCGTTCCAGGCCCTCGACGACGTCGGGTTGCAGCCAGTGCTGGGGGAGGCCCATGAGGGCCTTGGTGGCGAGCCGGATGTCGCGGACCGTCTCGAGTTCCAGCAGCCGCATGAGGTACGACTCGAGGTTGCGCCAGGGGACGTTGGCGACGTCGCCGCCGGAGACGACCACGTCGCGGACGCCGGGGTGGGCCTTGAGGTAGGCGATGTGGGCGTCGTAGCGGTCGACGGGCTTGAGGGTGAGTTTGAGTTTGTCGACGGCGGGGGTGGAGTTGCCGACGAGGTCCATCCGGGTGCAGTGCCCGCAGTACTGGGGGCAGGTGGAGAGCAGTTCGGCGAGGACCTTGGTGGGGTAGCGGTGGGTGAGGCCTTCGGCGACCCACATGTCGTGCTCGTGGAGGCTGTCGCGGCTGGCGTAGGGGTGTGAGGGCCAGTCGGTGCGTCGGTCGGAGGCGACCGGGATCATGTATCGGCGGATGGGGTCGGCGAGCAGCGCTTCGGTGGTCAGCGGCGCGAACGGCACCATCGTGTTGATCATTTGTGGCGGCACCAGCATGGACATGGTGGCCAGGGTCTTCTGGTCGGCTTCGAGGTCGGTGTAGAAGCTGTCGTCGATGAGGTCGCCGAAGACGGCGCGGAGCTGCTTGACGTTCTTGACGCAGTTGACGCGCTGCCACTGGGCGGATTCCCACTGGTCGCGGGTGACGGTGCGCCAGCCGGGGAAGCGGGTCCAGTCGGGTTCGACCAGGGGGCGGCGGTGGTATTCGTACGGCTGCCCGGCGGTCGGTGTGGCGACCGGGGCGTGACGGGGTTGCGGGATGGTCTGGGTCACGGCCCCTCCTCGGTGGTGCGGTGGATCATCGAAGCTCGAAGGCTACTGGAAAATATCCGGCGAAGAAATTAGTCTGCCGTAAGTTTTCCCGTTACGCGAGCCCTGGCCGGGGCTTCGAGCGGCTGGGTAGGGGAGGTCGGCGTGACGTCACCGGTGGGTCTGCACCGCGTCGTGCAACCGGCGGGGGTGCTGCCGCAGGCGGCGTGGCGCCTGGACGCGTCGGCGGCGATCGCGCCGAACGAGGTGCGTATCCGGGTGCAGCGGTTGAACCTGGACGCGGCGAGTTTTCGGCAGTTGTCGGAGAAGCACGGCGGTGACGGTGACGCGGTCCGCGCCGAGGTGCTGGAGATCATCTCTACGCGGGGCAAGATGCAGAACCCGGTGACCGGCTCCGGGGGCATGCTGATCGGCACCGTCGAGGAGGCGGGTCGGCGTTCCCCGCTGGGGTTGAAGGCGGGGGAGCGGGTCGCCACGCTGGTGTCGTTGACGCTGACGCCGCTGGTGATCACCGATGGGTTGGCGCGCTGGGACGGGCGCAGCGAGCAGGTGCCGTGTGACGGTTGGGCGATCCTGTTCGCGCGGTCGATCGCCGCGGTGCTGCCCGAGGACGAGGACCCGCAGCTGTCTCTCGCGGTGCTGGACGTGTGTGGGGCGCCGGCGCTGACGGCGCGGGTGGTGTCGCGTTACGTCGAGGAGCGCCGGCGTGCGGGCGATCCGACGCCGGTGAGCGTGGCCGTGATCGGTGGTGCGGGCAAGAGCGGGTCGCTGTCGCTCGCGGCGGCGCGGCGGGCGGGGGCGGCGCGTACCGTCGGGGTGGTTCCGGTGGCGGCGGAGCGCGACGCGCTGACGGCGGCCGGGCTGGCGTCGGTGGTGGCGTTGGCCGACGCGCGTGATCCGGTGGGGTTGTCCACGGCGGTGACCACGGCGTTGGGGACGCCGGCGGATGTGACGGTGGTCTGCGTGGACGTGCCGGGCTGTGAGCACGGGGCGGTCCTGGCGACCGCGGACGGCGGCACGGTGATCTTCTTCTCGATGGCGACGAGCTTCTCGGCGGCGGCGTTGGGTGCGGAGGGGCTGGCGGCGGACGTGACGATGCTGGTGGGCAACGGGTACGTGCCGGGGCACGCCGAGTTGGCGTTGGGGTTGCTGCGCGGCGAGCCGGGGGTGCGTCGGCTGTTCGCGGCGCGGGTGGCGGCAGACTGAGGTCATGACGAACCCCTCGACGTTGTATCGCGGCGGCGTGCTGCACTGTCCGGCCGACCCGAGCGCGACCGCGCTGCTGGTGTCCGGTGGGCGGATCACCTGGTTGGGCACCGACGGTGACGCGCCGTCGGCCGACCGGGTGGTGGACCTGGCCGGAGCGCTGGTGACGCCGGCGTTCGTGGATGCGCACGTGCACGCCACGGACACCGGGTTGGCGTTGTCCGGGCTGGAGTTGTCCGGGGTGCGTTCGGCGGGGGAGTTGCTGGACGCGGTGGCGGGGTTCGCGGCGGGTCTGCCGGCGGACGCGGTGGTGCTGGGGCACGGCTGGGACGAATCGGGTTGGTCGGATGCGACGTTGCCGGACGCGGCGTCGTTGGACCGTGCGGCGGGCAGCCGGCGGGTGTACCTGTCGCAGGCGTCCATCCATTCGGCGTTGGTGTCGTCGGCGTTGCTGGCGGCGTGTCCGCAGGTGGTGGACGCGGCGGGTTACGACCCTTCGGGTTGGCTGCGCCGCGACGCCCACCACGTGGTGCGGGCGGCGGCGCAGGGGTCGGTGACGCGGGCGCAGCGGGTGGCGGCGCAGCGGGTGGCGCTCGCGCACGCGGCGTCGCTGGGCATCGCGGCGGTGCACGAGTGTGGCGGTCCGGAGATCTCCGACGAGGAGGACTTCACCGGTCTGCTGGGCATCTCGGGGGCGGGGGTGCCCGAGGTGTACGGGTACTGGGGTGAGTTGGGTGGCGCGGCGCGGGCCCGGGAGTTGGGCGCGGTGGGCGCCGGCGGGGATCTGTTCGCCGACGGGGCGTTGGGTTCGCGCACGGCGCACGTGTCGCAGCCGTACGGCGACGGCGAGGGGTGCGGGCACGGCTACCTGTCGGTCGAGCAGGTGCGTGATCACCTGGTGGACTGCGCGGCGCACGGGATGCAGGGCGGGTTCCACGCGATCGGTGACGCGGCGATCGGCACGGTCCTGGACGGTTTCGCGGCGGCGGCGGCGACGCTGGGTGTGGAGCGGCTGCGGGCGGCCCGGCACCGCATCGAGCATGCGGAGATCCTGAACAAGCGGATGATCGCGCGGTTCGTGGAGTACGGGATCGTGGCGAGCATGCAGCCGGCGTTCGACAGGTTGTGGGGCGGCGCGGGTCGGATGTACGAGGCGCGGCTGGGTCTGGACCGGTCGTTGGAGTCGAATCCGATGGGCGCGATGCACGGTGTGGGTGTGGCGTTGGCGTTCGGGTCGGATTCGCCGGTGACGCCGCTGGACCCGTGGGGGTCGGTGCGGGCGGCGGCGGCGCATCACAACCCGGCGCAGCGGATGAGTGTGCGGGCGGCGTTCGCGGCGCACACCCGGGGTGGGTGGCGGGCGGTGCACCTGGACGTCGAGGGTGTTCTCGCGTTGGGTGCGCCGGCGACGTTCGCGGTGTGGTCGACGTCGGCGGGCGTGGAGCGGGGCCTGCCGGTGCTGCTGGCGGAGGATCCGGAGTTGCGGGGGCCGGACGATCCGACGCCGCTGCCGGTGTGTCGGCGGCTGGTGCTGCGCGGCGAGGTCATTTACGAGGAAGGGTCGTCGTGAGCGAGCAGATGAGCGGTGTGGCGTGACCGGCAAGCTTGATCTTGATCCGGTGTTGGTGGCGCGGGCGCGGGAGTTGGCGCGTCGGGCCGGTCAGCCGGTGGTCGACCTGGCGCGCAGTCACACGACGGTGTCGGTGGAGCGTGCGGTGTTGCGGCTGGCCGGGGTGACCGGCGCCGACCCGGAGGGCATTCCGTGGGTGAACCGGCTGGTCGACGCGGTCGTCGCGGACGTGGGCCTGGGTCACGGGGTGGCGGTGCCGGTGTTCGACGCGCTGGTCCGCGAGGGCAGCACCGACGTGACGTTGCTGGCGCAGAAGGCCGCTGCCGGGTCGGTGCGGTTCGGTGTGCCGTCGGGGCGGGCGGCGACGACGGCCCGGTCGGCGGCGCGCAGGGCCGTCGGGGCGGGTATCCGGCGGATCGACCGGCGGCGTGCCGAGCGGCACCGGCTCGTCAAGCGGCACGGTGATCCGAAGCAGCGGCCGTGGATCTACCTGATCGTGGCGACCGGGGACATCTACGAGGACATTCCGCAGGCGCAGGCGGCGGCGCGCGCGGGAGCGGACGTGATCGCGGTGATCCGCTCGACGGGGCAGTCGCTGCTGGACTACGTGCCCGAGGGCGCGACGCGCGAGGGGTTCGCCGGCACGTACGCCACGCAGGAGAACTTCCGCCTGATGCGGGCGGCGTTGGACGACTCGTCGAAGGAGTTGGGCCGGTACGTGCGGTTGACCAACTACGCGTCGGGGTTGTGCATGCCGGAGATGGCGACCCTGGCCGGGCTGGAACGCCTCGACATGATGCTCAACGACTCGATGTACGGGATCCTGTTCCGCGACATCAACCCGGTGCGCACGTTCGTGGACCAGCGGTTCTCCCGGCAGGTCCACGCCCGGGCGGGGATCATCATCAACACCGGTGAGGACAACTACCTGACCACCGCGGACGCCGTGGACGAGGCGCACACGGTGACGGTGTCGCAGTTGCTCAACGAGTTCTTCGCGCACGAGGCGGGCCTGGCGGACTGGCAGTTGGGTCTGGGGCACGCGTTCGAGATCAACCCGGAGGTGCCCGAGTCGTTCCGCCTGGAGCTGGCGCACGCCCTGCTGGCGCGGGAGTTGTTCCCGGACGCGCCGCTGAAGTGGATGCCGCCGACGAAGCACATGACCGGTGACGTGTTCCGGGGCAATCTGCTCGACGGGTTCTTCAACCTGGCGGGCGCGCTGACCGGTCAGGGCATCCTGCTGGTGGGGATGATGACCGAGGCGGTGGTGACGCCGTGGCTGTCCGACCGGGACATCGCCCTGCAGAACGTGCGGTACGTGCTGGGCGCGGCCGGTGGGTTGCACGAGGACTTCGTGCCGGCGGCGGGCGGGTTCATCCGTCGCCGCGCCAACCAGGTGCTCGGTGAGGCCCTGGATCTGCTGGAGCGCATCGGGGAGCAGACGCTGCTGACGGCGATCGCCGAGGGCACGTTCGGGATCATGAAGCGGCCCGCGGACCGGGGCAAGGGCCGCGACGGGGTCGCCGCGCACGAGGCCGACTACTACAACCCGGCCACGGACATCCTGGAGGCGGCGTGAGCGAGCGTAGCGAGCGAACCGGCCAGCACAGCAGCCCGACGCTCACACCGCCGCGAAGCGGTGGCGTGAGCAAGCAGAT
Source organism: Micromonospora sp. NPDC005172 (assembly GCF_040608555.1). Taxonomy (NCBI): domain Bacteria; kingdom Bacillati; phylum Actinomycetota; class Actinomycetes; order Micromonosporales; family Micromonosporaceae; genus Micromonospora; species Micromonospora sp. NPDC005172. The sequence continues at coordinate 74,374 of NZ_JBEXIL010000030.1, forward strand.
CGTGCGCCCGTACGGGGACACCACCGGTGACGGGATGGTGCAGGTGTCGTTCACGCTGCCGGTGTCGCACGACAAGCGGGCCGAGGGCGCGGCGGTGCAGTTGGCGAACAGGATGGGCATCGACCCGGCGATGGTGGTGCACGCCAAACCGATGGGCGACGGGTTCACGTTCTTCGTCGTGTACGGGCGGGTCAACCACCTGGTCGACCTGGACGCGGTGCAGGTGGTGGAGCGGGACTTCGCGTTGCTGTCGGCCAAGGACGTCAACACGGTGATCAAGCAGCGGCTGCGGCGCAAGCTGTCCGTGGTGGGCGCGTGCATCGGCACGGACGCGCACACCGTGGGTATCGACGCGATCCTCAACGTCAAGGGCATCGCGGGGGAGAAGGGCCTGGAGTACTACCGGGAGCTGAAGGTCACCAACATGGGCGCGCAGGTCAGCGTGCCGGAGCTGGTGGAGGCTGCCCGGGCGGAGAAGGCCGACGCGGTGCTGGTGTCGCAGGTCGTCACGCAACGCGACGCGCACCTGCACAACACGCGGGAGATGTCGGCGGCGTTCCGGGAGGCCATGCCGGCGGGCAGACGGCCGCTGCTGATCGTCGGCGGTCCCCGCTTCGACGAGACGATGACCGACGAGTTGGGCGTCGATCGGATCTTCGGTCGGGGCACCACCCCCGGCGAGGTGGCCAGCTATCTGGTGCACGCCCTGATCACGCAACGGAAGGCGAACGCATGACCGACGCACGGCTCGGGTTGACGGTGACGCACCGGCGGTACGTGCCCTACGCGCACGCCCACTATGCGGGCAACCTCGTCGACGGCGCGTACGCCCTGGGACTGTTCGGTGACGTCGCCACGGAGGTGTGCATCCGCACCGACGGCGACGAGGGTCTGTTCGCCGGGTACTCCGACGTGCGGTTCACCGCGCCCATCCGCGCCGGTGACGTGGTCGAGGTGACGGCGCAGGTGTCGCGGGTGGGCAGTCGCAGCCGCACCCTGGAGTTGAGCTGCGCGGTGGTGTGCCGGGGCCGCCCGGACCGCTCCGAGTCCGCCGCCGAGGTCCTCGACCCGCCGATCGTGGCGGTCACCGCGACCGGCACCGTGGTCGTACCCGCCGGGACAGTGAGTCGCGAGGAGTGAGCCGGGCTTGCGAGCCCCGCAGTCGCGAACAGGGCAGACACAGTGAGTCACGAGGAGTGAGCCGGGCTTGCGAGCCCCGCAGTCGCGAACAGGGCAGACACAGTGAGTCGCGAGGAGTGAGCCGGGCTTGCGAGCCCCGCAGTCGC